>CAWDQS010000174.1:0-29488 GCA_963804295.1 uncultured Acidobacteriaceae bacterium
ACTGGGGCGACCGGCAGTTCCGCGTGGGGCTGGCCTTCACCGTGGCCGAGGCGTTCTGCGCCGCGCTGCAGATCCCGATCATCTACGTCGGCTTCCTGGCCGCGCTGCGGCACCGCCTGACGCCGACGGCGGCCCTGCTCGCCGGGCTCGAGCTCGGGCTGGTCCTGCTGGCGCAAGCCTTTCTCGCCGACCGGGCCTCTCGCGCCACGCGCCTTTCGATCGTGCGCATGACCTGCGACCTGCGCACGCAGGTCGCGCGCCACCTGCGCACGCTGCCGCTGGATTTCTTCACGCGCAGCGACCCGGACGAGGCGGTCGCCCGAACCACGCAGGACCTGACGCTGGTCGAAGACGTCCTCATCCAGGCGGTCGACGACCTGGCCGGCGGCCTGGCCTTGGTCTTGTTCGCGGTCCTGTTCCTGTTCGCGTTCAACTGGCACTTGGCGGTCGCCGCGGTGGCCTTCTTGCCGTTCGCCGTCCCGGTGCTGTTCCTGGCCCAGGGCGCCGCCTCGGTCTACGCCCCGCGCCTGCTCGACACGCGCAGGCGTATCACTGCGTCACTGGAATATTTGCAAAAGTCAATCTCCAGTGGTGTCCAAATTTGCACAGAGACGCAGATATTTTTCCTGCATCCGCCATGCAGCGCGTATTGAAGGCAAGATGCCGCTCTCGCCTGCATACGTGCTTCCAAAGGGTTTATCGGCTGAATTAGAAAAAACTTGAGGACGAAAGATTCTTAGCTTGAATGAGGCGTTACGGACGTACTCAAGGGATGAAACAGGGATCAGTTCGTGCACGGCCTCTGGAACTTGTTCGTGCTTTGATTGTGCGCCGAAGGAAGGTAATTATCTGCAAAGCAGCTGCGTTGCCGGGACTGGCCCCTTCGACTGCGCTCAGGGCTGGCCGTCCAGGCGGACGGCTCTTGCGCGCCACGGAACTCGTAGCTTCCCACACTTTCGCCAAAATTACGTATGGTTGGTTCTTCGGCTACGCTCAAATTGACAGGGGCACGGAGAATCAGGAATTGCAGGACGAGCGGGCGGAGTCGTGTTTTTGCGCCTGCCAGCGCAGGCCGAGCCAGGCCAGGTAGCCCAGTTGGATGGCCCAGGTGATGACGTAGGCGGCGACTGTGTACTGGTGGTCGATAAGGGCAACGAGAGCATTGTGATCGGCGATGGACATACTGTTCATCCAGTCGAAAGGCGGCTCGGGCGGGGCAAAGATAACCAGGAAGCAGGCCCAGCCGAGAAGGGCGATGGGGAGGGCGACGATCAGGCTGACAGCAAGTTTTCTCATCCTATACCTCGTTTCGTAACAGATGCGGCTGTATTCATGCGTTCAGGGCGTCTTGCACATCCTGCGCGGCGATCTTCTGGCTGCGGCGCTCGGCGTAGTAGCGCACGACCAGGATAAGCAAGCCCCAGGCGAGCCATGCGAGGATATTCCAGACAAAAGCGTGCGCCATTCTGGGATCCTTGAAGCCGGAGTCGGCGTCTCCGCCGAAGACCGGGGCAGGGTGCTGGGTGCGCCACCAGCGATTGGACATGTAGACGATGGGCACGTCGAGCGCGCCGAAGATGCCCATCACGGCAGCCAGCGTTTGGACTTGCGGCCCCGCGGCAAAGCGGCGCAGCAGCAGGTAGCTGACATAAATCAACCACAGAACGAGGGTGGTGGTCAGCCGCGCATCCCAGGTCCACCAGATGCCCCAGGCGCGGCGTCCCCACATGGGGCCGGTGATGAGCACCACGGTGCAGAAGACCACGCCAACCTCGGCGCCGGCCAGCGCCCAGGCGTCGGAGATCTGCGCACAGGCGTCGTGGCTGCGGCGAAAGCTCAAATAGCCGATGGAGCCGGCCAGCGAGATGGCGAAGAAGAGAAATGCGACCATCGCCGAGGGCACATGGTAGAAGATGATGCGATAGAGTTCGCCCTGCCCGCCCAGCCGGTCGTCCGCGGGGGCAATGTAGATGGCCTGGTAAAAGCCCCAGACCAAGAGGGCGACGGTGAGGGCGGCGTAGAGGCTGAGAAGAAGTTTTTTCATGGGGAAACCTGTGGATCGTACTCAGTGTACAAGGGCAGTGTCGGAGCGGTCTCGGCCCTGCGCCGCCGGTTCTCAGAACAAATTCACTTGGATACAGCTTTCGCCGAAACAATTCGATCTAATGCCAAAGCAAATCCACCCGAATCCGCATGATCGAGATACCAGTCCATCGTGTTGGATGTGAGAACTTCATAAAATACATCGGGCTGATCCTCCTCATCGAAAACCGAAATTATTCTCGCTGTCAAGTGTTCACCATCGATAGTTTGAATTTCTACTACCTTGCCGATGTTCATCTTGAGGCACTGAATATCAGATTCCGTCATTACTACTTCACATGGAGATTGCTGTCAGTAGTTTCATTTACAAGATTAATGTACCCCTTAGTTTCCGCTCTACTCGTAGGCCAGCGCGTCAATGGGGTCCTTGCGGGCGGCCATCCATGCGGGGTAGAGAGCACCGCAGATGGAACTGACAAAGGCAATGGCCGCGCCCTTGGCGATCCAGGCTGCATTCATGTCCAGATAGAGCGTGGGAATCCCATGCGCCAGTGCGGATTTAATGGCAAGGGAGGCGGCGACGCCCACCGCGACTCCGGCCAGGGAGAGCAGCGCCGTCTCGCGCAGCACCACGCCGACAATGGTCAGATTGGAGGCGCCCATGGACTTGAGGATGCCGATTTCCCGCGTGCGCTCCAGCACCGACGTGTACATGGATTGGAAGATCACCAGGAAGCCGATGATAACGGCTATGGCGATCACCACGCGCATGGCGATATTGAGGGCGGGAATATGGTCCGGGGTCATCAGGGAATACCACTCCTCCATGGTCATCACCTGATAGTCTTCCAGGCCGCGGACGGCATGAATTTCCCTGGTGACCAGTGCGATATTCTCCGGCTGGTCCGCCTTCAGATAAAAGGCCGAGGCCTTCTCCGGCGTACCGGTTATATCGTCCATGGCGTCAATGGAAATCAATTTGCGCCCGCCTTTGCCGTGCTCGAAGATGCCGGCGATGCGGAAGGGGTGCTTTTCAATGAGAATCGTATCGCCGACACGGTGACCATTGCCTAGGTTGGCGAAGACATCATCCACGATGACATCGTCGGGCATCCGCGGCGGGCCGCCCGACACAAAAACGAAGGGACTCAGTTGGCTGTATGTGGAGTATTCGATTCCCCACAGCACCTCCAGCCCATCGATCATGGAGAGCTTTTGATTGACCGGCGTGGCCACTGTGACATGCGGCAGTGCCCGCAGAATTCCCTCCATCTTCACTGGAATGACCGCTCCGTTGATCCCGTTGAAGATCATGGCGTTGCTGGCGCGCACGATCAGATCCGCGCCGATCCCGTTGTTCATCCGCTTCTGGCCGGTCAATTGGCCCAACATGATGGCGATGATGGTCAGCATCATGATGACTTCAATGGACACAGCGAAAATGCTGATGACCGAACGCAAGGGGCGGTGCAACAGATTGGCAAAGATGAGCTTATTCATTCCCGAAGACGGCTCCGTGGGGCTGTAAATTGCTGGAAAAGCCCACGCTTTCAGGGTAACAGCCCTGGGTCGGCGGTTGCGCATATCCGTTGTCACTGCCCGCATCTGGAGACGGCAGCAGTCACGTCGTGGAGTCTGCACATTGATGTGAATTGGTCCGCGCGGCCATCCTGTTTGTGGAAAACTCCGCAGATTCCTGAAAATAAAGGAAAATAACGATGAATTTTCTTTGACCGATGCGTAATGCAGGTTTATTGTTGAGTGGGAAACGAGTTAGCTCGACTGTGTCCTGGTAAACGATGAGCAACTTTGGAGAAGACCTGCGCATGGAGCGGTTGTCCCGCGGCATCGCGCTGGAACACATCACGGCGGTCACCAAGATTGGCCAGCGCCACCTGATTGCGCTGGAGCAGGATCGGTTTCGTATGCTTCCCGGCGGAATCTTGAGCAAAGGCATCGTCCGCGGCTACGCGAACGCCGTCGGCCTGGACCCGGACGAGTGGACGGAGCGGTTTATCAAAGCCTATGCCGCCAGCGGACAGATGCTCGACGATGACCGCAGTTGGCTGGAGTTTGCCGCCAACGTGGGCCGGGCCCGCTGCCAGCGCGGCGACGCCATGGAGAGGCGCCTGCGCTGGGTTGGAGTGATTCTGCTGCTGCTGGTAGCCATGGCGGGCGCATTTCTAGGAGTGCGCTACTTCGGCCTGCGCGCCGGCTGGTGGACCTCGCTGCTGCCCATGTAGCTGGGCTGACCCGTACGATTCGAAGTATTCATAATTGCTGTATAGGCTGGCAATGCCTAGCCTGTTTCTACTCACCCCGCATATAGCCCCTTTGGGCGCAGTCTACGCCCCGTTCACTGCAACTCTTTGCCCTCGGCAGCCCGCGACAATTACCATGGAACAATGCATCCCAAGGCGCAATCCTGACGGTGCTGGCATGTTCTGAGCGGGAGTGGGTCCGGCACGCGAGAGACTTTTTCGACTCTTCGTATCGGTGATCCAGCATGAACCGGTCCTCGTTCCAGGCTGCCCAAATTGAATTCCCTGCAATGGGAGGAGAGTTAAGTTGAGCGACCGTTTCTTGTTTACCTCTGAATCTGTGACCGAAGGCCATCCCGACAAGATTGCCGACCAGGTCTCTGACGCAATTTTGGATGCTTGCCTGGAGCAGGACCCATACAGCCGCGTCGCCGCCGAGACGCTGACATGCACCGGCCTGGTGGTCATCGCCGGCGAAATCACCACTAAAGCCTACGTCGATTTTCAAAGCCTCGTCCGCGGCGTGGTCGCCTCCATCGGCTACGACAATGCCGCCTATGGCTTCGACTCCAACACCTGCGCCGTCATTTCCACCATCAACAAGCAGTCGGGCGACATTGCCCAGGGCGTGGACACAGGCGGCGCCGGCGACCAGGGCATGATGTTCGGCTACGCCTCCAACGAAACCCCGGAGCTGATGCCGGCCCCCATCTCGCTGGCCCACAAGCTCTGCCGCCAGCTAACCGCCGTCCGCAAGTCCGGCAAGCTGCCCTACCTGCGCCCCGACGGCAAGAGCCAGGTCACTGTGGAATACGATGAGTCCGGCAAACCCAGCCGCATCGACGCCGTGGTCATCAGCAGCCAGCACGCCGAAAGCGTCAGCAACGAAGAGTTGCACGCCGACATTCTCAAGCACGTCATTCAGGCAGTGTTGCCCGCCGCGTGGCTGGACAAGGACACCAAGTACCACATCAACCCCACCGGCCGCTTCGTCATCGGCGGACCCATGGGCGACACCGGACTTACCGGCCGCAAGATCATCGTGGACACCTACGGCGGCGCGGGCCGCCACGGCGGCGGTGCTTTTTCCGGCAAAGATCCGACGAAAGTGGATCGCAGCGCGGCATACATGGCCCGCTACATCGCCAAAAACATTGTGGCAGCCGGGCTGGCCGACCGCGCCGAAGTCCAGCTTGCCTACGCCATCGGTGTGGCCGAGCCGGTCAGCGTGCGTGTGGATACCTTTGGAACAGGCAAGGTAGGCGAAGCCAAGCTGACCGAGCTAGTCCGCAAGAACTTCTCGCTCACCCCCAAAAAGATCATCGAGAGCCTAAACCTGCGCCGGCCCATCTACCAGAAGACCGCAGCCTACGGCCACTTCGGCCGCACCGAGCCGGAGTTCACCTGGGAGGCCACCGACAAGGCCGCCGCCCTGGCCGAGCAAGCCGGATTGAAGGCAACAGCCAAGTAACTCACATTGCTTCAGTTTGCAGACAAGAATGGAACCCTTCGGGGTTCCATTTTCTTTTGATAATCGGAAAGGCTATCAGCCCGCTTATAAAAATTGCACAATGCGCGCGAACACTTGCTGTTCATTATTGCTCACAACAAGATTTATTTCGTTGCCTGCCCTATTTGATATTAAGCAATACCTAATCAGGACACGCGCTTACAGGATTCTTTCAAATACCGTCGATGAATATGCGCCATCCCTGATGATGAATTCGTGGGAAGCTTCGGTCCGGTTCCTTGCGCCCACTCTATAGAGATTGCCGCGGGCCAGGCCGCGGTATCGGGAGGATATATGAAGGGGAAATTACTGATTGTCGAGGATGAGCCCATAGTCGCCCTGGATCTGCGCCAGGAGATTCTGCAAATGGGCTGCGAGGTGGTGGGAGTAGCCGAGAGCGCCGACGAAGCCCTGATTGCTGTTAATACTGCCTGCCGGCCTGACCTGGCGCTGATGGACATACGCATCGTGGGCAGCTTGGATGGCATTCAGACCGCCCGACTGCTCAACGGTATGTATGGGATTCCGTCGATCTTTCTGACCTCCTACAGCGACGAATCCACGATTGCGCGGGCTGCCCGCGCCATGCCCTATGGATATCTGACCAAGCCCTTCCAGAGCGGTGAGTTGAAGGCCACGCTGCAGGTGGCGCTGCACAAGGCGAAGTTGGACGCACGGCAAAACGCGGCGCACGAAAAAATGGCGCGAACCATGGATGGGATGCGCGAGGGGGTCCTGCTGCTCTCCGCCGAAGGCCGCATCCTGTTCATGAACCCTGCCGCCGAAGTGCTTTCGGGCTGGACGCTGCTCGAGTCCAAAGGCAAGCTGATGACGGAGATATTGGAGCTGAGCAACGCCAACGGGCAATCTTTCAAGTTGCTGGAGCACCGGCAAGACTCTGCTCCGGCCGAGGAGTTTGGCTGGACGCTCAGCCAGCCCGGCGGCGGTTCCACGCTGGTGGATATCAGCATGGCGCAGTTGGTCAATTATGAAGGCAAGCACGACGGCTTTGTGGTCACTGTCCGGGATGCCGCCCAGCGTGTGCGCGCCCAGGCCATCGAGGAGACGCTCGAGGAGGCTCACTCCTTCGATCAGACGCCCACCGCCATGGTGCAGTTGGATCATGACGGCCGCATCGCGCGCGTGAACGAGGCGCTGTTGCAGGAGACTGGAGTGAAGGCCGAGAGCCTGCTGGGCCGCACTCTGACCGGGCTCAGCATGGACCCCGACCCGCGCATCGCCAAAGATCTGATGCATATGCTGCTGCAAGGGGGTGCTTTCATGGCCACCCCGCGGCCGCGCTCGGTGAATTAAGAGGCTGCAATGCCGGTGACAGAAAATCCGCAACCCCTTCAGTCCGATGCTCCCGGGTGGCTTCCGGGCGCGCTGTCCACTGCCGGCCAGAAGCCGCGACGGCCAGGCCAAAAACCGCAAAATGTTGACCAGGATTTGCGCAACTCCAGCCTGGACACGCAAGAGGCCGAGCAGGACTTGCGGGAGACGCAGCAGAACTTGCGCGAGAACAATTTGGCGCTGGTGAATGGCGAAGAGTGGTTCCGGCTGTTGGTCGAGGGCAACACCGACTACGCCGTCTACATACTCGACCCCCAGGGCCGGGTCGTTACCTGGAATGCCGGGGCTGTACGCAGCAAGGGGTACACTGCCGAGGAGATACTGGGGCGGAACTACTCCACATTTTTTCTGCCTGAGGATGCGGCAGCGGGCCTGCCGGAGCGGGAACTGGCCACGGCGGCGCACGATGGCCGCTTCGAGACCGAGGAATGGCGCCGGCGCAAGGATGGCACAAAATTCTGGGCGCTGGTCACCACCACCGCCATCCGCGACGCAAAAGACGAGCTGCGCGGTTTTGCCAACATAACGCGCAACATGAACGAGCGCAAGGCCGCCGAGGAGGAGTTGCGGAAGCACAATGCTGAACTGGAGAGCTATCGCATCATCGTGGAGAATGTCAGTGAATACGGAATCTGCACAATGGATACGGAGGGACGGTTCACGAGTTGGGGAGCCGCGGCGAGCAAGGCGCTGGGGTATGCGCCCGAGGAAATGCTGGGCAGGCACTATTCCATCCTGGCCACTGAAGAAGACCGGCTTGCCGGTCTGCCGCAAATGGAGTTGGAGGAGGCTGCGCGCGCGGGCCGCTCGGAGAGAGACTCCTGGAAGTATCGCAAGGATGGAACATTGTTCTGGGGCACCGGTACGCTCGCCGCGCTGCGCGATGAATCCGGCAAGCTGACGGGCTTTGTGCGCGTGGGGCGCGACATGACCAAGCAGAAGCTGGCCGAAGAAGAGCTGCGTAAACTCAATGCCCAATTGGAACGCTATCGCATCATCGTCGAAAATGTTACCGACTATGTGATTTACACGCTGGATGCGGAGGGGCGGATCAACAGTTGGAGTGCAGGATCGGGGAATGTGGTCGGATTCACGGCCGACCAGGCTATAGGCATGGGGTATTCCTTGGGGTTTACGCCGGAGGAGATCGAAGCCGGAAAGCCGCAGCAAGAGTTGGAGGATGCCGAGCGCTACGGGTCCTGCGCGACCGACAGTTGGCGGGTGCGCCGGGATGGATCGCGTTTTTGGTCCAGCGGCGTTCTTACGGCGGTTTGGGATGAGAATAGAAAGCTGGCCGGCTTTATTCGCGTGGCTCGCGACATGACCGTGTACAAGCAGTTGGAAGAGGCGCAGATGCATTTGGCGGCCGAGTTGGAAGACCGCGTTCGAGAGCGGACCTTGCAACTGGAGGCCAATATAGAGAAGTTGCGCTGCAAGAACGCCGAAGTAGAGGCCAGCGCGCGAATCATCGCCCACGAACTTCAGGAAAAGGAAATTCTGTTCCACGAGATTCATCATCGCGTCAAGAACAACCTGCAAGTGGTGCAAAGCCTTCTTAAAATGGTGGTCCGGGAGCTCCCTCAATGTGAAGCGCGTGAAGCCGTCAATTCCATGATTCTGCGCGTCCGGGCCATGGCCATTGTCCATGAGCGGCTGTGCCAGATGCCCGGTTTGGCGGATATCCAGGTTGCCGACTATTTGCGCGATATCTTCAAGGGAGCGATCTCCTCGTATTCTGTAGAGCCCTGCCGGATCAAATTTGATTTGGATGCCGAGGATATCCGGCTGAATCTCGACCGCGCCATTCCCTTCGGACTGCTAGCCAACGAACTGATCTCCAACTGCCTCAAGCACGGCTTTCCAGCAGGCAGAAAAGGGAAGATTTCCATTTCAATACATCGTGAGGACGGCGTGGTGCGCATGGTCATCGAGGACAACGGCATTGGGCTTCCCGAGAAATTCGATGCCGCAAACTTCAAGTCGATGGGTCTGAAGCTGGCCAATAGCCTGGCCCACCAACTGGGCGGGAACCTGCTGTTCACATCCAAACAGGGATGCCGTGTGGAGGGAGACTTTACGCGGCTGTAGGAGATGAAAGGGCTGCTAAATCGGCAAACCATCAACTCTGTCGCTACCCATTTTGCAGATAATTACGTTTCTTACGCGCCCAGCGCGAAGCGCCGCGCCGACTCCAGCAGCTTGGCCACCGACTCCTTCGAGCAGGACTCGCTGTAGATGCGCATCAGCGGCTCGGTGCCGCTGGCGCGCAGCAGAAGCCAGCTCTCGGCAGCGTTGGGCTTGGTAGTCGCTTCTGGGTTGTCGAGATAAAACTTCACGCCGTCCAACGTCTCCTGGCGTAGAATCGGCATTCCGGCAAAGACCGCATCGCCGGTTTTGAGCGCCTTGGCTCTCTCAATTGCGCCGTTCTTCACCTCTTCCGGGATGGTCAGGTCGATGCGGCCATACTGATGCTCGCCGTACTCGGCTTGCAGATCAGCGACCAGGTTGCCCAGCGGCTTGCCTTCCATGGCCATCACATTGGCCAGCAGTAGCGAGTTCAGCAGGCCGTCGCGCTCCGGCAGATGGCGCTGGAAGCCGATGCCGCCCGACTCCTCGCCGCCCATCACGATCTCCCGCTCCAGCATGTAGTCGCAGACAAACTTGAAGCCGATGCCGTGCTCGATCAGCTCGCGGCCGTGCTTCTTGCAGATGCGGTCCAGCATCTTGGTGGTGTTGAAGGCGCGGGTCACGGCGCCGGGCCAGTCGTTGTGGTACTTGAGCACCCAGCTGAGCAGCACACAATAAATCTTGTGCGGATCGACGAAGACTCCGTGCTCGTCGGTCGCGCCGATGCGGTCCGCGTCGCCGTCGGTGCACAATCCCGCGTCGCAGCCGTTGGCCACAACCGCCTCGCCCAGCGCGCGAATGTGCGGCTCAATAGGCTCCGGATGGATGCCGCCAAAGAGCGGATCTGCATTCGAGCGAATCTGCACGTGCTTGACGCCGATGCGGGTAAGGATGTCGGAGATCAGCGTCCCGCCCGCGCCGTACATCGAATCGATGCAGAACTTCATGCCGGATTTTGCCAGCTTGTCGAGACTGGTAAAGTTCTCAATTGCCGCAAGGTACGTGGGCAGGAAATCAACCTCCTGAATCGGAGCGGGCTGCTCTGCGCGGACCACGGGCTTGCCCAGGTAACTCTCGATCTCGGCGATCATGGAGGGCTTGCCGGAGCCGCCGTACCAGCCCTTGTACTTGACGCCGTTCCATTGCGCCGGATTGTGCGAGCTGGTAATCATGATACCGCCGGCCGTGCCTCGTTCGCGCACGCCAAAGCTGAGCGCCGGGGTGGGCGTGATGGCGTTGGCCAGCAGCACCGGAATGCCGGTCGCGGCCGCCACCTCCGCGCAGGTCCGCGCAAATGCTTTGGACCCGAAGCGCGTGTCGTAGCCGATGCACAGGCCCTTCTTCGGATCTTCCTTGGCGTGGATGTAAGCGGCAATGGCCTCGGCGGCGATGCGCACGTTGGCAAAGGTAAAGTCGTCGGCGATGACCGCCCGCCAGCCGTCGGTGCCGAACTTGATCTGGGGTTGAGGCATGATTGGTTTCATACTCCCTGAACTCTAGGGTAATGGATAGCGGCGAGGGCTCATGCGTCCGGGGGCGCATCCTCGAAAGGCTGCTGCTCGGGCAGCATGCTCTGGTGCAAAATGCGCGAAACCAGGATGCCGTCATCTCGCCGCCGGTATAACAGCACATGGCGCCCCTTTTCAAAGCGATAAAGGCCGGGGCGAATCCACTCGCAAGTCCGGCCCAGCAAAGGATTGCCGGCAAGCAACTTTGCGCAACGCTCCAAGCCGTCGATGTATCGTTCGGCCTGCGCCACACCCCAGGTTTGACTAGTGTATGCGCCGATGCTCAGCAAGTCCGCTTTGGCGCTACGGGAAAAGAGCAATGCTGCCATGGCTAGCTCGGGTTCGCGGTCAGATGGAGCGACTCACGAACCTGCTCGAAGACATTGCCCTCGGCAATTCCGCTTGCGTCCCCTTCATCAATGGCCGCGCGCAGCGCCTCCAGCTTGGCTTCGTAGAGCCGCTCCTCGCGCTCCAGAGTACGCAGCCCGGCGCGCACCACCTCGCTGGCGTTTTCAAAGCGTCCGCTCTCCACTCGCGACAAAACAAAGCGGTCGAGTTCCTGGGTCAGATTCACATTGCGCGTCGGCATGGGGATGCTCCTCGTTCTCCTCAGGGAGAGGAGAACTGAAGGCTAGCGTACCACGATTAGCAATCTTTGCCAATAGATAGCAACCATATAAGAACACATTTGAAATCTAAAAACTGAAATAACAGACTGTCCGATGTTCATGATTTCCCTCCTTTTCAATCTAAACCGCGAAAGGATGAGATACCTGGATCGTAAGGCGCTTCATCGGTGGAGCGCCCTGCACTGTCACTATCGTCTTCCTGCCCATTTGTCGACATGTCCGCCCAGAAGGACTTGTAGTTTTGTGTTTACCTCATCAAATTCCTGCTCCATGCAAGTGGTAAGGCCGCAGAGATGGCCCGTGTACCTGCGATAGGGAATCGATGCAATCTCGGTATTTGTCTTGAGGTCGATAATTTGTACAGCAAGATGCAAGACATAGCCTGTGTCGAAGGAAACATCGGAAATTTTTACGTAGAGGTCATTACCCGCTGTGTTTTCGTCACTCTTATCCTTAGCCGCGACAACCGTGGTAAACCTTAACTTCAGTCCCTCTTTGAACTTCTTTTGAAACACAACGTTTTCATGGCGAATCACATCTTCCCACTCAGCTTTGGAATAGCCCAGGTCGATGTAGGCTTCAGGGTCCATATCCGCCCATCCGACAAAGACATGCTGCACGTTCGACAGGTCAGGCCCTGCTTGTTTGTTGCGTGCCTCCACGGAAACCGGCAGAGCGGTGCAAAAGAATAACAATACTGCGATGAATGTCCATCGTTTCATCCGAGTCATTTCCTTTCACTCTTCTTTTCAAACCAGGAAATGTTATAAACCCGCTTTAGATCAGCTCAGTCCGCCCGGAGAGTCCCAGCTCCTTGACGATCTTGCCCACATCCTGCGAATGGTCGCGGCGGGCAATCAGCAGCGCGTCCTCGGTGTCCACGATGACCAGGTCTTTTACACCCACCAGCGCGACAAATTTGTGCGGGCTGTAGATGTAGTTGTTGACCGCGTCCAGAGCCATGTGGCCGTTGCTTTCGGCCACGTTGCCATCGGCGTCTCCGCGCATGCGCGTCTCCAGTTGGTACTCGTAGAGCGAGGCCCAGGAGCCCAGATCGTTCCAACTGAAATCCGCCCGGATGCAGTAGAGGTGCGAAAGGTGCTCGCCCTTGGCCGAGCGCGGCTCCAGCACGGCGTAATCGACCGAGATGTTCTCGCACTTGGGATAGACGGCGCGGAATACCTCGTCGAACTGCGGCGTGCCATAAGCGGCGGCGATGGTCTCCAGCAGCGGAGCGGTCTCCGGCAGGTGCTCGCGCACAGCGTCGGCCAGCGTCCGCGCCGACCACAGAAACATCCCCGAATTCCAGAAGTAGTTGCCCGCAGCCACGAAATCCCCGGCACGGTGCTGATTGGGCTTTTCAATAAAACGCCGGACGTGCAGGGCGGAGTCGTCCCTGGTGTAGTCGGTGGTCTCGATGTAGCCGTAGCCGGTTTCGGCGCGGGTCGGCTCAATGCCCAGCACCACCATGTTGTCGCCGGCGGCAGCCACGGCGATGCCCTTTTGCAGCGCCTTGAGGAAGCGCGGCTCGTCGGCAATCACATGGTCGGAGGGAAAGATGCCCAGCACCGCGTCGGGGTTCTGCCGCTCAATCATGAAGGCCGCCAACCCGCAGGCCGGAGCGGTGTTGCGCGCCACCGGCTCCCGGACGATCTGCCCGTCGGGTATGCCCTTCAACTGGCCGGCGATCTCCTGGGCCAGGTACTCGTTGGTGATGACCCAGGTTTTATCCAGGCCGGCGATCGGCTTGAGCCGCTCGACGGTCTGTTGGATCATGGAGCGCTCGCCATCCAGGGCAAGAACCTGCTTGGCGTGGGCTCGGCGGGAGCGGGGCCAGAAGCGGGTGCCGCTGCCTCCAGCAAGAATCACGGGACGGAAATCTATGGTCTTCGTCATTGAAAACCCATCCTATCCGACGAGCGATACCTTTGCACAGGGGTAAATGATTTTTTTCTGTCAGGCTGTGATTCGGCCGCTAAAGACGCCTTGCCGGCGTATCATACGTCCCACATTACAAAATTGAGGATAGGCAACGGAGAGATGGTATCATTTATTCAAAGCTCATCTGATCACTATCAAGTCTCTTGCGTTCCTCCTCCGGACGCGATGGTATGCGTTCAGTGGCCAGGCCGGCTTCACTGGGGCACGTGCGGCGATACCGGCGCGCTTACGCAGCAATTTCAAGGGGGAACGATGAAGAAGATCATGTTTTCGGGACTGGCTCTGGGGCTGGTTCTCGCAGCAGCGCCATTCGCCATGGCCGATACCTATAGCTTCAGCTACTACGAATACGCCAGCAGCAATTATGTGATCACGCTCACCGGCGACCTGACCACCGACGTCAACAACACAATTACCAACGTCTTCAACGCCACTTATAGCGATACAGGCACCGGCATTAGCGGCGCGACGACCCTCGATAATACTCCAGCAGATCTTACAATTACCGAAGCAGACAATAAGTTCTATCCGGCGGGGCCTCCATTTCTGGATGCAGACGGGATGCTGTTGAATGTGGGCGGTGTGGGCGGAGCCTATGTCAACATCTGGTTTTGCTTTAATAGCACCGGCTGCGGTATTAATAACGCGGTGCCTGGAGGTCTTTATGCAGTCGATGAATATGATAACCATGCAGATCTTGAAAGCGGATACCCTGACGGAGTAGATACCGAAACCTTCAACGGCCTCCTTCAGGCCACAGAGTTCAGCGGCGCGGCAACGCCCGAGCCGTCTTCCTGGCTCCTGATGGGCAGCGGAATGCTGGTACTGATGGGGATTGCATATCGCCGCAGGCTGTCACTGGGTTTATAGACGAATGTGGAGATGAAAAATAGCCAGGGACGGGATGCCGGCCCTGGCTATTTTGTTGTTTCGCGGAACGATGTATTATCCCAGCTTGGTCAGGAACTCCTTCATCCGCTTCACGCCCTCGTCGATGTTCTGCCGGGTCACCGGATAGGAGAGGCGGATGTGCTCGGCGGTTCCGAAAGCCTCGCCGGGCACGGTGACCACGTGGGCTTCGTGGAGCAGCCGAGTGGCCAGCTCGGTCGAAGTCTTGATGCCACCCTTGCCTAAAAAGGCGCTAATATTGGGGTAAACGTAGAAGGCGCCCTCGGGCTTGGTGCAGGTGACGCCGGGAATCTTTGCCAGCGCTGCCAGCATATAGTCGCGCAAGCTGATGAACTCGGCGCGGAACTCCGTGACGCACTCCTGCGAACTGGACAGGGCGGCAATGGCGGCCTTCTGCACAAAGCTGGTGGCGTTGGAGGTCAATTGCGACTGGAGCTTGCCGAGGTTAGCCGTAACAGACTTGGACGCCAGCGCAAAGCCGGCTCTCCAGCCGGTCATGGCGTATGTCTTTGACAGCGAGCCGAGAATGACGATGTGTTCCTTGGCCCAGGTAAACGAGCCGCCGCTAACCGGCTTGCCGGCATAGTTTAGGTAGACATAGCACTCGTCCAGCAGCAGGAAGATCCCGCGCTCATGGGCCAGGTGGACAATGCGTTCCAAGTCCTCCGCCGAGACCACCGAGCCGGCTGGGTTGGAGGGCGAGTTGAGAATGATGGCCTTGGTCTTGGGTGTGATGGCCTTTTCGATAGCATCTGCCGTGATACGGAAATTCTCCGCCTCCTGAGTCTTGAGAAAAACCACTTTGCCGCCGGCGTACTGGATGATGTCCGCAAAGCTGACCCAGTAGGGAGCGGGCAGGATGACCTCATCGCCGTGATCGACCAGGATTTGGATGGCGTCAAAAAGGGCATGCTTGCCGCCGGTGGTGAAGATGGCCTCGGAGATGTCGTAATCGGAGCCGAAATCAGCGGCATGGCGTTCGACGATGGCCTTGCGCACCTCGGGGATGCCGGGCACGACGGTATAGCGGCTGAAGTTGGCGTCGATGGCGGCGATGGCAGCGTCCTTGATGTGCTGTGGAGTGTTGAAGTGCGGCTCGCCCGCGCCGAAATCAACCAGGTTGACGCCCTGGGTGCGCAGCTTGGCGGCCTCGGCGGCCACGGCCATGGTCGCGGAGACCTCGATCCGGCCAATGCGGCCGGTAAAGACTTGGGGAGAAGAGCTTGCGGTCGTCGTCATACTTTCTATTTTTACAGATTTTGGGGCTGGAGCAAAATGGCGGTATAAACATTGAGCATAGGCCTCCCCAAATATTGCCGAGCTATTGCGCCAGTGGGACGTCTGTCTGAATAGAAGGGGCATATGGCGTCGGTTGCGGGAGGCAGCTTGATTTTGTTTTCCACGGAGAGTGCGCGGCCGGAGATCGACGTCGCGGCTCTCGTGGAAACCTACTCCCGTCTCCTCTTCCGCGTGGCGCACTCGGTTCTGCACAGCCAGGCCGAAGCTGAGGATGTGGTGCAGGACGTCTTTGTTCGCATGATCGAACGCCGCCGGTCTCTTCAGTCAATCCGCGATATGCGGGTCTGGCTGGTTCGCATTGCGTGGAATCTGGCACTGGACCGCAGACGCCGCATCCGGCCTGAGCAGATCGATGAGAGCTTCGCGGAGAGCTTGGCGGCAAACACGATGCCGGCCGATGAGAGACTGTCCGAGGCCGAACGCATGAAGGCGGTTTTGCGCGAGATGGAGAGATTGCCCAAAGCGGAGCGCCATGTACTGGTGCTTTCGGCCATCGAGGAGCTGGGCACGGCGGAGATGGCGCAGGTTCTTGGCAGGAGCGAGTCCGCGGTTCGGGCACTGATCTTTCGCGCGCGAACGCGACTACGCGAGCGGCTCGAAGCACGAGGAGGCGAGCGATGAAGAATTCCGAGGAAGCAATCGGCAAGGTGCTGGAGGGTTTGCGAGAGGCTGATGCCCCGGTGGGAATGGAACGCCGCATTCTGGTCGCGGTTGAGGCGCGCGCATCACGGCGCCAGGTCTCGACTCCGCGATGGACGTGGGGCGTGGCTTTCGCAGGCATGGTCGTTGTCTGCTTGGTTTTGGCGATCACTGCAATTCATCGGCACGAGCATCCATCGACGCAGGCGCAGCAGCGCGCTCTTCCCGCGGAATCGGCAAGGGACACGCAGGTAGCATCGCTTTTGCCGAATGAAACTCACGGAGCAACCAGAATGCCAGCCAGAAGCAATGTCCCAATGCGGAAAGTGCGGCAGATCAGCGCCGACGATGCATTACTGCTCCGGGAGATGCGCGCTCCTAGCCATCCAGCGCCGGAAGCGCCATTGACACAGGAAGAAAAGCTGCTGCTGCGCGTTGTTCATACCGGGGATTCGCAGTTGATGGCAATGCTGGACCCTGAAGAGCGAGCCAGGCAGGAAGCGGAGAGCAAAGCGGAGTTTCAAAAGTTTGTCGAACAATCCGGCAAGAAAGATCACGAATCAAATCAAATCACGGAATATAAGGGAGGGATAAGATGAAACTGACAAGCGGAATTCTGGGAATCGCATTGTTGCTGAGCAGCGGCAGCACAAGAGTCTTTGCGCAAACGGATGCGCCCGCGCCCAAGGCAAGCGAAACAAAAATCGAGGCGGAGCCGATAACCTATCGGCTGACTTACACGATTACGGAGATGGACGGCGCCAAGCGGATCGGAACGCAGCATTTTTCCATGACCCTCAGTTGTGCGGAAGTTCCAAACCGCCAAATGATGATTTCAGAGGACGCGCGCTTCAGGCTTGGAAGCAGAATTCCCACTGGGACGGCCACTACACACTATGTCGATGTGGGGCTGAATGCTACATCCCATGTGCGCAAATACGCAAACGGCGTGGAGGTCACTTCGCGGTTGGATCAGAGCAGTGTCTCTGAGGAAGAATCGAGTGTGGGCAAGAGCGACCCAGTAATTCGACAGGCAACGCTCGAAAATACCGCGCTGCTGACTCCGGGCAAGCCGGTGATGCTGGGATCTCTGGACATTCCGGGAAGCACGCGGCATCTGGATGTCGAGGTCGTCATTGAGGTGGTTCGATAACCTTTCAGGTCGTATCTCAAGAGCTAGCCGCAGAAATCCCAGGTCTCATTGTTGAGGCCTGGGATTTTTGCGTTGTTCACCGAATTATGTAAACTGTCGTTATCTTCCTCAGCCGCGCATTGCATGAGAAGCAATTTTTGTCAGCGTTTTATTTGAAGGGAAACTCCACACCATGAAATGCTCACACCGTCTCTTCCTTGTCTCTGCCTCTCTCCTGGTTTGCTCGTCGATGGCCGCTGCGCAGGTAGCGCCACCCGCGCCCATCGCATTGAAGTTTGATTTCAGCGCTGGCTCCGCCAAAGCCGGGTACACGCGCGTGGCCCCGGCGGCTGTTTACAGCGACGATGCCGGCTATGGCTACGAACCCGGCGCGCAGGTGGCCACGGGAGACAACGGCAACACCACGTCCAGCAGCCAGCCATTTCTGTTTTCCGCCAAAGTGCCGGAGGGCAACTACAACGTGACAGTCGCTTTTGGCGACTCCGCCATCGCGACCACGACAACCGTGAAAGCCGAATCGGGCCGTTTGATGCTGGAGCGCGTGGAGCTTCCCGCTGGCCAGGTCGCCGAGCGCAGCTTCACAACCAATGTTCGTACCCCAATCCTGCCCAAGCTGCCGCTGAATGCCACCGGGCGCGAAGAGGTGACTTTGGACCGATTCGACGGCAGCAACGCGCGCGATTGGGACAATAAATTGACCGTTGAAATTGTCAGTCCTCACTCCGCGCTGCGCACCATGGAAATTACACCCGCGCCCGCTGCCCCTACCGTTTTTATCGCGGGCGATTCTACCGTCACGGATCGCGATGGCGGCGGCGATGTCAGTTGGGGACAATTGCTCCCTCGCTTTTTCAAGTCCGGAGTCGCCGTCTCCAACCACGCGCAGTCCGGCGAAACATTGAAGTCCTTTGCCAATGCATTGCGCCTGGATAAAATCCTGAGCCAGATGAAGAAAGGCGACTATCTCTTCATGCAGTTCACGCACAACGATTCGAAAGAGGCCTGGCCGCAGACTTATGTGGAACCGGAGACCACCTACAAGGCTTATCTGAAGGTTTATATCGCCGAGGCGCGGCGGCGCGGCGCAACGCCGGTGCTGGTCACGGCGATGGATCGCGGCGTTAAGGGCACCGGCGCGCCCACCCACGGCCACGGCGGTTATCCGCAGGCGATGCGCGAAGTTGCCAGCGAAGAGCGTGTTCCGCTCATCGACCTCTACAACATGAGCATCACCCTCTATGAGGCCGCCGGCGCGGACGCCGCGAAGATTCTGGCCGATGGAACTCACTCGACCGCTTACGGCGGCTATGAATTCGCCAAGTGTATCGTGATGGGCATCAAACAAAACAAGCTTGATCTGGCCAACTTCATCGTGGACGACTTCAAGGACTTTGATCCGGCGCATCCCGACGCAGAGGCCGCGCTCAAGCTGGGCGAGATCTTCAGCAGGGGCGGAGGCCGGCCAAGACCAGGCGGCGCAGCGCCCGCAGGGCCTCCAGGTGCGGCGCCCGCGGCGAATCTCCCTGCCGGTACTGGTAATCCTGGTCCGGGGCCGCTGTGAAATAATCACACCGTCGGATCATGTCATCGCCCGCCCAACTCGTGCAACATCTGTTTTCTGACGCAAGTTCGCTGTTCCAACACCCAGGAATTGTTTGGTCAATCATCACGCTGGCGAGCGGGGTAATCGCTAGATGGGTTCGCAAGGGTCGACAGTTGGCAAAAAGGCGGGTTGTTGAACGGTCTGTTCGCGGCTGGCTCACAGTTTCGGCGGTGATTGATGTCGTCAGTGTCTCCGGGCATTTAGACTCTGACGGTAAGAAATTCTATCTTGCCGCGCTTACCTATTTCTATCGACGGCCGGATCTCCAGATCGGCGAGTATAAACGCGAGTTTCCGCTGAAGGCCGCAGCACAGCAATGGGTAAAGCAGTTCAAAGGCAGTCAGGTGATGGTCCATGTGAACCCGAATGATCCCGCCGATTCGTTTCTGCTCGACAGCGATCTGGAGGGGCTGGACGGCCATCAAGCGCCTAACATTGCAGCACCCGCGCGCTTCGATTCACCGGCGATTCTGCCGCATAACAGCCGTTTTCTCTGTGCGATTGGTGAACAGCTCAGCATTGCCGGATTGGCTGGCAGCGTGGCTCTGCTTGCGGTAAGCATCGTAACCGGCGGCAGGAAGTGCCCTCACTGGCTTCTATGGACCGGCGGAGCAATGCTGGTCATCGCCTTGCTGATCATGATCGTTGTGCAGTTTCAAAGCCGCGGTAATGAATCGGCCAGGCATTTATTGCATAACTATAAGCTCTATGCTCCAGCGTGGATGCGCTGGAGTTTGAAGCTCTCAGTGGTTGCTTATTTCCTTTTATACTTTTTGCACCTTCTCAGCGCCGACCTGCCTTTGACTGTGCAGTTGTGGATGAAGGGGATCGAACCGTGCCTTCCGTACTTCCTCGGCTGTTTCGGCTTTCTGGCTACCGCTTCTTTCCACACGGCGGTTCTGCGCTCCCAGGAGCAGATTCAACTTCCGGTAAGCAGCGCGTAGAAGCAGCCGACCGTCTAGCTCTCGCCCATGCGGCTCCGCAGGCGCTTGAGCACGTTGGGCGGGACCAGGCCGCTCACGTCGCCGCCGAAGCTGAAGACCTCCTTCAACATGCGTGAGCTGACAAACGAGTAGCGGCCGGCGGGTTGCAGGAAGACGGTCTCGATCTCCGGGGCGAGGCGGCGATTCATCAGCGCCATCTGGAACTCGTATTCGTAGTCGCTGATGGCGCGGATGCCGCGCAGCACAGCCGAGACTCCCTGCTTGCGCGCGAACTCCACCATGAGCCCGTCGAAGGTGGCCACCGAGACATTTTTCAGCGCGGCGGTGGATTCCTTCAGCATCTCCACCCGCTCCTCGACTGTAAACAAGGGGTCCTTCACCGGATTGTTGAGGATGGCGACGATGAGGCGGTCAAACAACTTAGCCCCGCGCTCGATCAGGTCGAGATGGCCGTTGGTCGGCGGGTCGAAGGTGCCGGGATAGAGGGCGCTTACGCTCATGGAAACCGCTCCCAGTAGATTCTAGCAGCCACCTGCGGTGGGGCAGACGGCGATTACGCGCCAAGCCGTAGGTTGGCACTGCTAAAATGTACTCGCCTCTACGCGGGAGTTTTTCCATGCCGACCAAGACCATCTTCGAGCCTTTTCGCATCAAGAGCGTTGAACCCATACGCTGGACCACCCGCGAGGAGCGTGAAGGCCTGCTGGGCGCCGCGCACTACAATCTTTTTCTGCTCCACGCCGACGATGTGCTGATCGACCTGCTCACCGACTCCGGAACCGGCGCCATGTCCACGCACCAGTGGGCGGCGGTGATGGAAGGCGACGAGAGCTACGCCGGCAGCCGCAGCTTCGACCACTTCAAGGACTCCGTGCAGAGCATCGTCGGCTACACCCACGTCATTCCCACTCATCAGGGACGGGCCGCGGAGCGCATTCTCTTCAAGGTGATGTGCAAGCCGGGCGATGTGGTGCCGAACAACACGCACTTCGACACTACCCGCGCCAACGTCGAAGCCGTCGGAGCCGAGGCGGTTGACCTGCTGCTGCCCGAGGCGCGGCAACCCGGCACTCGCCTTCCTTTCAAGGGCAACATGGACGTGGCGGCGCTGGAGGCGTTGATTGTACGCGCGGGGCGCGAGCGCATTCCGCTGGTGATGCTGACAGTGACCAACAACTCCGGCGGTGGTCAGCCGGTGTCGATGGAAAATGTGCGGGCCGTGGCCGCGGTCTGCCACCAACACGAGATTCCGCTGTACTTCGATGCCTGCCGCTTCGCCGAGAACGCCTACTTCATCAAGCTGCGCGAGCCGGGTTACGCTGCCAAGACGCCCAAGCAGATTGCCCAGGAGATGTTCGCGCTGGGCGATGGCTGCACCATGAGCGCCAAAAAAGACGGCATGGCCAACATAGGCGGATTTCTCTGCACCAACGACGACATCCTGGCACGCCAGGAAAAGAACCTGCTGATTCTGACCGAGGGCTATCCTACGTATGGCGGGCTTGCCGGCCGCGATCTGGAGGCAGTCGCCGTGGGCATTCAGGAGTCGTTGCAGGAGGATTACCTGCGCTACAGGATTGCCTCGACAGCTTACCTGGGCAACCACATCGCCGAGCAGGGCGTGCCCATTGTGCAGCCGCCCGGCGGTCATGCTATCTATCTTGACGCCAAGGCCTTTCTGCCGCACATTCCGGCGGACCAGTTTCCCGGAGTGGCGCTGGCCGCGGAGCTGTACCTGGAAGGCGGCATACGCTCTGTCGAAATAGGCAGCCTGATGTTCGGCGCGGCGGCGCAGATGGAGCTGGTGCGGCTGGCCATTCCACGGCGCGTCTACACCCAGAGCCACATCGATTATGTAGTAGAAATTATTTTGCAGGTCTTCGCACGGCGCGAAAAAATCAAAGGAATGCGTCTGACCTACGAGGCGCCCTTCCTGAGGCATTTTACCGCGCATCTGGAGCCGGTGGGGTAAGGTTAGCTAAGGAAATACTCGCGGCTCTGAAGGGTCACGCAATCGCAAACATTGCTTGCGTCAGGCTTCAATCTGTCGGACCCGTTTTGGGATCTGGAAGCACGGTTGGGTAATCTTTCACCGGTTCGGGATTTCGAGTAGATGGGATGCCATCGCAGGTGTGTATGCTCCATCTTGTTGCGCCGGGGATATGGCTTCGCTTCAACCGAGCAATGTCTTGATCCTGGATACAATCCACGCCCTCTTTTTCCATCCGCCGGCGATTACAGCGCTACATAATGCCACAAACCATTTATGTTCCCAAATCCCGTCCATTAGGCCCACGAATCGTTGCCACCATGCAGGGAACTTAAAGTCAAGATTTATTTTTTCGAATGGGTCGACTCCTTCTACTAGATATCCGTTATTATCATAAAGTTGCAAGTGAAGTGGATCATTGCGCTCTGTGTATTGTGGGCCATTTACTTTTAGTTGCCAGATGAATTCGGCATAGGTGTTATCGATGGTTTTCGGTTGGCACCAACACTGTTTATTCTCAGACTCAAATTCGACACCATCCGGTAAGTTCTGTAGCTCGACGTTTAAAGGAACCTGGATATCTTTGGAGATGGACCATGCCTTAATTTTGTTTCCGCTATCCGCACCAGGCACTGGCAAGTGGAGTTGGGCGTTGGCGGCACAATCATTCTTCCATTGACTAATATCGATACAGCCTGTTGGTTCAGAAATTTCGCTGCACACTTGATTCGCGGCGCTATTGAGAACCTGATCCGAAGAGGTGAACTTAACCACGTATAAATAGAATTTATCCCTATTGCCTTTGGATCTCAGATCCATGGGACTGGGATAGGTGAAAATGGCAAAGCCCTTGCAATTGGTTGGATTCGAAAGTGTTACTGAACCTCCTATCGTCGTCTGATTGACCTCCGATCTACCACCTTGGCAGAATTCATTCCCTTTTCCGGTCGAATCTCGCGGCTCCGGCTTCACCACTGTCTCATTCACTGGGGTTGTTCCGGGCACATCAGCTTCAAAATTTGCTCCTGTCGGCACCAGGTAGTTTTTCACATTCTGCTCATCCGCCGTGCCGGTCCTCACACTGATGCGGGAAGCGTCAATGCCCTTCTCCTTCACCAGATAGTCCTTGACATTGACTGCGCGCTGTGCCGCAAATTCCTTGATCCCATTGGTGGGATTTCCAGTCTCCGTCATCTTCTCCGCCAGAGATGCTTCGCCTACCGTCACCAAATTCGCATCCTGCTGGTATTTCAAGTCGAGGGCTATTCCGTCCAGAACCGCCAAAGCTTCGTTGTCTACACGCGTTGGATGATGCTTGCACTTGCTGAAGTCGATCGAGCCAAGAGTCTGGCTATGAGGCATCGGAGCCGAATACGGAGCCCGGATTGTCACGCTGGTGTTCGCGGTTGCCGTCTGGCTCTTGTCGTCGGTCGCCGTGCAGGTGATTCCCACCATGCCGGTTGGCGCGCCGGTCGAGGAGTAGGTCGCCGTCGCGCCGTTGCCGCTGATGGTGCCTCCATCGGCCGAATAGCTATAGGTCAACGGGCGGTTTTGTGGGCTGACGCCGCCGGCGGTCACCGTACTCGACTCGCCTAGATTGATGTAGCTGGGGCTGGCCGAGCAACTGATCGTCGGTGGCTCGAATGCCTTTACTGTAAAGCTGGCCGAGGCTTCCGCCGTCTGTCCCAGCTTGCGGCCCTCTTTACCCTTTTTGCCTTCCTTTACTTCCGCCTTTACCGTATAGTTACCCGGTGCCAACGCTGTGGTGTCTACTATGGACGTTGTTCCGCTGCCCTTCACACCCGTTCCCGACCAGCTGTAAACCAGATTATTCTTCTTGTTTGTATCAACCGATACGGCCGTAGCGGTCACCGTGACCGGATCACCAGGATAAACAGCGGGCGGACTGGCCACTGTCAACAGAATCACCGGCGGCGCGTGCCTGCAGCCCGATACGAACAGCAGCAGGAAGGCCGCGGTGATCGCTGATTTGGGGTGTGCTCTCAAGTGAACTTCCTTAGGCTGTCTGTTTGCAATACTGATACGAGCAAAAGCTCAAATCCGATATCGTGTTTTGTTGGACAAAGCTTCGGCCGCCACGAAGGATAGATCACTCCCGGCGCTGGGCGTATACCAATTCTTCGTTGCTATGGGCCCGATTGGGGAAAACCCAGACAAACTGAGTGTTTTCCATGAAATAAGTAATGTCAAGCAAATTCTTCTTAAGAGTACCCACAAGTAGTTATCAAAGCTACCGCCGCAGTAAGTCGATAGGCTTGGTGAAATCCGTAACGCGGATGTGTTTTGCCAACATCGGATGTTGGCGCTGGAGTGCCAGAAACATCTCCCAGGCCACGCGGCGGTAACTGAAGTGGCCTGCGGGGCCCGAGCGCAATTCGATGATGTATTGCGCTTCGGCGAAGTCCATCTTGAAGAGTGAACGAATGCGCGTGGCCAGCGGCAACAGGTAGAGGGCCGACTGAGCGGCCTCGGGAGCATGGCTGGCTGCGATCTGCAAACTGGCGGCGTGGGCGGCGGAGAGGGCCAACTGGAAATCGGCCAGGATGCCGGCCTCGGTAAGAATGTTCACGGCAGACTCGTCATCTGGGCCAAGGTCGCCTGAGACGGGCGTCTCATAGCCGTGCTGCGTGGTGAAGGGCTGGATGATCTGCGTGCAGCGGCGATGGCGGTGCAGGTCGCGGAAGCCGCCGATGTCCATGAGAATGTCAAATCGCAGAGCCGCTCCGGCATGGAAGGCGCGTAGCGCTTCGTCGTGCTTGCCGCGATGACGCAGGCCCAGCTCGACCATCTCCGCAACGCGAGAGGCTGGAAGCCCGGCAACCAGGTCGCGAATCTGCCGGTAGGGATGATGGCTGGCAGAGTACAGCAATGTCGCCGCCAGCTCGACTTCGAGGGTTTCTGTTCGCTCTACGAGATCAACAACCTGTGTGATGTTGATCGGTTGGCCGGCTAGGAGTTCAGTGGCAGCCTGGGCTAGTTCTGCTCGCGTCTGGATTTCGTAGTCATTGGGCTGGGCGTATTTGACCAGGGTGGGAGCGCTGCGGACCTCGCGGGTGAGCATTTGCGCGGCTTCCGTGGCAAGAGTTCCCTCAGGGGCTAAAGCCCCTTCCCCATATTCGGCGCTTTGCGGCACGACTGAAGTCGTGCCCTGACACAAAGCCTCGGCCGCTTTGAGTTTTTCCACCAACGCGGCGCCGGACTGGGCGTTCACCTGCCAGGCGGGACCGGTGGCGGCTTCGCGGAGCTTGAGTCCCAGGTCGCGCACCTCGGCGGCGGGGTGTGAGAGCAGCCGCGAGACTTGGATTTCCAGCGTCCGCGCGTTGGTGATCTGACCCAGCGAGGTGTTTGTGGCCAGGGGAAGCAGGTAACGGGCTACGTCAAAGGCGCGGGCCTTGAGGGTTCGCTCGTATGCGTCAGGCTGCATGGTTTCCGGGCGGGGAACGCGCCGACGCAGGGCATCAAGGACCGCCGTGGTAGTCCGCTGGTAAGTGTCAAAGAGCTTTCCGATGGTTTCGGAATAAAGCTGGGCCGACGCGAAATCCTCACCAAAATCGGGGAAATACCAGCCGGATTTGAGGAAGTTCTGGTACCTTGTGGATCGCTCCTGGCCGTCCCAGCGCTGCTCGTCCACCAGCACGATGGCGGCCAGAAGGCTGAGCCTTTCCACGGAGATGGCAACGTGTGCCAGGTCGGCGATGGAGCGGTGGCCGTATTGAAAATAAAAGGTGTTCAGGAACTGTTCGGCGCGCTGCGAGCTGATCTCCGCCAGCGACTCACGCATCGAGAGAGCGGAGCGAGAGTATTTGGCCATGGCGTATGCCAGCACTTCGGGCTCGGCTCCGTGGATGGCAAAGACATCGGTCTGATTGCGGGCGCCGGGGGGCATAATAGATTCACTGGACATTCTGAGGTCTCGCGAACAGAATACGACATGGGGCGGATTGCGGTTTACATTCGCGCTACCGCTTCATGCTTTTTTTTAACAGACGGAGCGTGAACTATAAGGCATGATAGAGCTTAGGGCAGGATAAGGAGCCACCGGGTCATGCGGGAGTATCCGACAGACACATCGAACGAAGCGCATCCCTTGCCTCCGGGCCACTGGCTGATCTCCCAGCAGTGGAATAATCTGCTCTTCGCGCACTGGCCGGTTCCGGCCTCGTCGCTGGCGCCGCTGGTGCCCGAGGGCTTGCAGGTGGACACCTTCCAGGGCTCCGCCTGGCTTGGAATCATGCCCTTCTTGATGGACCGGGTCAAGGTTCGCGGCCTGCCGCCGATTCCAGGGGCGCGCAGCTTTCCCGATCTGAGTTTGCGCACCTACGTACGCGAGGAGCGGACCGGAACGCCGGGGGTGGTCTGTCTCTCGCTGGATTCGAGCAACCTGCTGGCGGTGGCTGCTGGACGCGCGTTTTATCGCCTGCCCTACCATTGGGCCAAGATGCGCATGGAGCAGCGCTCGGAGCGGGAGTTTGCGTTCTATAGCCTCAGGCGGTTCGCCGGCCGGCGGGTGGTCTTCAAGGTGCGCTACCGCGGGCTGGGCCCATCGCAAAAACTGGCGGAGAGCCGTCCCGGATCGCTGGACCACTTCCTGATCGAGCGCTACTGCCTGTTTTCGACCAACCTGAATGGGCAACCCATCCGTGCGAACCTGCACCACACCTCATGGCCGCTCGAAGAGGCTGAGGCGGAGATTGAGCAAAACGATCTGGCCGAGGTGCTCGGAATTCGGCTGCCGGACGAGAAGCCGGTGCTGCACTACTCGCGCCAGTTGGCGGTTTATGTCTGGCCCGCGGAACTGGTGCGGCCGGCCCTGGTGACGCGGCCCGTGACGGTGGCGGCTACGCCGATGGGGTGATAAAAGCAGGGAATAGGGAATAGGGAACAGGTTCCGGCGGTAAAGCTAGTGCTTGAACGGCCTACCCCCACCCGTATTTTGGGCGCAAAATCCTTGTTTTCTAGAGGTTACAGGCAGGGTTGCGCTGTAAAATATTGAAAACAATGAAGTTCCCTGCAAAATATTCCTGGATAAGGAGTTACGGGACGTTTCGGCCTCTTCCGGCTGAAAAAATGCGCGAAGATGACGTACCGGGACGATTTGACGGAAGACTTCTTAGGATCATTGTGCACGAAGTGGGGAAATAATCTGCAAAACAGTGATCAGGAATCAGGGGAGTCGTACGGAAGGATTCGCTCATGGGGTTTGTGTATCCCGGGTCCCCAAATGCGAGGGACCGGGGGCACCCTCAACTTAATAGAATTTCGTATGAGACAAGGGCCACCCGCCACCCTCAACTTAATAATATTCCGTATGAGACAAGAGCCACCCGCCCACATCGGCTTGCTACTCTTTTGTCTCAATAAAGTCTGGCACAAAAGTTGTCGTATGATATAACCTCGGTTTGCAGGCCAGCAACAGAGACAATCTCACGCAAGCACTTTTCCTGCTCACGCTTCTTCTCCGCTGTCACGAACAGATCGCAGTATGGCAGATATACTGCCATGAACATATCGTTTCGTCCGCACTCGAACTTCTCTCCATTCTCGTTCCCCACAGCAAGGTCAAAATTGGATAAATGGAGCGCATAGTTAAAGGCTCGCATAGGTGGACATATATCTAACAATTTGAGAATAATGTCCTTATTTACATCAGTCCCAGCCACCCGATCATAAAGTGATTTAGCGAACCCAGCCATCAGCTTTTCATCGCTATTCTCCATGAAGGCGACGAACTCTCTAAAAGTGAAAGGGCGTGTTTTTCCGCTGTCTTCAAACGCTGGCTGAAGCATAGGACGAGCCTGCGCGAACATACACTTGTATCCCTTCAACACCTCAAAATGATCCTTCCGGTGTTCCTCGATTAGTCCTTCGTCATTGACCAATTTACCCACTGCAATTTCCTCAGCCAACTCTCCCGACCGAACGTCCACCGTCCGCCAATCAAAAGCTACCGGCTTCTTTGTATGCGCTTCAATGAGGAGTTTTAGCAATTCGCTTTGCGGATAAAGGCAGTCGCTCTTTCCCTCTTGGAGTCTTCTACAAGAGGCCAACAGCGCGGCCCTCCTGGTAGCGTCCTTGTTGGCATACAGTTCTTCGATACTCAACCCAGCAAACCGGAAGAACATTCCTGCCTTGATCTTTCCAAAAACCGGCTCTGTGAACATACAGTCATCCAATAGCCGATTGTGTGCACTCGTATCAAAAGTCACTATCGGGAGGCGTCCCAAGTCTTTATCCCCCATTTCCAAGCTGTTCCTATGTTAACGTGAATCGTACGGCCTTTATGGTCAGATCAACCGTATATTGTTTGAACGCAAACGAACAATACGTTGTTTGCAATATTTTGACTATATGCTTTCTGGATAGGTATCGGTAAACGTCCGATGTCGCCAGATTGAATTCTGGCTTTACGCAAAATCCCCATACCACGCGTTGACCGCAACTACAGAGGTGAGGACTTCCGAACATGTGGGTCCAGCCCAGATGACCGGCTGAACGGAAACTACACCTTCATATCGGCACATCACATGAGCAACTGATCGTCTGCTCCCGTAGGGAGCCATCGAAAATAGCCCAGGGCAAGCGCAGCGCAGCCCTGGGGAAGAGGCAAAAGGACGGCCTTTCGCCCCGGAGGGGCGAAACGAATGCTTTAGCGATAGATCGCTGAATCCAGCAATCGTGCAAGGGACTCACATCGCCCCTCCGGGGCGGGAATCTCTCACTCGAACGCTTTCCCAGGGTTTCACCCTGGGCTATTTTCATCTCCTCCCTACGGGAGGAACTTCGCTGATTACTCTGCTATTCCTTCCATTTAGAATTATTGTGTGCGGGCCGGAGCCTCATGCGTTGTAAGACGCGTCTTCCATCCGGCCGTTGCATCCGACAAGATTGAGAACGTCTCTCGCCGCGGGAGCTTTGCGAGAGAGCGAAAAGAGACCGACATTGAATCATCCGAAAGCCAAGTACTCTCCGACTCCAGCCGTCCAGTTGAACGATCGATCATGGCCGGGCAAGACCATCGACAAGGCGCCTATCTGGTGCAGCGTTGACTTGCGCGACGGGAATCAGGCGCTGATTGACCCCATGGATGCGGAGCGCAAGAACAGAATGTTCGATCTGCTGGTCAAGCTGGGTTTCAAGGAAATCGAAGTGGGATTTCCCGCCGCCTCGCAGACGGATTTTGATTTTTGCCGCGAACTGATAGACAAGGGGCGCATTCCGGCGGATGTTACCGTGCAAGTGCTGACGCAGGCTCGCGAGCCCTTGATTCACCGCACATTCGAGGCATTGCGGGGCGCGCCTCGCGCCATTGTTCATCTTTATAACTCGACTTCGACGGCGCAGCGCGAGATTGTCTTCAAGATGGATCGCGAGGGTGTCAAGAAGATTGCCATCGACGGCGCGCGGATGCTGCAAGATATAGCGGCATCTTATCCGGGAACGGAATGGATCTTCGAGTATTCTCCGGAGAGTTTTACCGGGACCGAACTGGATTACGCGCTGGAGATTTGCGAGGCAGTACTCGATGTCTGGAAGCCCACGCCGCAGCATCGCGTCATCA
>CAWDQS010000175.1:0-3716 GCA_963804295.1 uncultured Acidobacteriaceae bacterium
CGGGAATCCAGAGGCGGTAATCGGCAGCCACGTGGACAACAGCGTCGCAGCCAGTGAGCGCTGGCCTGAGCGAGTCTGGATCGGCGAGGTCGCCCACGTGCGTCTCGCCCTGGATGCCTTCCAGGTTGGCCAGGTTGCTCGACTTGCGGACCAGCAGGCGCAGCTTTGCACCGTCAGAGGCTAAAGCCCGCGCCACGTGATGGCCTATGAATCCTGTCGCTCCAGTGAGAAAGACTTTCATGGTCAGGGATCAGTTTACGACGGATGGCTGACGTTTGCGCAACCGGCTCCAGTACCACCAGTTCCTCTTCTCGATGGGAAGGCGGGGATCGCGAGCCTGGGCGATGGCGCAATGGAAGACATCGAGGCAGCAAATGTCGTGCTGCTTGCCGGTTCGCTGGCATAGCCTGACATATAATTCTTTGCCGTCTTGATGGGATAACTCGGCGACGGAATGAATCCCCAGAATCCGCAGGTCGGAGATGGTGGCCGGACCTACTCCGGCAAGATCTTTCAGTTGGCGGTGATCGTTCATCCTGTCACCTATAGCATATGGAAACTGATCTCTGGCCGCTACACCGCTACTCCAACGCATCCGGCGCGAGCGCGATATTTGTCTCGCCGGCGGCCTTCTTTGCGTTGTAGGCCTTCACCCAATCTTCCCAATGCTTTCCTGCTGCGCGGTCCTTGCCGCTGAACTCGATGCGTGCGATCTCGGCGTAACTCACTTTGCGCTTCTCAGGCGCAGTGGGCGTGTAGTACTGCACCCAGGATTCGGCCAGCGTCGGGCCGGTGTGGCAATTGAAGATGAAAGCCTCAATGCGTTCTCCACCCTTGAGAGTGAGCGTCACGTCACCTCGATAATCAAGGGCCTTGGTGAGAGCTTCGCGCAGGTCTTCGTCCGAGGCCAGCGCGGGAACCCAGCCTTCCAGATTCTCGTGCTCAGCGCCGGGAGCAAGTTCCAGCGCCTCTACCTGCGCCAGCGTGTATTTTTGCACTTCAGCGGTCATGCGCGAGTCTCCTCTAAAGCAGGCGCGGGCTCCGCTATCTGCACGAGATTTTTATGCGGCGCAGCATATTGCGAAGCAAAATCATTCAGCAGCTTCTGCGCGTGCGGATCGCGATAACTGCTGAAGGTGCCGCGCACCATGGCCAGAAAGCCCTTCATGGAACCGAAGCCGTCGATCACCGCGGTGGATTCATAGCCGCAACTGACCATGCAGTTGGCGCACTTCGGGTTGCCGCTGGCGACTCCGTAGTTATCCCAGTCAGTGGTTGCCAGTAACTCCTTGTAACTCTCCGCATAACCTTCCTGGAGCAGGTAGCAGGGCTTCTGCCAGCCGAAGATGTTATAAGCGGGCATTCCCCACGGCGTACATTCGTAGTTGCGGTCGCCCATCAGAAATTCAAGAAACAAAGGCGACATATTGAACTTCCAGGTGGGCTTGCGGTTGGAGAGAATGGCGCGAAAGAGCCGCCGCACGCGGGCGCGTCCCATAAAGCGATTCTGATCGGGCGCTTTGTCGTAGCTGTAGCCGGGAGATAGCACCACGCCCTCGACGCCCATGCCCATGACCTCATCAAAGAAGGCGCGGACGCTGGTGGGATCTGCGCCGTCGAAGAAGGTGGCGTTGGTGGTTACGCGGAAGCCGCGCCGGACAGCTTCTTGAATGCCTGCGACGGCGATGTCATAGCCGCCCTCGCGGCAGACAGAAAAATCATGATGCTCGCGCTGGCCATCGAGGTGCACCGAGAAGGTCAGGTACTTGGACGGCGTAAACTCCGGCAGCTTCTTTTTGAGTTCGAGCGCGTTGGTGCAGAGGTAAATGTATTTCTTGCGCGCTATGAGCCCGTTGACGATCTCGACGATCCGAGGATGGAGCAGCGGCTCTCCGCCGGGGATAGAGACCATGGGCGCGCCGCACTCCTCCACCGCGGCAAAACACTCCTCGGGTGTGAGTTGCTTTTTGAGAATATGCGGCGGATACTGCACCTTGCCGCATCCGGCGCAGGCCAGCGAGCAGCGGAAGAGCGGCTCCAGCATCAGCACCAGGGGATAGCGCTGGACGCCGGTGAATCTTTTCTTCAGCACATAGCTGGCAACTGTAGCCATCTGGGAGATAGGAATAGACATCTTGTGATGAACCTCCAGCGCCGTTTTAGTTGGCGCGTTTCATAAGTACTGTTTGTAGCCGCTAGCTGCTTGCTCGTTCCATTGTTCGCTGATAATTGGTGAGGGCCATCAGCGGGAAGTATTGCCGGTAGAGGGTGTAGGCCAGATAGAAAACTCTGGGGAAGCCAGTTCCGGTGATGATACTCTGCCGAGTCGCGCCCTCACCCATCGACTCATCCCAACTTCCATCCGCACGCTGACGCTCGAGCAGCCATCGCACGCCTTTGGCGAGAGAATCGGAGCGGTCATCCCCGGCGGCCAGCAGGCCCAGCAGCGCCCATGCGGTCTGCGACGGCGTGCTCAACCCCACGCCGCGCGTATCCGGATCGTCGTATGTGCCGCAACTCTCGCCCCATCCGCCGTCGGCGTTCTGCACCATACGAAGCCACTCGGCGGCCTGCTGCACCTGCGGCTCCAGATGATCGACGCCAATGGCGTCCAGCCCGCGCAGCACCAGAAATGTTCCGTAGATGTAGTTCACGCCCCAGCGCCCAAACCAGCTTCCATCCGGCTCCTGTTCGCGGAAAATAAATTGAACGGCCTTCTCCACACGCTTGTCGCTGCGCGAGTAGCCATAGCCGGCCAGCATTTCCAACATGCGCCCGGTAATATCCACCGTGGGCGGATCAAGCATGGCGTTGTGATCGGCAAAGGGAATGTACTGGAAGATCATCTTGGTGTTGTCTTTGTCGAAGCTGCCCCAGCCGCCGTTTTTGCACTGCATGGCAAACTCCCACGCGATGGCGCGCTGCACAACCTCGTGCTGATAGCGCTCGCGCGGATTGTCCACCTTGTTGAGCGCCATCAGCACCTGCGCGGTGTCGTCCGTGTCGGGATAAAATTCGTTGTTGAACTCGAAGTACCAGCCGCCGGGCTCGGTGTTACGCACCTTTACGGCCCAGTCGCCCTTGTGGCGAACTTCTTTGGATAGCATCCAATCCACGGCCTTGAGCATGCGCGGGTCGTTGCGTTCCACGCCCGACTCGCCCAGCGCAAAGACCGCCTGCGCTGTATCCCACACCGGCGACATGCACGGCGTCATGCGGAAGGTCGGCTCCGGAACCTCCGTGGTCGGCGATTGTTCTATGCCGAGCTTTTCGAATTCGTCGCGCGCCCGGATGACTTGCGGGTCGTCCTCGGAATAGCCCAGGCAGCGCAGTGCGATGATGGCGTTCAGCATGGCCGGATAAATGGCTCCTAATCCGTCGGTCATCTCCAGCCGCTGCAGCATCCACTTTTCAGCCTTGCGCAAGGCCACGGTGCGCACAGGGCGCAGATGAACCGCTTCAGCCCAGTGCATCAGCCTGTCTAAAACGATAAAGAAATTGCGCCAGGAGACGATGTTCTTGCGATCCATGTGCAGGCGCAGCGAAGAGTTGGCACGTCCGCCAACAAACAATTCGTCGATTCCCTGCTCGGAGGGAATTCTCTTGAAGGGCTTTTTGGCGTACATGATGGCCAGCGGAACAAGAATCGATCGCGACCAGGAAGAAATCTCGTAGATGTTGAAGTAGAACCAGCGGGGAAACAGAACAATCTCCGG
>CAWDQS010000176.1:0-5787 GCA_963804295.1 uncultured Acidobacteriaceae bacterium
ATGCTCAGCTTGGGATAAGAGCGCGCGTGGCTGGCGCGTTGCTGCTCAACCAATCCCTGCCGCTGGCTCGCAAGCGACAGATAATCGGCGCGAGCCTCAAGCGCCGCTGGTACAAACGCATCAATCTCCTGCGGTTGCAAGGCCTGATAGATGAGCGGTTCGGCAAGTTCCAGCGGCGTAGCCGGGCTCATGCCCAGGTTGCGCGCCAACTCCAGCAACGATTGCTTCAACTGGTTTCTGGATATCAGCAGCGCCTGCTTGTCATTTGCCAGTTGGACCTGAGCCCGTAGCACATCCACGCCCGTCGCATTTCCCGCATCATGCTTGTCTTTGGCTAGTTTGTACAGCGTCTCTGAGTCTGTCACACGCGATAGCGCGGAATCGGCTCGTGCCGCCGCCGACTGCGCGTTCAGATAGAGCGCGGCAACGGCGCGCACAATCAAATCACGCGTATCGCGCTCATCCATCTTGCCGGCATCGAGCGCCCGCTCGCTTGCCTTGAATCCACGATAACTTTGCAAATCAACAATATTCTGCTGCGCATAAACGCGAAAGTCGTAATTCGAGAGCGGCCCAACCACCTTGGGAATAGGAAGTCCAGAAAAGGAGAGTCCCTGGGCCTGCAAATCGTGATTCTGATAATTGGCATAGGTCTGGGCGTTCACGCGCGGAAGCAATGCGGACGATAGCCGGCGCATCCGCGTGCCTTCCGCCTCTTCAACCCGTGTGCCGGCGGCCAGCACGCTCAAGTTGGACTGAAGCGCCTTCTGAATCGCATCTTGCAACGTAAGCCGGTAAGGCGCCGGCTGCTGCGCTGCAACGGCCATGCTCGCAGCAAAACCTGCCAGACAAAGAAGAGGGAGTACGTGAAGTTCTGATTTCATGTTTTTTGCTCTTGGCCGGAGAAGGCGACCGCTCTCCAGAAATGTAGAAAGCTGTCCCCAATCTTCTACTTAACCTTACGACACGAGCACAGCAAAGGTTACATGCAAATATCTGCTCTACGGTCGTTTTGCGGCGCGCGAATTGGCTGGATTTGTATGCGTGTTCTCCATCTCGTTTTGGCGGACATCATATTCAGCTTTCACCTCGCCGGTATTGCATCCGTAGCTCATTTCCCGGTAAACTAGTCCTGGGTTGTTTGCATCCTGCTTGTTTACAGTAATAAATGAAGACACGGAGAGGTGGCAGAGCCCGGTTGAATGCACCTGACTCGAAATCAGACATAGTCGCAAGGCTATCGGGAGTTCGAATCTCCCCCTCTCCGCCATATAGTTTATAATAAAAGACTTATCGCAATTATCTATCTAGAAAATCACATAATTCCCAGCAATTTCGCAGATTCTTGCTCGTTAGTGCGACTGGAGAGAGTTCTCCGCTTCTCCCAGATCCCTCGAGATCCTGCCCCATTCTCTACCGCCAAATTGGCCAGTCGTACTTCGACCTCCAAGTATGTCCTGGTAGTGACGCCGCCAAACAGTGAATGTCATGGGTTCTGTCCTCCCCTGCCGGTGGTTGGCCTCATTTGAAGCCTCATAGCGGGTTTAGGACAATTTTAGGGACAGTTCGAAGGTGAAGTCATTAAAGTGTAGTGTTTATAGGGGTTTATAGGGGTTAATATTGGCTCCTCAGGTAGGACTCGAACCTACAACCCTTCGGTTAACAGCCGAATGCTCTGCCATTGAGCTACTGAGGAGTGCCTTGTGAGGAATTCTCCACTACCACGTTAGCAGAGAGCGGGCGGTGCGTCAAAATAAATCGCGTGCGGGGCGGCTCCGTCTTCCGTTTTGATCCTTACGGGGGTGTGCGGGACCACCGAAGAAGCGATCAGCTGCCGGGCGAGAGCGGCAGGAGCTGGTGTAGACGATACCATGGAAGAAGTACCGTAGTTTTGCCCAGAGCGAACTGGGGCCACCAGCGACAGGTCTTCGTCACGGGGGCGAGGGAAACTTCGGTAAGGAGAACGGATGACCCGGATTTCACGGCTGGACCGCAGCCAGGCAACCCCTGAAACGGCTGCGCTTTACGACAAAGCCTTTGCCTTGCGTGGCAATGTGCCCAATATGTTTCGCGTGATGGCCCACCGGCCGGAGATTTTCTCGACCATGATGGCCCACTTCGGCGCGGTGCTGACCACCGGTACGGTTTCCACCAAGCTGAAGGAGTTGATCATCGTCCGCACCAGCCAGGTGAACGCGACACCCTACTGTCTGGCCAGCCATACCATTCTGGCCAAGGGTCTGGGCTGGACCGACGAGCAGCTCACCCACCTGGCAGACTGGCCGCGTCGCGAGGATTTTACCCCCGCAGAAAAGGCCGCCCTGCGTCTGGCCGAGACCGTCACCCGCGATGCAAACGCGGTCGACGACGAACAGTTTGCCGAGCTGCGCGGCTTCTACTCCGAAGGCGAAATTGTGGAGCTGCTCTGCGCCATCGGCCTGTTCAACTACTTCAACCGCTTCAACAACGCTCTCAAAATGGAACCGACGAAACCTGGCGAAGGCGGCTGCGCTGCATGAAACTAAAATTGCCTGAGGGCGCCTTCCGCGCCTATCTGTTTGATTGCGACGGCACCATTGCTGATTCCATGCCGCTGCACTACAACGCATGGAAGGCGGTATTGGCGGATTGGAACTGCGAATATCCGGAGGATTTGTTTTATTCCTGGGGCGGCAAGCCGGTGCGGAATATTATCGCCGACCTGAACAAGATTAACGGGCTGAATATGCCCATTGAAGCCACCGCCACGCGCAAAGAAAGCCTCTACCTCGCTCAGCTTCCACAGCTCAAGGCGATCCCCGAGGTGCTGGAGTGCATTGAGTCAGAGTACGGCCGGATTCCCTTCGCCGTGGTTTCTGGCAGCACGCGCGACTCTGTGGTGGGCTCGCTCAGCGTGCTGGGCCTGCTGGATAAATTCGACGCTATCGTCTCCGCGGACGACTACAAGCACGGCAAGCCGGCCCCGGATGGATACCTATTGGCCGCCGAGAAGCTGGGCGTGGCACCCGCAGATTGCCTGGTTTTTGAAGACACGGAGATGGGCATTGAGGCAGCAACCGCAGCGGGTATGGCCTCGGTCAAAGTACCCACCTCACTGGAACGCCGCCTCGCAAATCAGTAGAGCAGCACTGCGAGGCGATAGGAGGTGAAGGCGCCCTCCTGGCCTTGCGACTGGCAACTGCCCACAGCCGCCTGGTGATACTTTCCTGTGGCCAACTCGTTCACCAGATCCTGAGGCAGTTGGGACAGTTGCGCACCCTCCCAGAACAAGGCGAAGCGGGGCTTTGGTCCATACGCGGGGCGAGGCAGTGCACCTTCGGCGGCGCAGGAATTGCGGGCCTGGGTGTGGTCGGGCAGGATGGCGATGCCGTTGGCCTTGACCAAGCCGGCAACCTCGTATTCCTGCTGGGATTGCGTCAGCACGGGTACGGCGTGTTCATAATCGGCCACAGCATAGAGTCCGTCGCTACCGGCCACCACTGCCACACCCACATGATCCACCTTTGGATTCAGCAGGTTGGTGCGGTGACCGGGCGAGTTCATCCATGCGTTGTGAATCGCGGCGGGAGTCGGGGCAATGGCCACATTCTCTTCGATCAGACTGAAGTGGGCTCCGGCCTGTGCGGCGCGCGCCGAGACGTCCGGCTCGCCGGCATACTGGTGAGAGATTGTTCCCTCGGCGGCCATACGCAGGCAATGCCGGCGGGCGGCGGTGGCCAATGCTGCGTCCCACTTGAGCGGCCCGGCGCCGGCCTCAGCGCGGGCCTGATTGGCCAACTGTACGATTTGCCAGGCCTCCTGCTGAATGACATTTGAACTTGCAATCTGCGCAGACCGGGACCAGGGCGCTTGCGCTAAAACCACGGGCACAAGCAGCACCCAACACAAAACCAAACCCTGCCGTAAAATGTCCATAATCCATTTAACCCCAATAAGTTGCATGTGTTGCGGTATTCTTGCTCTGCGGAGGGCTTTTATTGTAGCCGGCTCTGAACGGAGGCTCCATGAAGATTGGCGTTATCAGTGATACGCACGGATTGCTCAGGCCGGAGGTGGCGCGGGCGCTGGCTGGCGTGGAGCGCATTCTGCACCTGGGCGATGTGGGCAAACCCTCTGTTCTCAAAGAGCTGGAGAAGATTGCGCCGGTCACGGCTGTGCGCGGGAACACAGACCGCGAAGGGCCGTTAAGCGAGCTGCCGGAGACTGAAGTTGTGATGATCGCTGAACGCTACGTCTATATGTTGCACGATTTGAAGACGTTACACCTGGACCCGGCGGCGGGGAAGTTTGCCGCCGTACTCTCCGGGCATACGCACGTGCCCAACTTCTATACGCGCAAGGGCGTGCTGTACTTCAATCCCGGGTCATGCGGACCGAGGCGCTTTCGGCTACCAGTGACAGTGGGATTACTGATGGTGATGAGGGATGGAGAGTTTGAAGCGCAGATTGTTGACCTGAAGTGCGCCGGCTAACTGACATATGAAAATGGTGCGCTACAAGTTATCAGTTTTCGAACATCGTGAAGCGATAGGTTGCCGGTTTACACGAAATGATGACAGGCGCGGCCTTGTTCTTCGAATGAGAGATATTTTTACTTGATAGAATGGTGGGCAGTGAGGGACTCGAACCCCCGACTTCCTGCTTGTAAGGCAGGCGCTCTAACCAACTGAGCTAACCGCCCACAGGCGGCGGCAATGCTATAAATTACCTATCTGCAATCATACCAGTGCGCTGCAAGTTATATTCCGATCAGTTGCCTGGACTCCGCCAGAGTCCGGTGATATGACTAGATGTAGGGGTTCGTAAAATATACAAGAATCTCGGACTCCAGGAAAAACATTGACGGAAACAAAACTTCCCAGAATCGGCGTACTGGCCATCCAGGGCAACTACGCCAGCCACGCACAAGCCCTCACAGAGGCCGGCGCGTCTCCCATTGAAGTGCGCAAGTCGGAGCAATTAGCCGGACTGAGTGGCCTTGTATTGCCCGGTGGCGAGTCCACCACCATGCTCAAATTCCTGAAGCTCCGCTTCTTTGATGCTTTGCAGGAGTTCTGTGTAACTAAGCCCGTCTTCGGCACCTGCGCCGGAGTGATTCTGCTGGCGCGGGAGGTTCTCAATCCGCCCCAACGTTCTCTTGGGCTGTTGGATGCAATCATCGAGCGCAATGCCTACGGCCGGCAGATCGACTCGGTCATAGTCACCGCCGAGACTGCGCTTGCCGGCGGCCCGCTGGAGATGGTATTCATCCGCTCTCCGCGCATCAGCCAGGTCGGCCCAGGCGTCGAGGTGCTCGCATGGCGCGAAGGTTTTCCGGTGCTGATCCGCCAAGGTCGCATCCTGGCAGCCACGTTTCATCCCGAGCTATCACAAGACCGCCGCGTGCATCGCCTCTTTGTCGAATCCGTCAAGGCGGCATCGGCTGACCACTGACCACTGTTTTTGTCTATTCCAGTATCTGCAAATCCAGCGGATCCTCAAGCAGGTAATCCTTGCTGCGGAGGCATTCCATGGCGCGCTTAAGAGCCGAGGGCTTACACGGCTCCACGGTCATCACGAAAGGCAGCGCGTGTTGCGGATAGCCGGGCTTTTGCACGATGGCACGGATGTTGATTTTCTCACTGGCTAGAGCCACGGTAATGTCGGCAATAATTCCCGGCTTGTCGTTGACCATGAATCGGATGTAATGGGGAACCTCGAATTCGGCGCTCACGTGAGCCGGGGACGTGGGAATCTCCACGCGCCGCGAGCCTTGGGCCAAGGCCAGCAGATCGCTGACCACCGCCA
>CAWDQS010000177.1:0-9760 GCA_963804295.1 uncultured Acidobacteriaceae bacterium
ACACCGGGCTGACTTTTATTGCAACCGCTACGGCCGGGTCCAGCGGCCAGATAGGCCTGGCAGAGGATTCCACCTGCAGTTACCTGCTTGCTGTGGACAAGGCTGGAAGTTCTGATCTTCAGGCATACACCATGAGCTCGGGGACGCTCTCCTCCGCATTTACCAGCACAACGGGCTCCGATCCTGTTGGCGCTGTCGCTATTGCGGCAGCGCCATAGGTGGAGAGCGGTATGCGCGGCAGCGCCGGATCGCGGGCCCCGATGCGGATGCGATATTCAATAATAGGATCGCTTTATCTGACCTGAGGGGATCGCTAAAATGCTGTTGGAAAAGCTGCGAGAAGAAGTGCTGGAGGCGAACCTGGAATTGGTTCGCCGCGGCTTGGTGCTGTATACCTTCGGCAATGTGAGCGGGATCGACCGCGGGCAGGGGCTGGTAGCCATCAAACCCAGCGGCGTGGCCTACGAAAAGCTGACGCCGGAGAAGATGGTGGTCAGCGATCTGGAGGGCAAGATCGTGGACGGAGCGTTGCATCCGTCTTCAGATTTGGCTACGCATCTCGAGTTGTACAAGCACTTCGCAAATATAGGAGGCGTGGCGCATACGCACTCGGAGTATGCCACGGCGTGGGCGCAGGCGGAGCGGGAGATTCCCTGTCTGGGGACTTCCCATGCGGATTCTTTTTATGGGCCGGTTCCAGTTACCGCGCGGCTGAGCGAAGCGGCGATTGCGGGCGAATACGAGCGGGAGACCGGTGTGGCAATCTGGCGGCGGTTTGCGGAGATTGATCCTAAAAAGCTTGATCCGGATTCGATTCCGGCGGTGCTGGTGGCCGGGCACGGTCCATTCTGCTGGGGAGCGAGCGCGACCGAGGCGGCGCACAACGCGGCGTTGCTGGAGTATGTGGCGCGCATGGCCAGCCACACGCTCTCGGTGAATGGTGAAACCGGTCCGCTGTCGCAGGCGCTTCTGGACAGGCATTTTCTGCGCAAGCACGGCAGCCATGCTACTTACGGACAGGCGAAGAAGCCGTGAATTCTAGGCTATGAGATTCCGGCAGTTGATATTTGAATGAAGGCTGACGGTCGTGTGCAGCGGCGGAGACAATTGAGAACGATGAGCATTGTCGCGGGTGTTGATTTTGGCACTTTGAGCGTGCGCGTATCGCTGGTCGATAGCGAGCGCGGGCTGAATTGGTTCGGCAACAGCCGAGTATCCTCTGCTCCGCAAGCGCGAGGACCCGGAGTATGCGACGCAATCGCACAGCGACCACATGACGGCGCTGACCGCTGCCATGCGGCAGGCGCTGAAGGAAGCCGGAATCAGCGGCGAGCAGGTGGAGGCTATTGCGTTGGACACCACGGGATCGAGCGTGATTCCCGTGGCCGCCGACATGATCCCGCTGGACGACTACTACCTGTGGTGCGATCACCGCGCAAAAAACGAAGCTGCCGAAATCACGGAGGCGGCGCACCGCGAGAAGCTGGAGGCGATTCAGTGGTGCGGGGGCGTGTATTCGTCGGAGTGGGGATGGGCGAAGCTTCTGCATTGGCTGCGCCACAATCCGGAGAAGCGCAAGGATTTCGCCAGCGCCTTCGAGCATTGCGACATGGTTGCCGCCACGTTGTGCGGAATTACCAGCCCGGCAAAAGTGAAGCGCAGCATTTGCGCAATGGGCCACAAGTGGATGTGGAACGCTGCCCTGGGTGGATTGCCTCCGGAAAAGTTTCTGGCCGGTATTGACCCGCTGCTGGCCGGGGTGCGCGCGAAGCTGGAGGGAGAGTACGCGACCTCGGACAAGATTGCCGGGAGGCTGGCGCCGCATTGGGCGGAAAAACTTGGGCTGCGCGCGGGCATTCCCATTCCCGTGGGCGCCTTCGATGCGCACTGGGACGCCATCGGAGCAGGCGCGAGGGAAGGCGACGTGGTGAACGTGGTGGGCACCTCCACGTGCATCATCGCGTACGTGAAAGCGGCGCAGTTGATTCCCGGCGTCTGCGGCGTGGTGCAGGGCAGCGTGCACCCGGAGTACACGGGCGTCGAGGCCGGGCTTTCGGCCACGGGAGACATCTTCAGCGCCATCGCGGGCCGGGCCAACACCACCGTTGCCGAGCTGAGCAAGGGGCTGGAGGCTTACAAAGCCGGGCAGTCCGGGCTGCTGCGCATGACCTGGGACAACGGCGACCGTACCGTGCTGGTGAATCCGAATCTGGGCGGAATCACGCTGGGATGGAACCTGCAACACACGGCACAGGACGAGCTCTTCGCGGCCATCGAGGGAACGGCGTTTCATACGCGGGTGATTCTCGACCGGATGAGCGAGTACGGCGCGCCCACGCTGCGGGTGATCAACGGCGGCGGGATTCCGCAGAACAATCCGGTGCTCAATCAGGTCTACGCGAATGTTCTGGGACGGCCGGTGCTGGTGCCGGCGAGCAAGGTGACGGGAATCGGCTCGGCGATTTTTGCATTCATGGCTGCGGGCGCTTTCAAGAGCATCGGCGAGGCGCAAGACAAAATCTGCCCTCCGCACAAGGTCTACGAACCGGAGAAATCGGCGCAGAAAGTGTATGAGAGTTTGTACAAGTATTATCGCCAGATTTATTTTGCCTTCGGCGAGCCGGAAAAAGGCGAGTTTGGCGCGGTGCTGCCGGCATTGATGCAGACGGCAAGGGCGGCGCTCCGGCCCGGGGCCTGAAGTGAAAATGCTATCCTCAAGAGGATTGCCACAGGCTGTGTTCACGCAACCCTCCATCCCATTTGTCTCACGCGCGCGGCGCTTGCAGGCTCCCGCTGCTTGGCTGTTTCTCGCTTGTATTTTGACGTTTTCTTCGGGGTGCGCGCATTTCCGCAGTGAACGGCACGACACAGTATATGTTTCCGCGCGGCAGATGTATCTGCATGACCGTGTGGCCGCTGTCTCCAACCGCGTGGCCGAGGTGACCAACGGCCAGCGATTGGAAGTGCTGGAACAGAACCGCCGCTTTATCAAGGTGAGGACCGAAAAGAACGAAATCGGCTGGATTGAAGAGCGGGCGGTGATCAACGCCAAGACCTTTCAGGCCTTTGACCAGCTAGGTGTTCAACACAAGCAGGACCCGGTGGTGGCCAGCGGTGTTCTGCGCGACGACATCTACCTGCATCTGACGCCCGGCCGGGATGCGGAGCGGTTTTATCTGTTGGGAGCGAACTCCAAGGTTCAGCTTCTGGCGCGCGCCTCGGTTCCCAAGGTTGTGCCCGGCTCAGGGCAGGCTTCCATTCCGATTGCGCCGAAGCTTGGTTCGCCGGCAAAAACTCCCACGCCGAAATTGGCGGGAAAACCGGCTGTCTCCGGAGGCGCGGCGCACGTTCCCGGCCAGCCGGATGCCGGACCGATCCTGGAGGACTGGTGGCTGGTGCGTGACGATCAGGGCCGCACCGGGTGGCTGCTGTCCAGCCGCATCGATGTGGAAGTGCCTGACGAGATTTCCACCTATGCCGAGGGACAGCGCTACGTGGGCGCGTATGTGTTCAACAAGGTTCACGATTCCGAGTCCGCGACGCCCAACCACGAGGTTCCGCAGTACGTGACCGTACTCTCGCCGCCCAAGGCCGGGTTGCCCTTTGACTTCGACCAGGTGCGCGTTTTTACCTGGAGTGTCCGGCACCATCATTACGAGACGGCCTTCAGGCTGCATCCCATCCAAGGCTATTTGCCGGTGCAAGTCACGACGGGCTCGGCCGGCGGCGCGCCTACATTTTGTTTTTTGATCGCCAGCGGTCCCGACGTGACCACTGATCCGGCCACCGGCATCACACACCCGGTTTCGCCGCGGACGATTACCTATAGGATGGAGGAAACGCGCGCGGTGCGCATAGGCTCCGACCTGGGGCCAATCCCCTTCAGCCACCTGCCCGAATCCAAAGCCAAATCAACTAAAACAGGGAAGAAGAATCGGCGGTAGCTATGTGCGGCCAATCGCTCGCGATTCGCTCGCATGAGGTTCGCGGTTCCCAGAACCCGAAAGCGGGAGTTGTAGCACCCGCATTCCAGGCCTCAGAATCGTTACTTAAGAAACCCGGCCTGGTTACCACATAACTGGTGCTACCCCGCAGGAATATGCGAGTATCTAGGGCGAGGAGAAAATATGAAAAAGTTGTTTATCTGGATGACTCTCATTGTTTCTTTTGTCGCTATTGGTGCAGCTCAAAAACCCGCATATCACCCCGCACCGGCGCCAGCGTATCATCCCCCGGCATCGCATCCCGCGCCTGCGTATCACCCGCCCGCAACCCGCCCTGCGCCGCGCCCGGCAGCGCCACGCCCTGCGCCCCAGCCTCGTCAGAACCATACGGCGACGCCGCACAACAACAATGCCCAGCACAATGACCGCAACGCCCAGCACAACAACCGTACCGCTCAGAATAATCAGCGCGAGGCGCAGCGCAATCAGCGCAATGCCGACCGCAACAAGCGCAACGCGGACCGGAACGCGGCCAAAGCCCACACGAATTCCGTCCGGAACGAAAATAAGGCGCGGCACAACCGCAACAAGCAGCGCCACAACGAATACAGGGCCGCCCACTCGGCATTCCGGAATGGCCGCTTCAACGACCGGTACTATGGCGCACACTTCGGGGCTGCTCATGCTGTAGCGTTCAGCACCCCCGGATTATGGGTCGGAACGCCCTACGCATCACCCTTCTGGTGGGGTGGATTTCAATGGGGCTTTGGCCCAGGCATCTTCTGGCCCAGCGCATGGGGCATGGGCGACGGAGTCTACATCGAGTATCTGCCCGGAGTCGGTTTCGTTTTAGCTAACCCGGCCTTCCCCGACACCACGCTGGCCCTTGTCGCGGATGTTGATGCTCAGCCCATGGATGAACCTGATCAGCAGTAATACAAAATGGGGCGGGGAAACTCGCCCCATAACTTATCAAGATCAAAATTCACGCAGCGTTCCATACCATCAGGGAGAATTCGATTTCGACAATAAAGCCATTGCTCCAACCGCCCACTGAATTAACCTGCAAGGTTTTGAAAATAAATAGGGGGTAATGAGGCGCCCTTCGCCTCACAGTTTCACCGTCTCACAGTAAATAGGGGGGAGGGGGGTGGGAGTCCCTTCCAGTCGTCAGTGGACAGCGGTCAGTAACGACGCGCGGCTTTGGTTCTTGTTCATTGGATTATTGTGCGCCGATTGAGGGAAATTATCCGCAAGGAGCTACGAGATAGTTTTTTGAATTTTCATATTCCAAAGGCTGAATATAAAAGCGCAGCCATGATCGATCTGAGACGGTTGAGGTCCATACGTTCCTTTGACACCGACGGACACGGTATTGTTCCCAAGATTAGACCGAAACTGTGCCGTGAAATTTTCTCCGGGTCTAAAGCCCGTGCTGATTTGTATGCTTATTGCGGGGGGTGAAACCCCCGCCTCCCTCCGAAAAACCATCCCTCCGGGTCTAAAGCCCGCGTTCATTTTGATGCCTTTGCGGCAGTCAGGGTTAAAACCCTGACCTACCAGCCGTGCCCTGACGCTTCATGCGACTCCGAAAGAATTTATCTGCAAATTGTAGTGTCGTGCTCTGACGCTTCATGCAATTTCAATAGTATTTTGCATGAGGCTCCATGATCTCGATTTTGGGATATGGAAAAAGTACGAATCTCACCCCCGGCGGCGCAGCTCCAACTCGACCACACGCATCATCTCAGCCTCAGGGGCGGGTTTGCCGGTCCAGATTTCGAATTGGCGGGCGCCTTGCTGGACGAACATCTCCATGCCGCTGATGACCGGGATGCCGCGCTCTTTGGCCAGCTTGAGTAGCGAGGTTTCGATGGGGTTGTAGACCATATCGAAGACCAACGAGGCGTTCAATTCCTTTTTGGCATCATCAAACGGGGGGGGTAGCAACTGCTTGTTGCCGGCCATGCCGCAGGGGGTGGCGTTGATGAGCACGTCGAAGCGGCTCTTGGTGAAGAGATCGTGCTTGAGCGGCTTGGCTTTGGCTTGCCGGGCGAGCTTGACGGCATTGTCATGAGAGCGGTTGACGACGAAGACCTCCGCGCCCTGATCGACAAGGGCAAAGACGGCGGCACGGGCAGCGCCCCCCGCGCCGAGGACGGCGATACGCGCGCCTTGCAGCTTGAGACGGCGTTCCAGCGGGCGAACGACGCCGGCCACATCGGTGTTGAAGCCGTAGAGCTTGCCGTCAGCGCCGGTGCGCAGGGTGTTGCATGCGCCGATGCGGGCGGTGAGTGGGTCGGAGTTAGCGAGATGGGGCAGAACCTCCTCTTTGAGCGGCATGGTGACGGCGACGCCGGCCAAAGGCAGCTCACGCGCCAAAGTGATCATGTCAGCGACCTTGTGCGTAAGGAGCGGGAGGAGAATTGCGTTCACGTTTTCGCGGCGGAAGGCGGCGTTGTGCATCAGCGGCGAAAGCGAGTGGGCGATGGGGTCTCCGGCGACGCCGAAGATGCGCGTGGCCTGATCAAGCTGCTCGACGCGGTAGAGGTCGCGCAGGGTGCGGGCGGTCAACTGGCCGGGGGCGGTGGCCAGTTTGGAATTGCTTTCCGGGCCATCGGAAAACGCGGCGAAGGTAAAGGGCGCGCCGGCGCGGAGGCTGAGCACGCGGCTCACCAGCCCCTCCTCTCCCATGGCGATGCCGACCACTTGGGACGAACGGGAGTGGCTCTCGATGAGTTTTAGGACGGCGAGGTTGTCGGCCAGCGACTTGGCCGTGGAAACCACTTTGACAAAATCCGGCTGGAAAACCGAGATGCGCAGCGCGGTCTGATCGAGATTCTTGGTGCGCGAGAAGTCATGGAAGCTGACCAGCAGCGCCGTTCCGGCTGCCTGCAACCCGTCGCGCAACTGATCCAAGAGCCTGGGAGCGGCCTCCTCGGCTGACTCGACCTCCAGATCGACGATTTGACAGCCAGCGCCGGCGGCCGCCAAAAGGACCTCCAGCTCCGCTTTCAAGGAGCCCGTGAAGAGGCCGCCAAACTGCTTGCGCCGACAGGTGGCCAGGACAATTACGTCGCGGTGGGCGGCAAGGAAATCCTTTAGTTGAGGCATGGCCGAGGCCGGCTTGGGCAGCGAATCCAGGCGGAATTCGAGGAACTTCGAGTCGGCCAGGGCAGCCTCCGCGCGCTCGATCAGCTCCTGCGGAGAGACGGCCTGAATGGCTAAGCAGAGCTTGCCCAGATTGGCTAGGCGCAGCCGCGGGGAGGGAGGCGCGGGCGCGGAAGGAGGCGGATTGGAACTAAAAAAGGGCATATGTATCAATTGACGCATCTTATAGCGGTTTTGGCCAGGATGCAACTATAAAGAGCAGCTATTGGGGGCAAACGCGTAGGATGAATGAGAAGAGATCGGGCAAATTTGGTAGCGGAAGTGCATTAGAAATTCATTTTTCCACAGGGGGAATCATTTGTATCTGGCAAACGAACAACGCTACGACACGATGCGATATCGCCGTACGGGAAGGAGCGGCCTATTGCTGCCGGCCATCTCGCTGGGGCTGTGGCACAACTTTGGCGGCGTGGATAGCTTTGAGAATAGCCGAGCGATGGCTCGGCGGGCCTTCGATCTGGGCATTACGCACTTTGACCTGGCCAACAACTACGGCCCTCCGTACGGCAGCGCGGAGACCAACTTCGGCGAGATTCTGCGGCTGGACTTTGCGTCGCTTCGTGACGAAATGATCATCAGCACCAAGGCAGGCTACGATATGTGGCCGGGGCCTTATGGCAATTGGGGATCGCGCAAGTACCTGCTGGCCAGCCTGGACCAGAGCCTCAAACGGATGGGCTTGGAGTATGTGGATATTTTCTATTCGCATCGCCCCGATCCGGAGACGCCGCTGGAAGAGACGATGGCGGCGCTGGATCAGGCGGTGCGCTCGGGCAAGGCGCTTTATGCGGGACTGTCGAATTACAACGCCAACCAGGCCGCCGCGGCGGTGAAGATTCTGCGCGATCTGGGGACGCCTTGCCTCATTCATCAGCCCAAGTACTCGATGTTCGTGCGCACACCGGAGCAAGGCCTGCTGGACGTGCTGGGCAAGGAGGGCGTGGGCGTGATTGCTTTTTGTCCGCTGGCGCAGGGGATGTTGACCGACCGTTATCTGAAGGGCATTCCGGCGGACTCGCGCGCTACTCGCGAAAAGTTCCTGAAGACGAGCGACATCGACGAGCATCGCCTCAAGCAGATTCGCGCGCTAAACGAGTTGGCTGTACGGCGCGGGCAGTCGCTGGCGCAGATGGCGCTGGCGTGGGTGCTGCGCGATGGGCGCATGACTTCGGCGCTGATTGGCGCCAGCCGCGTGGAGCAGATTGAGCAGAATGTGGCTGCGCTGGGGAATCTCAGCTTCAGTGCGGAGGAGTTGGCGCAGATCGATGCGATTGTGGGGCAGGCTGCGTGAGGATTGTGGTTTCCCTGGTCCCCAAATTCGAGGGACCAGGGGCACCCGCAGTTCGATGACAACGAGGTCGGTGCGGCGGGGATCGAATTTGAGTTCTGATTTCTCGTAGCTCATTGTTGTATTCCCTCCTCAGCCAGTTGCAAACTCTCTGCCGGAATGATGCCCATCTCTTGATAGATGGGGCGAATCTGGCGGCGGAGCAGCGGCAAGCGCGTCGCGAACCAGGCTGCGCCGACGAGGACCGCCGAGCCGTTCATCATCACCGTCCAGGGCGCGCCAAAGTTGTGCGCCATGCCGCCGGCCAGCAGGCTGCCGAAGGGCGCCATGCCCATGAAGGCCATCGTATAGTAGCTCATCACGCGGCCGCGCTTGTCGTCTGTGACGATGGTCTGAATGACGGTGTTGCTGGCGGCCATGCCCTGCATCATGCCCATGCCCGCGATGAAGACCGTGAGCATGGAGAGCCAGAACCAATGCGAGAGGCCGAAGCCGATCAGGCCCGCGCCGAAGACAGCCGCCGCGATGGGGATCATCCTGACCAGGCCGCGGACGTTCCTGCGCGCCGCCAGAGACAGAGCGGAGACCAGCGCGCCCAGGCCCATGGCGGCCATCAGGAAACCAAGAGTATGCGCTCCACCGTGCAGCACTACTTTGGCGAAGATGGGCATCAGAACCACAAAGGGCATGCCCATCAGGCTGACCAGAGCAAAGAGCAGCAGGATGGTGCGGATGGGCAAAAACTCCGCGACGTAGGTCCAGCCGGCCTGTAACTCGGCGAGCATCGATGTGGACTTGCGCTGTACTGCGGGCGCATGAAGGCGCATGGCGAGCAGCGAAATGATGACAGCGATGTAGCTGACGCCGTCAACCAGGAAGCACCAGCCTTCGCTGCTGACGGCGATCAACATTCCGGCAAGCGACGGGCCGATGAGGCGCGCCACGTTTACCATCGACGAGTTGATGGCGATGGCGTTCTGCAGATCGCGCTTGTCCTCGACCATCATGACCATGAAAGACTGGCGGCCGGGCATGTCGAAGGCGTTGATGCAGCCTTGCATGACGCTCAGCGTGAGCAGCAGGGGAATGGTGATGTGGCCGGAGAGCGTCAACGCGGCCAACGCCAGCGATTGGAACATGGAGAGGGTCTGTGTCCAAACCAGCACCTGGCGGCGGTCGAGCCTGTCTACCCAAACGCCGGCAAAGGGCGCCACCAGAAAAGTGGGAATCTGGCCGGCGAAACTGACCGTGCCCAGCAGAAGGGCCGAGCCGGTGAGGCGGTAGACCAGCCAGCCGGTGGCCACGCGGGTCATCCACGTGCCGATGAGCGAGATGGTTTGGCCGCCAAAAAACAAAC
>CAWDQS010000178.1:0-5479 GCA_963804295.1 uncultured Acidobacteriaceae bacterium
GCCGGAATGTCGCAGGACTTCCGTGATTTGACGGTTTGGCAGCGAGCCATTGATTTGACTGTGTGCATATACAGGATGACCCAAAAGTTTCCTAAGGAGGAGACTTACGGACTCGTTTCACAGTTGCGTCGCGAAGCGTTTCTGTCGCGAGTAATATTGCGGAGGGGCGAGGCAGGCTCAATCCGGCTGAGTTTCGGCAGTTTCTGGGAATTGCCTTGGGCTCTATTTTTGAAATTCAAACGCAGCTCTTAGTAGCCAGAAAATTGGAAATGGGAACGGAAAAATCGATAAGCGAAGCAGCGGCGATAAGCGATGAGATTTCAAAGATGCTTACGTCGTTCATCCACACACTGAGCTCGAAGCCTGAAAAGCTAAGAGCTAATAGCTAAAAGCTAGGAGTTGTTTTCAATGGCAGTACTCGTTAATAAAGAAACTCGTCTTATCGTTCAAGGCCTAACCGGCAAAGAAGGCACTTTTCATGCGAAGGGATGCGCGGACTATGGCACGCAGGTTGTCGGAGGCGTAACTCCCGGAAGGGCGGGACCACCCATGAAGGCTGGCCTGTCTTCAACACTGTTTTCGGATGCCGTGGCCGCAACTGGCTGCCAACGCGACCATGATCTTTGGCCGCCGCCATTTGCCGCCGATGCCATTCTCGAAGCTGAGGACGCGGGCATTCCGCTCATCGTCTGCATCACCGAAGGCATTCCCACGCTCGACATGATCAAGGTGTGGGCCAAGCTCAAAAACTCAGCCTCGCGCCTTATCGGCCCCAACTGCCCCGGCGTCATCTCGCCCGGCCAGGCCAAGATAGGCATCATGCCCGGCAATATTCACAAAGAGGGATCCATTGGGATCGTTTCGCGCTCGGGTACGCTCACCTACGAGGCCGTCCATCAGTTGACCCAGCGCGGCATCGGCCAATCCACCGCAATTGGAATTGGCGGCGATCCCATCGTCGGCACCACGCACATCGATGCCCTGCGCCTGCTCAACGACGATCCCGAGACCGAAGCCATCGTCATGATCGGCGAAATCGGCGGCTCCGCCGAAGAGGCCGCGGCCGAGTTCGTCAGGCAGCATGTGAAGAAGCCGGTGGTCGGCTTCATCGCCGGACAGACCGCGCCCCCCGGCCGCCGCATGGGCCACGCCGGCGCAATCATCAGCGGAGGCCAGGGTACCGCCGCCGACAAGATGAAAGCCATGACCGCTGCCGGCATTCACGTCGTCGTCTCCCCCGCGGAAATCGGCGCAACCATCGCCCGCGTCCTCGGCAAAGCATAGCCGTCCCATCAGAATCGCCGGCGCCGATTGCAAACCGGCAATTTGTTGTACGATCCTCGAAGAGGAAGCAATATGCGCAAGTGGGGATTCATCGTCACACTGGTTTACGCCCTGATTGTTTTGGTTTTATTTGTGCCGATTGCAGTGTCCCTTGCGGAAGGCTCCAGCCCTTTTTCGCCGGATTTCTACAAGACGATGCGAGAGGTTTGCAGTTGGTGGGGGATGTGGATGCCGGTTGCGGTTGTCCTGGCCGGCCAGGCAATCCTCCTTTTCTTGTCTGTCGATACCTCTTTCAAGCGCCTCAAACCCCGATCTCACATTGCGGTTTCCACCATAGTCGCTTCCATGTTGTTCGCTCTTCTTACTTTCGCCTGTTTGAGTTCTGTGGGAGCGGCGGTTTACAGCGACAAGTTTCTGGATCGTTATTGGGCCAGCACAACTGAGGCATTGTGCATCTGCGGAATCCTGTGGGTACTGTGGGGGATTCTCTTTTACTTGTATGCCCGGAAATCCACCAACGCCGTCACAAGCGCAGTCTCATGGCTGCTGAAAGGCAGCGTTCTGGAGCTTCTGGTCGCGGTTCCTTGCCACGTCATTGTCAGGCGGCGCGGTGATTGTTCGGCGCCCGCTGCAACTAGCTTCGGCATTGTCACGGGAATCGCTGTCATGCTGTTATCTTTCGGCCCGAGCGTCCTCCTGCTATACAAAAAGCGTATGGATGCCTATGCCTCACGCAACCACAAATAGGGCCACCGCCGCCGGCTAATCGATAGGGAACGGCATGGGCGCAATTCGGGCATACGTCCTCGGCAAATTTGCTTTTGATCTCAAGCCCCTCCTTCGCCGAGCAGTGCATTTAAGATCGAAGCAGCGTGCAAACCATACGAGTAGAGACACCTTCGGCGAAGTACGACGTGATTGCGGGCAGCGGCTTGATTGAGACGCTTGCGCCGCGGATCGAGCGGGTTGCGGGCAGGCTGCCGCGACGGGTTTTTGTGCTGACTTCAGCACCGATCTGGGCGCTGTGGGGGCACGCCTTGCAGCAGTCCTTTGGGGACGCCCCGATTGTGCTGTTCCTGGAGCCGGGTGAGAAGCATAAGACGCTGGCCAGCGTGGAACGCCTGCTGCGGCAGATGGCGCAGGCGGGCGGGGATCGCGGGAGCCTGCTAATTGCCTTTGGCGGCGGGATTGTGGGCGATGTGGGCGGCTTTCTGGCTGCGATTTACATGCGGGGCATCCCCTACGTGCAGGCGCCGACCACCTTGCTGGCGCAGGTGGACAGTAGCGTGGGCGGCAAGACGGGTGTGAACCTGCCGGAGGGCAAGAATCTTGTCGGCAGCTTCAATCATCCGCTAGCCGTTTTTGCCGATATTGGCGTGCTGGCCACACTGCCTGACCAGGAGCTGCGGGCCGGGCTGATGGAGAGCGTGAAGGCGGGAATTATCCGCGACCGCGCGCTGGTGCGGTTTATGGAAGGGCACGCGAAGGACGTGCTGGGGCGCGACCCGAAGGCTCTGGAGAAGGTGATTGCCGCGTCGATCCGCATGAAGGCCGGGGTGGTGAACAAGGACGAGCGCGAGAACGGGCTGCGCATGATTCTGAACCTGGGGCATACGGTCGGCCACGCGCTGGAGCAGGCAACCGGCTATAAGACTCTGCTGCATGGCGAGGCGGTGGGCTGGGGGATGGTGGCCACGCTGCATCTGGCGCGGAAGCGGGGAACGATTTCGGGGCAGCAGTTTGACCGGCTGGAGAGTTTGATCCATCTCTATGGGCCGCTGCCGGCGCTGAAGCTGCGGGCGGCCAAGGTGATTGCGGCCACGGGCGGCGATAAAAAGAACGTTGGCGGAGTGAGGCGGTTTGTGCTGCCGATAGGCATTGGCGACGCCGGCGTGGTGGAAGATGTGACGCCAGCGGAGCTGGAGGCGGCGGTGGGGTATATGCTGGCGCAGGCGGGGGAAAGAGCGAGTCAGCAGGTCAGCTAAAGCATTTTCGGTAGTTGTGTAGACCTGAATTTTGTAGGTATCCCACCCATTCCGCGGAAAAACGCGGAATGGATGGGGCACGGAAGTCTACAGTAAATCCGAAAATGCTCTATTCGGCGGTTGCCGAGTTGGAATTTGTGCTCTCCCAGGTCACAAAATCTGGCACCGGCACCTAGCAGTTGAATCGGAGAAAGCGAAATGAGAGTCCACCTTGCGATAGTATTTTTCACGCTCTTTCTGGGGTCCGCAGTTTTTCTCGGATGTAAGAAAAAGGAAGTTCCTAGACCGCTTGGATTACCTTCCTCTGCAGTTTGGGCTGGCGGGGAAGATGGTGGATCATTTATTGATTGCATGCCCAACAAAGGTGGAGAACCAAATGACTGCACGGTTTACAACGAAAATGGTGAAGTATATATGGAACGAGGAAAATACGTAATAAAAGGAAGCAATCGCGGGGCAAGTTCAGATGAGCTCAGATACACATATGCAGATGGAATTCACATCGGTCTGGAAAAGGGGCTTACACTGATTCCCATTTCGCCAGGAAACTCTGGAACTCCGTCGTCTACTCCTCACCAATAATAAATATCTTGCTTTAGAGCTGAGCACTGAGGGAAATATGGAGCTAATAGGCTGAATGACCACTACCGGAGCCAGGCCGCGAGGAGCAAGCGACGAGGCTAGCGCGGCGCAGGCTGTGCGGCAGATGTTTGACTCGATTGCGCCGCGTTACGACTTGCTGAACCACGTGCTCTCAGCCAATGTGGACCGGCTTTGGTGGCGGCGGACAGCTCGGCGGTTCCGAGCGGTGCTGGCTGACCCCGATGCGGCGGTGCTGGACATCTGCTGTGGCACGGGCGACATGACCATGGCTCTGCTCAAGCAGAGGCCGGCGGGGGCGCGGCCAATTCTGGCGGCGGATTTTGCGCGGGGGATGCTGAGCCGCGCCGCGAAGAAATTTGACGCTCGAAAACCCGGCGCGCCAAACGCTCTGCCGATCGAGGCTGACGCGCTGCATCTGCCGCTGCGCTCCGGCTCGCTGGACTTGATTGTGACGGCCTTCGGCTTTCGGAATCTGGCCAACTACGAGGCTGGCCTCAAGGAGTTCAACCGCGTGCTGAAGCCGGGCGGGCAACTGGGGATTCTGGATTTCAGCGAGCCGGGCGGCCTGGTGGGCAAGGCTTATGCCGTTTACTTCCGGCGCGTGCTGCCGGCAATTGGGCGGCTGGTGTGCGGTAAAGACGGACCTTACAATTATTTGCCCGCTTCGGTGGGGAATTTTCCGCCGCCTGCCGAGATGGTGGAGCTGATGCGGGCGACAGGATATGAAGAATGCGCGTGGCAGCCTTACACGTTTGGCATTGCCGGGTTGTACACCGCCAAGCGCGCCGCTGTAGCCTAAGGAAGCAATGACTTCCGCCCCCGCCAACCTTGCCCAGTTTTCCGCTGAGAAGCGGCGCGTGGCACTGCACTCGATGCTGGCGGCCGGCGCCATGACGCTGCTGAAGCTGGCGGCGGGGCTGCTGTCGGGATCGCTGGGCGTGCTGTCGGATGCGGCGCACTCCGGGCTGGATCTGGTGGGCGCGGGGCTGACTTTTTTTTCAGTCCAGGTAAGCGACAGACCGGCCGACGAGGACCACACTTACGGCCACGGCAAGTTTGAGAACCTCTCCGCTCTGGGCGAAGCGATTTTGATGGCAGTCTCTTGCGCGTGGATCATCTGGGAAGCGATGGAGCGGATCTTCTACCACACGGTGGAGCTGCGCCACTCTGTGTGGCCGGCGCTAGTGCTGCTCGACGTCGATCGCGGTGGACTACTGGCGATCGCGGCAACTGCGGGCGGTGGCGGTGCGGACCGGATCGCCGGCGCTGGCCACCGACGCGTTTCACTTTGCCAGCGACATCTGGTCGACGCTGGCGGTGCTTGCCGGACTCGGCGCCAGTTGGGTGGGAACGGAGTTTGGCATCGGCTGGGATGCGCTATGCCGATCCGTTTGCGGCGGTGGTGGTTTCGCTCATGATTCTGCGCATGACGCTGCACCTGGGGCGTGAGACGGTAGGCGTGCTGATGGACCAGGTGCCGTGGAAACTCGGCAGCTGGCGGTGCAAGAGGTCGAGCGGGTGGACGGGAGGCTGGCAGTGGAGCAGGCGCGCGTGCGGCGCGCCGGGGGCCGGTTATTTTGCCGACCTCACGCTGGCGCTGCCTCGGC
>CAWDQS010000179.1:0-4659 GCA_963804295.1 uncultured Acidobacteriaceae bacterium
GAGAGCAGCGGGCCGGTGGTAGTGCTTTCTGCCCATCTGGACACCGTTTTCCCGGCTGAAACGCCGCTGAAGCCAACTTTGGACGGCGACCGGCTGACGGCTCCCGGAGCCTGCGATAACTGCGCCGGTGTGGCGGGAATGCTGGCCATAGCGCGCGCCCTTATAGATACAAAGTTGGAATTGGCCGCGCCGCTGATCTTTTTGGGCAATGTGGGCGAGGAAGGCGAGGGCGACCTGCGCGGAGTGCGCCACTTCTACCGGCAGCAGGCGCTCGCTGGCCGCATTGCTGCGCACATTGTTCTGGACGGAGCGGGTGCGGACTCTGCCGTGACGCAGGCGCTGGGCAGCCGCCGCTTCCGGGTCACCATTACAGGGCCGGGCGGGCACAGCTTTACCGATGCTGGAACGCCTAACCCAATTGCCGCTCTGGCCTCGGCACTGGCGGTGCTGACGCAAACGCCGTTGCCGCAGAATTCGCATGAAGAGGCTCCGCGGACCACTCTGAATCTGGGGACTATCAGCGGCGGGACCAGTGTGAACTCCATTCCGGAGAGCGCGCAGGCTACAATCGATTTTCGCTCCACCAGCTCGGACGAACTGTTGCGGCTGGAGGTGGCGCTGCATCGCGCCGTGGAAGATGCCGTGGAGCATTGCAACGCGCAGGCAAAAACTCTTTGCGGACAGGAGCGAGGCCTGCTGAATTTTGTCATTGAGATGATTGGCGACCGGCCCGCCGCGCAGCTCGCCGCAGACTCGCCGCTGATGGCGGCTCTCCTGGCTGTGGACCGCCATTTGGGACTGCGCACGGAACTGCGACTAGGCTCGACCGACGCCAACATTCCGCTTTCGCTGGGGGTGCCAGCGCTGTCGATGGGCGCGGGTGGAGAAGGCGGCGGCGCACACACGCTGGCTGAGTGGTACTCGGCCAGGGACCGCGAAACGGGCTTGAAGCGCGCGCTGCTTCTGGTGCTGGCGATGGTGGAGTGGGCCGCGGAACAATAGGCCCATGCGCCTCGGCTGACATAATTCAAAGAGATGAAACTGCGCGCCCACCTGCTCATGCTTTTCGTGGTTGCCGTGTGGGGATCGACTTTTGTGCTCGTCAAGGGCGCGTTAACCGATGCCACGCCCGCGGCCTTCAATTTGGTGCGGATGACGCTGGCATTCGCCGTGTTGGGCGTTGCCTATCACCGCTACTGGCGCACGATTCGCGGCTGGCAGGTGGGAGCCGGAGCGCTGGTGGGACTGTGCCTGGCCGTGGGCTACCAGTTTCAAACCACGGGTCTGGCCCGCACTACGCCCTCCAAGTCGGCATTCATTACCGGGCTTCTGGTAGTGTTGGTGCCATTGTTTACACTCATTCCCGGCCTGCGCCCGCCGGGAGCGCAACCGCCACGCTGGAACGCCTTCCTGGGCGCTGCGCTAGCCTTTATCGGGATTGTGCTGCTTACCGCGCCCGCCAGCTCCCGCGCTGTAAGCCCGGCCTCCCTGCAGGACCATGCGGCACACATCATGCCCGATCTGAATTCGATTAATCTAGGCGACGTGCTGACGCTGGGCTGTGCCATCGGATTCGCCTTTCACTGTATTGCGCTGAGCCACTACTCGCCGCGCATCGCCTTTCAGCCGCTGGCACTCTTGCAGGTGGGCTTCTGTGCGCTCTTCATGGCGCTCAGCCTGCCGCTGATTGAGCATCCGCACATTACATGGACGCCACGGCTGGCCGTGGCCCTGGCCATTGCCGCCGTTCTCGCTACCGCCGCCGCATTCTCCATTCAGAGCTGGGCACAGTCAGTGCTGCCCCCCACGCACATGGCTCTGCTGCTGACCATGGAGCCAGTCTTTGCCTGGATCACTTCGTTCCTGGTCATGGGCGAGCACCTGGGATTACGCCCCGCCTGTGGCGCGCTGATGATTCTGGCGGGCATTGCGCTGACGGAACTGATGCCGCAACAGCACGTGCCTACCGCGCATGAAGCGTAATAAGAACAGGGGTCAGTGATCAGGACTAAGTGGAGAATGCTGGCTGCGCTGAAATTACTCTCGGCCGCGGAATTGGATGATGCGGCGGCGGTCGCGCTTGGTGGGACGGCGCTCGGGCAAGGGCGCGAACTGCTGCATGGCCTTGCGTTCGGCGGCTGCTTTGGCGCGCGCAGCAATGCTGGCTTCACTTTCGCGATAGAGGGTTTGCGCCACCGCCGCCGGACCGCGCATCTGGCTCAAAGTGAGAACTTCTATTTGAAAATCTCCGCCCTCGTTCTTCACTTCAAGATGGTCACCGACATGAACCTCGCGGGAGGGCTTGGCTTCGTGGCCATTGGAGAGGATGCGGCGCAGGTCACAGGCCTTGGAGGCCAGAGCACGCGTTTTGAAGAAGCGCGCTGCCCAGAGCCATTTGTCGATGCGCAGGGAGTCCATGGAGTTATTGTCATACACTGGCCTACCGTAACGCTCAGGTAAACTGGTCAATGGTAGCCAACCATGCCGAGCTTGTGGGCCAGGACGCGGACAACGCTGGAGATGATCAAGTGGGAGCACTCGATCTTCGCGCTGCCGTTTGCGCTGACGGCGGTGCTGCTGGCGGCGAACGGGTTGCCGAGTTGGCGGACGCTGGGATGGATTCTTGTCGCCATGGTGGCGGCGCGCTCTTCTGCAATGGCGTTTAATCGCTGGGCAGATGCGGAGCTGGACGCGGCCAATCCTCGAACTAAAAGCCGCGCGATTCCCGCCGGATTGCTGACGCGCGAGTTTGTGCTGGGATTTACGCTGTTGGCGGCAGCGGTGTTTGTGCTGGCGGCGGCGGAACTGAACCGGCTGGCGCTGGAGCTTTCGCCTCTGGTGCTCCTGGTGCTGTGGGGCTACAGCTATTTGAAGCGCATCACGCGCTGGTCGCATCTGGGGCTGGGATTGGCGCTGGGGTTGGCGCCGTCGGCGGCGTGGATTGCGGAGAGAGGCTCTCTAGATGCGCGCATTCTGGTACTCAGCGCGGCGGTGACGCTGTGGGCGGGCGGTTTTGACGTGCTCTACGCTTGCCAGGACTTTGAACACGACCGCGCTGTGGGGCTGCATAGCCTGCCGCAGGCGATGGGAATTCCGGCGGCTTTCTGGACGGCGCGGGCCATGCATTTCGCGATGCTGGGATTGCTGATTTGGTTTGGCGCGCTCTTCCATTTTCAAAGTCTCGGCTGGGCGGGAATCGGAGTGGTAGGGCTGCTGTTGGCCTATGAGCACGCGCTGGTTTCGCCTCACGATTTGCGGCGGCTGAATGCGGCTTTTTTCACCATGAACGGCGTGATTGCGATGGTTTTTCTGGGATTTGTGGCCGGGGATTTGTGGCTGCGTAGATGACGGATAATTGAAGAATGGAGAAACCAATGAAGATTGCAATCCAGGGCGAGCCCGGCTCCTTCAGCCACGAAGCAGCGATGAAACTTGTGCCCGATGGGGAGATCGTTCCTTGTACTCTTTCGGCGGATGTATTTGCGGCGCTGGTAAGCGGAGAGGCGGATGCTGCGGTCATTCCCATTGAAAACAGCCTGGCGGGTTCGGTGGCGGAGCACTTTGACCTGCTGCTTATTCAGGATGTGCGAGTGGTGCGGGAGACGCTGGTGCGCATCCGGCACAATCTGATCGGCCTGCCCGGCGTGGCAATCGAAGAGATAGAGCGCGTATTTTCGCATCCGGTGGCGCTGGCGCAGTGCCGGAAGTTTCTGGCCGAGCACCCGCGCATGGAGGCTGTCGCGTTTTATGACACGGCGGGCAGCGTGAAGCAACTGGTTAAGTTGGGCGACCGGCACGCGGCAGGGATCGCCAGCGAGGCGGCGGCCAAGTATTACGGCGCGCAAATTCTACAGGCCGGCATCGAGGACAACACGGAAAACTTTACGCGCTTTTTCCTGGTGCGGCGCACGGCAGAGGCTGTTGATGATCCAGAGGCCAACAAGATCAGCCTGGCATTTTCGCTGGAGCATCGTCCCGGATCGCTGGTGTCGGCGTTGTCGGCGATGGCGTTCATGGGCATCAACCTGACCAAGATCGAGTCGCGGCCGGTACATGGAAAGCCCTGGGAGTACATCTTCTATGTGGATTGCAAGATTCAAGCCGCCGAAGAGGGCGAACGGGTGATTGAGGCGCTCAAGCGCCATTGCTCGATGGTGAAGGAGTTGGGACGGTACCGGGAAGCTGAGTAAGTTGAATGCAGTTCACAGCTGTGCTTTTTAACCCGGTCAGTATGTTTATACATAGAGACAATCAAAAGCCGCATCCGGCACGGTCTTCTGTCCGGATGTGGCTTTTACTGATTGCTGTCAGCTGCCTTACTTGTCCGTCAACGCCTCCACGCCGGGAAGTTTCTTACCTTCAAGAAACTCCAGCGAAGCTCCGCCGCCGGTGGAGATGTGTGTGATCTGGTCGGCTACTCCTGCTTGGTTGATCGCCGAGACCGAATCGCCGCCGCCGATGATGGAGATGGCTGCGCGGTTGGCCGCGACAGCCTTGGCGATGGCGTTGGTGCCCACAGCGAAGCGCGGAAACTCGAAGACGCCGGCTGGGCCGTTCCACACAATCGTGCGCGCCGTCGAAATCACTTCTTCAATCGCCGCAATCGACTTTGGCCCGATGTCCAATCCCTGCCACTCGGCGGGAAAGTTCTTCGAGCAG
>CAWDQS010000180.1:0-4572 GCA_963804295.1 uncultured Acidobacteriaceae bacterium
GAACGTATTGCTAGTGGAGACGCTCGCGGAGGAACTCAGTTACCTGTACACGATTTTGTCCATCGGCACCGCTGGCTTGCACGACCTCGTTCAGCGTCAGTGGCAACCCCGATTCCGCCAGAATCTTCACTATGGCGTTTGCAGCTCGCCGTAATGCGAATGGATCCTTTGACCCGGTCGGTGCCGAGCCGACACCAAACATCGCGGTGATTGTCTGAATTCGATCCGTTAGTCCTAGTAATTGCCCCTCGATCGAGGAGGGAATCTCATCTTCAGTCGAAGCTGGCGTGTACTGCTCATAGATAGCTAGCGCAACCTCCTCGCCCAGCCCCTGTGCCCGCGCATAGAGGCCGCCGATAACTCCTTGGAGTTCGGTAAACTCCTTTACCAACTCCGTCGTGAGATCAGCCTTGGCCAGCTTGACGGCATTGACCAATGCCGCTTTTTCAAACGCAACACCAGCATCCTCAGCCATTGTCGCGAGGAGGCGGGCGACTTTGAGGCATTCTTCAGTCTTCCAGTAATAGCTTCCCAGCTCCTTCTGGAAGGTGACGTTCTTCAGGCTCTCGACGCGCTCAGTGAGCGGCGTCTTCTGGTCAACCTCCCAGAAGAACCGCGCATCCTTGAACCGCGCCCGCAACACCCGCGCGTTGCCATGCCGAATGATCGCTTCGCCCTCGGCATCCACCTGCGTATTGAGTACCGCCAAAAAGTGCGGTGCCAGCTTGCCGTCCGCACCCTCGACAGCGAAATACTTCTGGTGGTCGCGCATCACCGTCACCAGCACCTCTTCCGGCAGCTCCAGATACTCCGGCTCAAAATCGCCCAGCACTACCGTAGGCCACTCGGTCAAATGCACAACGGTCTCAATCAGCGCCTCATCTTCGCGCCAGCGCGCGCCGGCAACCGTGCGTGTAGCCGCATCCAGCGCCTTGCGAATCGACTGCCTCCGCTCCGCCACATCCACCACGGCATACGCCTTCCGCAACGGTTCCACATAGTCCGCAGCCTTGGCCAGCACCACCGGCGCAGTGCCATGCAGCACGCGATGTCCGCGGCTCGCACGGCCCGCCACAATCCCCGCAATCTCCAACGGGACAATTTCTGTGTCAAGCAGCGCCACAACCCACCGCACCGGCCTCACAAAGCGCTCCGGCTTGCCCGCCCGCCAATACATATTCTTGGCCCAGTAGAGGCTCAACACCTCCTTGGGCAACTCCGCCGCCAGCACCTGCGGTGCGGCCACCCCCTGACGCTTCACAGTGGCTCCGACGTACTCGCCCTTGGCATTCGAGACCTTTTCAAGCGATTCGACGGCCACGCCAGCCTTCTTCGCAAAGGCCTGGGCTGCCGCGGTCGGCTCGCCATCTTTGAAAGCAACCTTCCACGACGGGCCGGTCAGCTTCTCCTCGGAATCCGCCTGGCTCGCCAGAACGTCCTCAACCAGCACCGCCAGCCGCCGCGGCGTGGAGTACGTGGTGACCTTAGCCGCCGCGCCAAGCAGCCGCTCGCGCGTCAGCAGATCGTTCACACGCTTGCCCAACTCGGCTTCGGCTCCGGCAATCATGCGGGCCGGAATCTCATCCAGCCCAATCTCCAACAAAAAATCCGCCATGTCTTATTGCTCTCTCACCATCAAAAAAGTCAATGAACTCGATCACTGATGGAATGGACTCTCAACCGATCCGACAAGCTTGCCGTGCCGATCAATCGCATACCACTCTCCACCCGGCAAAATAATTGCATGTTCCCCAACTCGCTCGGTTTTGCATCCCTTGCAGGCCAACCAACGATCCTGATCTTCAAAGTACAGAATTTGATCAAACTCCAACGGAACCACAAGCTTGCCGTTCACATCTGCCAGCCCTGCTTTTTGACTCCGGCTAACGATCACCAAGCCATGATGGAACGGTCCCACTCCGTTATCAAATTCGAGCACATCCCGAACAATGATCCGGCCATTTCGATTGAAGTAAAACCAGCCAAGCTCCCTGGTATATCCCGAAGCCAAATATCGCTGGCCAACTCGAACAGGTCTGACACTAATGGTGCCTTGCGAAAAGAAAGCTTTCAGCAAACCATTGATCACGTAAGGCTGACCATTCCTGGTCTCTACAGCGCATGAAGGAAGCTCTATCAATTCAGCATCGACTTGGCAGCTCCCCGCGTATATGATCTGCCCCTGTAGCGGAACTGAAACCGCGATCCCCATCGAAAGTCCAAACAGAACCGTTGTCAGAACTCGCATTTTGTTCCCTTTGACAGCTTGCAGGCAATGTTGAAGAACTCAAAAACACCCCTTTTTATGCCGCCTGCTGCGCCGCATACACCTTGGCCACGCCCACTGCCAGCGTGCGAATGCGCCCAATCATGCCCACCCGCTCGGTCACGCTGATAGCTCCGCGCGCATCCAGCACGTTAAACAGGTTCGAGCACTTCAGCGCCAGCTCGTAGGTAGACATCAACGGAAAGCGCAGCTTCTCCGCAGGACTGGCCTTTTCGTCAGCCATCAATGCGCCGGCCTTTGCCAGCAACTCCTGAGCCTCGGCCTCGTAGCTATTAAAGTGTCCCCAGAGCCGCTCCACATCGGCGTCTTCGAAGTTATACACCGAGTATTGCAACTCCTCGGTCAATCGCACATCGCCATAGGTAACCGTCTCGCCGGTCTCCGGATCGCGCGCCCAAACCACGTCATAAACTGAATCCACGTCCTGCAGGAATGCGCACAGACGCTCCAGCCCATAGGTCAACTCAGCGCAAATGGGGTCCAAATCGAGGCCGCCGCACTGCTGAAAGTAAGTGAACTGGGTGATCTCCATCCCGTCCATCATGACTTGCCAGCCCACGCCCCACGCGCCCACAGTCGGTCCCTCCCAGTTATCTTCCTCAAACTTCAGGTCGTGCTGACTGAGGTCGATACCGATGGCCTCAAGCGACTCGAGATAAAGCTCCTGCACATTGACCGGAGGCGGCTTGAGAATCAGTTGAAACTGAGTGTGCCGGAAGAGCCGGTTCGGGTTTTCGCCGTAGCGCCCATCGGCCGGCCGCCGCGAGGGCTGTGCATAGCCAACCCGGTAGGGCTTGGGCCCCTGCACGCGCAGAAACATCTCCGGCGCCATGGTGCCCGCGCCCACTTCGACGTCGTAGGGTTGCTGCAGCACACAGCCGCGCGCCGCCCAAAAGCCCTGCAAGCGGAACAACAGCTCCTGAAATGTGAGCGGAGCGCTCTTGGATTCGGTTAAAACCTGGGTTGAAAAAGGTCACGGGCAACTCTCTCTGGTCGGGACTGGAGATTAAGTTTATAAGCCCGGGGCTGGAAAGCCCTTTCAACCTTCAGGCCAGTGTGAGCAAGTTAGCCGCGTAGGCTTCGCGAGCCAAGGCCGTGAATGGCGCGGTCGAGGGTCACCAGGAGGGGCTCCGTTGCGAATGGCGAGGCCTAGCAGGAGGGCGTCGGTGACCTGGCGGTAGCCGTGCAGACGAGGAGCAATCGGCTGGATTAACTCCAGCCAACTAGGGGGAAACCGGCACGCATGCGCAACGTTGGGCAAGGCTGAAATCCTTGAAGCATTCGCACTGCATCCGCAATGGACTTCTTGCCGATCAGCGGCGAAGCCGCGATGCGCACAAAACCAGCCTCGGTCACGGGACAAAGCAATAGACGCGCACCACTGCAGTCCAACAGCCACTCGGTGGCAAGCTTATGAGCCGCGTGTGCCGGATCGCTCAACGCGACCCAGATATTTACATCGGGGAGAAAGGCTCTCAAATAAAGTCCTCCAGAGCCTCTTTCACCATTTCCGTCGTAGTGACGCGCCCGCTCGGCGGGAACGTCGGAAAGCCCGCCGCAGATCGCCGAAATTCCACCGTTTTGCCGGGTAAGCTAACAGCTTCGCCGCCCTTGCGGATGAGATCCGTGATCGCTTCACCCAAGGTAATTCCGTTCGCATGAGCGTAGACCTCGGCAAACTGGCGGGCGTCATCGGCGAGATTGACATTGGTTCTCATAACGCCAGTATGCACCGATTTTTCAGGACGTGCAAGATCTCATGATACGTACCAGTTAGAATACTTGCACACAAAACTGCCGTTGCCCGGTACGATGATTCAGGAAGTTGAATTGCCATGCGAGCAAAGAAGACGGACAAAAAGATCGTTGAGGCATACATGCTTTCGGCTGCGCGGAAGGCGGGAGTGCCTATCCCTGTTGGCGAGGTTGTTGGCGAAAAACCGGATTTTTGGTTTACAACGGATTTTGGACCACTCGGAATCGAGTTGAGCGAGGTGTTACGGCCCGCGGCAGCAACAACGGTATTGTGCCGATTCATCAGGAGGCTATTCATGAGGAAATCATGGAGGCGGCGCAATTGGCCTATTATCGGAATGCCCAAGCCCGGCCAGTGAAAGTGCGGGTCTACTTCACCGATGCCAGAGGAAAGAAGCAGGACAAGCATGCGATGGCACGGGCGCTCGCCGATCTAGTCGCAACGAACGCCCATCGGGCAAATCCGTTCGTCTCCTTTGAACGGGACGAACTGCCTGATGGATTTTCCTGGGTCGGAATCGATTCACAAA
>CAWDQS010000181.1:0-3643 GCA_963804295.1 uncultured Acidobacteriaceae bacterium
TGTCCGCCGAAGACGCTCGCGACAATTCCTCGGCGACCAAGGGAGAGAGCATCAGCGATACCATTCGCGTAGTCAGCGGGTATGCCGACGTCATTGCGATTCGCCACTACGAGGAAGGGACGGCCGAGGCCGCGGCGAAAAACTCTCCTGTGCCCATCATCAATGCCGGGGATGGCGCTGGAGAGCATCCGACCCAGGCGCTGGCCGACATGTACACCATCAAAAAAGAGCTTGGCTGGCTAAGCGGATTGCGGGTTGTGCTGGTTGGCGACCTGCTGTACGGGAGGACGATTCATTCCCTGCTGCCGTTGCTTTGCCTGTACACCGGTGTGACCATCGATCTGATCTCGCCGTTGTCGCTGCGCCTGCCCCAGCAGTATCGCGAATATCTCACGAAAAAAGGGATTACGTTCAACGAGAGCGAAAGTCTCGAAGGCGTCATTGAGCAGGCGGATGTTGCCTATATCACACGCGTGCAAAGAGAGCGGTTCGCCTCGCAGGCGGACTATGATGCGGTCAAGGAGGTGTATGTAATCAATGCCGAGACGGCAAACCGGATGAAGCCGCAGGCCATCATCATGCACGCTTTGCCGCGCGTCAACGAGATCGCCCCGGATGTGGATGCAAATGCCCGGGCCGCTTACTTTAGGCAGGCGAAGAACGGCTTGTATATCCGCATGGCATTGCTGAAATATCTGCTGTCATGAAAGCTGACCGGTCTATTTTCCGATGCAGAAGGTCGAAAATATTATATTCAGAATATCGTCGGGAGTAGTTTGTCCAGTGAGCGAATCGAGCGCCCAGAGCGCGCGGTAAAGATCCAACAGAATCATCTCATGGGGAATCGCAGCGGCGTTGGCTTGCGCAGCGTCGGTGAGCGCCGTCAGCGCCGTGGCGATGGCCTGCAGGTGGCGCAAGCTGGTCAACATTCCCGGCTCGGCTGCGGCTCCGCCAGTTGCCAGCGCGAGAATCCGCTCGCGCAGTGCGGCAATCCCCTCGCCGGTGAGCGCCGAGGTGGCCAGCGTGGGTAGGTTACCGTAATCAGGCAGCGGCCTGGTGGTTTCAGATAAATTCCCCATCAGATCGCATTTGTTCACTGCCACCAACGCGGGACGGCCCTCAACAGCAGCCAGCAGCCGCCGCTCCTCGTCGTTCAGCGGCTCGGTCGCGTCCAGCACCACCACCACCAGCGCGGCGTCGGCCAGCGCCTCGCGGCTGCGGCGAATGCCCAGTTGCTCGGCTTCCTCCAAACCTTCACGCAATCCCTCGCGCAACCCGGCCGTGTCCACCAGTTCCAGCGGAATGCCGTCGAGCGAAATCCGCTCGGTGACCGTATCGCGAGTAGTCCCTGGGGTTGCGGTCACGATGGCGCGGTCGCGCTCCACGAGACGATTAAAGAGCGAGCTCTTGCCCACGTTTGGCCGTCCCACAATGGCCAGCGTCAGCCCGTCGTGCACAATGCGCCCGCGCGCGAATGTCGCTTCAAGCGCCGTGAGCGGTGGCGTCAGCGCACCAATGCGGCTGGCGATCACGGCTTGCGGCGTCAGTTCCACGTCGTCTTCGGTGAAATCGATGCCGGCTTCGAGCAGCGCGACGAGTTCCACCAGCGACTGCTTCACCGGCCCCACCCGAAGGCTGAGCGCGCCGCCCATCTGGCTGGCAGCCAGCCGCGCCTGAGTCAGCGTCTGCGCCTCGATCAAATCGCGAACCGCCTCGGCCTGTGTCAGGTCCAGCTTGCCGGCCAGAAATGCGCGCTGCGTAAACTCGCCCGGCTCCGACAGACGCGCGCCCAGCTTCAGAGCGCGGCTCAGCAGAAGTTCCAGCACCACCGGCGAACCGTGCGCTGCAATTTCAACAAGATCTTCGGCAGTATAAGAATTAGGCGCACCAAAATACGTGACCACTGCCTCGTCGATCCGGGCGAGACTGTCGCTGCCTGCATCGCTGTCCGCGTCTTCATCCAGCACATCGGCCAGACGCGCCCGTCCGTGCTCCAGTGGCTGCCGCAGCCGCACCAGTTGCGCGGCAATCGATGCGGACAGCGGCCCGCTCAGCCGCACAATTCCGATGCCTCCGCGACCGGGCGGCGTGGAGACGGCGGCGATGGTCTCCGCGCTCTCTCCGGGAAGCGGCTCGGAAATCGGTTTTGGATTGCTCATACGGCAGTTTCCATTCTATTCAACAACACGGATAGGCTGACGCGACCTGAATCATTTGCAGCTTCAGGATCGTTCCTTCAAAGGCGCTCCAGCTATGAACTCCTCCAGATCATGTTCACATATTCGTCTCTAGCTATGCTCGATAAGAGTATAATCAGGTGCAGATTCCAATGAATCTTTCCGGCAAGTGGTGACAGAGTTCATGCGCGTATGGATACTGATTACGCTCGCTGCGGTTCTGGCAATTCCCAGCTATGCGGCCAGGCGTATCACCGTGGAAGAATTGCAACAGACGCTCGTATCCTTCGAGGCCACTCGTCAGGCGGATGAATCCATTGCCCGGCAACTCTCCACGATGGAACTAATTGAGCGATTGAACGCCGCGCGGCTGGAGCGCCTGAAGGCTGGCTTGCCGGGCGTCAAATCGCGAACGGCGCTTCTGGCGCTGGCCGACTCCTCGGTGTTCCTCGATCCTCCGGCAGCGGAGATCATAAGCGCCCCCGCACCGGGCTCTGTCACGCTGTACAAGATGCTGGTTCCAGTTGCGAATTACGTGAATGCCACACTGCACCAGTTGCCCAACTTCTTTACCACACGCGACATCACCAGCTTCGAGAACCAGCCGCCGCGTTTAGCTAGCCGCTCCACAAGCATCGTGACTTACCGCAACGGCCAGGAGGTGGTGGAGAAGGCGGATGCAAAAAGCAAGTCCAATCAGCCGCGGACGCAGGGGCTGGTGACGCATGGCGTCTTCGGCCCGATTCTGAGCACAGTTTTAAGAGACGCCCTCACCGGAAGCATCCGATGGGGCCGCTGGGAAGAGGGAGCCAATGGCGCTGTGGCAGTCATACTCTATGCGGTCCCCTTGGAGAAATCGCATTACTCGGTATGGTCTGCTTGTAACGGTGCTTCTTGCGTTTCCACAATGGTCAATGGCCTGATGAGTACGGCCGCAGAGACGAGTAATCCTGCTGCCTATCATGGAGAAATTGCCTTCGACCCAGCGAGCGGGGCGATTCTTCGCATCGCGATAGTAGCGGATATGCTCCCCAAAGATTCCATAGTCCGCGACGACATTTTCGTTGAATACGGTACTGTTGAGATCGGCGGCAAGAGCTATATCTGCCCGGTGCGCAGCATCTCCCTGGTAGTTGAGCGCGCGGCGGTGAGTGGTAGGGGCATCGAAATGCCGCAGAGATTGCTGAATGATGTTGTCTACCGGCAATATCACCGCTTCGGCTCAGAGGTGCGCATGCTGCCGCCGGACACCCCCGAGCCGGCTGATAATCCGTAGCAACCCGGCGTATTAGAGATGACGGCGATGGAGTCCGCCGAAATAATCGAATTTGTTTGTGGTCAGTCATGCGGCTGCATCTAATGTATGTAAACAACACAAAAACCATGCCGATCGCATACGCTAACATATCCAAGCACTAACATTCCTGGCCGCTAACGGTCCCGCTACGCAACCCGCACCTGTACGG
>CAWDQS010000182.1:0-14783 GCA_963804295.1 uncultured Acidobacteriaceae bacterium
CATCACCGGCATATTCACATCCGTCAGTATCAGATTGGGCTTGATTCCCGAATTCAACTTGTCCAGAGCCACTTGGCCGTTGTTGGCCGTCTCCACCTGGAAGCCATTCATGCTCAGGGTGGTCTTGAGGCTCATCACCATGGTGACCGAGTCATCGACGACGAGAATTGTCATAGCCATGCAGGCTCCTCAAAATTCAGCTACAAGACTTTCTCCTGCCCAGCGTGCTGTTCAGAACCCGCTGGCCAACCGGATGCGTTTTACCGGCATAGATTCAGCGCCCGAAGGCCGAGTCCAAAAGGACATTCAGCCCGGACAGGAAACCGAAGAACGGCTTTTGAAGCAGCCCAATCGTCTCCAACCCAAAAGCCTCTTTGGAGCCGCCCGCCAGCCCAATGCCTTGCCATCCTACTGAATCAATCAGTTCATCATGTTCATCGGCGCTATTTGCCTCATGGTTAGCGCGAGTAGCCGGTGACGCGGCTCATTCTTCATTGTGCGTCCTAAAGCGGTGCAGTTTATGCTCACGGATTTCACTTGAGGACGCGAGCCTGCATGAAGCAGAAGCGCCGGATAGCATTCTGAGAGAAATCCAACAATTATTTTTCAATTTCTACCTTTGGATTGCTCACAGGGTAGCGGTGATATGCATTGTCCCCAGAATGCCAATGATCGTGTGCGCTGGAGTCGGTTGGTGCTGTCCTCCAGGGTTTGGGAGCGACCGTTTGCGGCGCAGCTGAAACTGAGGCTTCGACAAGAGGGCGGCAATCGCAGTATTTCCGGTGTGGACAACGCAAATATCCTTTCGGCGCATGGGCTGGCATTTTGAGTTTGGAGTATCTTGTGATTCGCAGGCACAGGATTCGTGTGATCTTCGTTGATAACCCGTCACGGAGCATGGCATGGGAATAACCCTCGATGAAAGTAAATCGGAGGTCGTAATTGGCCTTGACGGCGCGGTGGACATCTCTTCCGCGGCGGAGTTGAAGGCGCTGCTGCTGCAAGCGCTCAATTCCGGCAAAAAGGCGCGCATATCGCTCGATAAGGCGGCCGATCTGGATGTGACGGCCGTCGAGTTGCTCTGGGCCGCGGAGCGCGAAGCAAACAAAGCAGGTGTTGGTTTCTCATTCGCCGGGCCGTCGCTGGCCGTAGTCTCCGCCGCTCTATGCGAGGCGGGTTTTCAGCAGTTTCTGGTTTCTAAGCCCAATGTATCCGTGGACGCCGGATAAGCAAGCAGGGTGAGCATTTGTCGATGACCAGCAAGGCCGACCAGTTCAAACAAGCCTTTCGTGAAGAGGGCCGCGATGTACTTGTCGATCTGGAATCAGCGCTGCTGGAGTTGAACGATAACCGCGGCGACATGGAACTGGTGGGCCGCGTATTCCGCGCCCTGCACACTCTCAAGGGCTCCGGGGCGATGTTCGGCTTTGAGGATCTGGCCACTTTCACGCACAACCTGGAGACGGCCTTCGACGAGGTGCGCAACGGGCGGCTTGCGATCAGCTCGGATTTGATTGATCTGACCCTCTCGGCCCTCGATCAAATCCGGGCGATGCTCGAAGAGGGCTTGGCCGGGACTCCTGTGGCCGACCTTGCGGCCTGCGCGGAGATTCTTGCCAAGGTGCGGCATCTGACCGGGAAACCGGAGAAACACCCCGTCAAGGAAAAGGCCGCGGCCCCAAAGGCGGGCATGGAGATTGGAACCGGGACTGGCTCCGAGGCCGCCACGGGTCAGGCGCGGGAGTGGGCGATTCACTTTGCTCCAGGGCCGGAGTTCATGTTGAACGGCGCCAATCCCCTGCTGCTGCTGCGCGAGCTGAAGCAGTTGGGAGGCCTGGCGGTCAAGGCCAGCATGGCCGCGGTGCCGCCGCTCGACGAACTGGACCCGGAGCGCTGCTACATCAGTTGGGAGATGGTGCTGGCCACGGCGGCGGAGCGCGATGCGATTCGCGATGTCTTCATCTTCGTCGAGGACAGTTGCGAGTTGAGCATCGAGCCGGTCGCAAGCACTGCCGAGAACTCCGCCGATTCCGCGCCGCGCACCGCCGAGAAGGCCTCAGCGGAGGCCAGCGTGGCGGACCTGACAGCCCAGGCGCTGGAGGAAAGCCGCGCCCCCTCCGGCGGCCGCCGCAACTACGACAAGGCCGACACCGCCTCCAGCCTCCGCGTGCCGGCCGTCAAGCTGGACCAGTTTGTCGATCTGGTGGGCGAGCTGGTGACGGTGCAGGCAAGGCTGAGCGAGATTGCCGCGCGTTGCGACGATCCGGAGATCGCCGCGGTCTCCGAGGAGGTCGAGCGGCTGACCGCGTCCTTGCGCGATAACTCCATGAACATCCGCATGATGCCCATTCGCGCCACCTTCGAGAAGTTCCGCCGCCTGGTGCATGATCTGGCGCGCGACCTGGGCAAGAATGTAGAGTTGACCATCGAGGGCGCGGATACCGAGCTGGACAAGACGGTCATCGATCAGTTGAGCGATCCGCTGATGCACCTGATCCGCAACAGCATGGACCACGGCATAGAGGCGCCGGCGGCGCGCGTCGAACGCGGCAAGCCCGCTACGGCGTCAATTCATCTCGCCGCCAAGCACTCCGGGGCCAGCGTGCTGATTGTGGTCTCGGACGACGGAGGCGGGATCAACGCCGAGGCGGTGCGCAACAAGGCCATCGAGCGCGGCCTGGTAACGGCCGGCGCAGAACTCACGGAGAGCGAGATCTTCGCCCTGCTCTTTCAGCCCGGCTTTTCCACGGCCAAACAGGTCACCGATGTCAGCGGGCGCGGCGTGGGCATGGATGTGGTCCGGCAGCGGGTTGACAGTCTGCGGGGCTCGATCGACGTGGCCAGCAAGCCGGGCGAGGGAACCAGCGTCACGCTGCGCCTACCGCTCACCCTGGCCATCATCGACGGCATCCTGGTGAGCATTGGCGACGCCAGCTTTGTGCTGCCGCTGGCCAACATCCTGGAATGCATCGAGCTGACCACGGCGGACATCAAGCGTGCCAACGGCAAGCATATTGCCGATGTGCGCGGGGAGATCGTTCCTTACATCCGCCTGCGGGAGCACTTCGACATCCGCACGCCGCGCCCGGAGATCGAGCAGATCATGATCGTCTCCACCGAGGGCGGGCGCTACGGCTTTGTCGTGGATCGGGTGCTGGGCAACTGCCAGACGGTGATCAAGAACCTGGGCCGCTTCTACCGGCACGTGAAGGTGGTCAGCGGGGCAACCATTCTGGGCGACGGAAGAGTGGCGCTGATTCTCGACCCTGAGCGGGTGGCGCAGGATGCGGTGCGAGCCATCACGCATGGAACGCGCGCGGGGCCATCCGTGGCCGCGATTGCGGCGGCTGTCAAGCAGGGCCTCCGGGGAAGGAGCGCCGCGCCGCAGAAAACAAATTAAGCCATCGTCGGTGCTGGATCTTGCGCCAGCGCCCGTCAAATAACGATTCAACCTGCTGTGTTTTGTGTTTTTCCGGTTCCCGGCCCAGGGGCGAAGGCATCAACAGGCAAAAGGCCGCGAATTTCCGAGACACGAATCTCAGCGAAAGGGAGGGGCAAAATTCATGCCTACATTGGTACACGAAGAGATAAGTGAAGCCCGGAAGCCGCGCGGCGCCGGGAACGGAAACGGCGGAAACGGACATGGAGTCCGCGAACGCGTGAGTCCTCAAGCGCATCAGGCCGAAGAAGACGACGACTCGATGCTTGTGTTGAACGAGATCATGCGCCTGGTGGACGCCTCGAAGGAGGGGCGGCTCAACGAGCGCGGCAAGGCAACCCTGTTCAACGGCACACATCGCGAGATCATTCAGGGCGTCAACGAAATGCTGGACGCGATTCTGCTACCCATCGGCGAAGGCAACCGCATCCTGGCGCAGATTTCGGCCGGCAAGATCGATGAGCTGATTACTCAGACCTACAAGGGCGATCACGAGAAAATGAAAGTTGCCGTCAATAATGTGGCCGTAGTTACGCAAGGTCTTCAAAAGGAACTGGGGCGGCTGATCGAAGCCTCGAAGGAGGGGCAACTCTCCGACCGCGGCAAGCCCGATCAATTCCAGGGAGCATTTGCGGAGATCGTGCGCGGCGTCAACACCATGCTGGACGCGATTCTTCTGCCTATCGGCGAAGGCAACCGCATCCTGGCGCAAGTTTCCAACGGCAAGATCGACGAGTTGATCGCCGCAACCTACAAAGGCGACCACGAAAAGATGAAGCAGGCAATCAACAATGTAGCCGTCGTGCTGCAAGGGCTTCAGAAGGAATTGGCGCGGCTGACCGACGCTGCCAAGGAAGGCCACCTCGCCGAGCGCGGCAAGCACGATCAGTTCAAGGGAGCATACGCGGAGATTGTGCGCGGAGTAAACGGCATTCTCGACGCCGTGATCTCACCGTTAAATGTAGCCGCGAATTACGTTGATCGGATCAGCCGTGGCGATGTACCGGCCAAGATCACCGATACATACAATGGCGACTTCAATGTCCTCAAGAATAACCTCAACACTTGCATCGATGCGGTGAACGCACTGGTAGCCGACGCCGGTCTGCTGTCGAAGGCTGCCATCGAAGGCAAGCTGGCCACGCGTGCCGACGCCAGCAAGCATCAGGGCGATTATCGCAAGATCGTGCAAGGCGTGGACGACACGCTGGACGCGGTGATCGGCCCCTTGAATGTAGCCGCTAACTATGTGGACCGGATCAGCCGGGGTGATATTCCGGCCAAGATCACCGACACCTACAACGGCGACTTCAACACTCTCAAAAACAACCTCAACACCTGCATCGACGCGGTCAACGCGCTGGTGACGGATGCCGGCCTGTTGGTGAAGGCCGCTATCGAAGGCAAGCTGGCCACTCGCGCCGACGCCAGCAAGCATCAGGGCGATTATCGCAAGATCGTGCAAGGCGTGGACGACACGCTGGACGCGGTGATCGGCCCCTTGAATGTAGCCGCCAACTATGTGGACCGGATCAGCCGGGGCGATATTCCGGCCAAGATCACCGACACCTACAACGGCGACTTCAACACTCTCAAAAACAACCTCAACACCTGCATCGACGCGGTCAACGCGCTGGTGACGGATGCCGGCCTGTTGGTGAAGGCCGCTATCGAAGGCAAACTCGCCACTCGCGCCGACGCCAGCAAGCATCAGGGCGATTATCGCAAGATCGTACAAGGCGTGAACGACACGCTGGACGCGGTTATTGGACCCTTGAATGTATCCGCCAACTATGTGGACCGGATCAGCCGGGGCGATATTCCGGCCAAGATCACCGACACCTACAACGGCGACTTCAACACTCTCAAGGGCAACCTCAACACCTGCATCGACGCTGTCAACGCGCTGGTTACGGATGCGGGAATGTTGGTGAAGGCGGCTGTGGACGGCAAGCTGGCCACGCGCGCCGACGCATCGAAGCACCAGGGCGACTTCCGCAAGATCGTCCAGGGCGTGAACGACACGCTGGACGCGGTTATCGGCCCGCTCAACGTGGCCGCGCGCTATGTGGACATGATCAGCAAGGGCGATGTGCCTCCGCAGATCACCGACACCTATAACGGCGACTTCAACTTGATCAAGAACAATCTGAATGTGCTGGTGATGGCAATGAACGACATCACGGCGGCGGCCGAGGAGGTGGCCAACGGCAACCTGACGGTGGAACTGCGCGAACGCTCTGCGCAGGACAAGCTGATGCAGGCGCTGGCGGCGATGGTGGCCGGGCTGACAAAGACGGTCTCCGATATCCGGGGGATTGCCGGAGAGGTGTCGGCTGCCAGTCAGTCTATCTCGACGGCGTCGATCCAGGTGTCGAAGGGCGCGAGCGCGCAGGCCGCGGCGGCCGAGGAGGCTTCATCCTCGATGGAGGAGATGGTCTCCAACATCAAGCAGAACGCCGACAACGCGCAGCAGACGGACAAGATCGCCAACAAGAGCGCCAAGGACGCGCAGGAGAGCGGCAAGAGTGTTCTCGAAGCTGTCGCCGCGATGAAGGAGATCGCCAACAAGATCTCGATCATCGAGGAGATTGCCCGCCAGACCAACCTGCTGGCGCTCAACGCGGCTATTGAAGCGGCCCGCGCCGGCGAGCATGGCAAGGGCTTTGCCGTGGTCGCGGCCGAGGTCAGGAAGCTCGCCGAGCGCAGCCAGAAGGCGGCGGCGGAGATCAACCAACTGTCGGCAACCACGCTGAGGGTTTCGGAGAAGTCCGGCGAGATGCTGGATAAACTGGTGCCCGATATTCAGCGCACGGCGGAACTGGTGCAGGAGATCAGCGCGGCCAGCAAGGAGCAGGACACCGGCGCCGAGCAGATCAACAAGGCGCTGCAACAACTGGAGCAGGTCATTCAACAGAATGCCTCTGCCTCCGAGGAGATGGCATCGACAACTGAGGAGCTGACCGGGCAGTCCGATCAGTTAATGAGCGCTTTGGGATTCTTCCACACCGGAGACGAAGGCGGAGGGGGACGAAAGGCCGCCAGTTCCAAGGCCGTCCGGCCAACGCAGGCAGCGCCGGTCAGAGCGGCAAAATCAGGCGGCCAACCCGCCTCTTCAAGCGCCAAGACTGGGGGCGGGGTCAATCTCCGCCTCAAAGATAAACACGACGAGCTGGACGGGGAGTTCGAGCGTTACTGAGTACTGAGTGAGAGAGGAGTTGCAGTATGAGTGTCAGCGAAATTACGGAGACTCGTCAGTACCTCACCTTCAAGCTCGGCAACGAGATCTTCGCCACCGATGTGGCGAAGGTAAGAGAGGTGCTCGACCTAACCACCATCACGCAAATTCCCCGGACTCCGGAGTTCATGGCCGGGGTGATCAACCTGCGGGGCAGCGTAGTCCCGGTCGTCGATCTCAGGCTGTGCTTTGAGATGTCGAAGACCGAGAATACGCGCAACACTTGCATTGTTGTCGTCGAGGTGTTGCTGGAAAACGAATCGACCATCATCGGCGCGCTTACCGATTCGGTCGAGGAGGTAATTGACCTGGAGCCGGATCAGATTCAGCCGGCGCCGCGCATCGGAACCCAGATAAAGACCGACTTCATCAAAGGGATGGGGAAGCGCGATACGCAGTTCATCATCATCCTGGACATTGATCGCGTCTTCTCCTCCGAGGAGCTTGCAGCGATTCGTGGACAGGCACAGGAAGTTGTCAAACAGGAAACGGCCAATCATGAAACGGCCAAGAAGGAAGCCGTCAAGCAGGAAGCCGTCAAGCCGACTGCGGAGAAGAAGACTGCCGAGAGACAGCTTGCGGGAGCAGCCGCGTAAAGGAGGGAATGGGGCGGTTCAAAACAGAACAAGCCGCCCCATTCACACGATGAGTGCACACGACGATTCGATTTCCGGAAGAGATTATGCGCGGCTCTGCGGCCTGATTTATGACGAGGCGGGCATTCACCTGGGCACGGAAAGAAAGACCATGCTTGAGGTGCGCATCAAGCGGCGCCTGAAGATACTCAACCTGCAATCTTATAGCGAGTACTGCGATTATCTCTTTGGTCATGAGGGACTCAAGGATGAGATCACTCATCTGATCGACGTAGTAACGACCAACAAAACCGATTTTTTCCGCGAGCCCAAGCACTTCAATTTTCTGGCCGATCATGCGCTGCCGGAGCTGACGGAGCGCAACGGCGGGCGGCCGTTTCTGATCTGGAGCGCTGGCTGCTCCACCGGCGAAGAGCCGTATACGATGGCCATCGTGCTGAGCGAATATGCGCTCGCCCATCCCGGTTTTCGCTTTCGCATCATGGCCAGTGACATCTCCAACATTGTATTGGACAAAGCCGAAATGGGCGTGTATACCAACGCTGTAGTGGCTCCGGTTCAGCCCCAGCTGAGAAAAAAGTACTTCATGCGCAGCCGCGAGCCAGGCTCCGACCAAGTGCGGGTGGTGCCGGAGCTGCGGCGGAGCATCGAGTTTCGCCGCCTGAATTTCATGGATGCCGATTTCGGCGTCTCTGAAAAACTGGACGCCATCTTCTGCCGCAACGTGATCATCTACTTTGACCGCGCGACGCAGGAGCGAATTTTGCTGAAGCTCTCCAACTGCCTGCATCCGGGCGGATATATGTTTGTAGGCCATGCCGAGACCCTGCATGATATGAATCTGCCGCTGACGGCGGTAGCTCCGGCGCTTTACCGGAGGAACAATGGCAGAGTCTGAGGAGGGATTGCCCGTTGTGTATTTGCAGCCTGGAGAATCGCGCCTGGTCAGGGAGCCGTCGATTCTGCAGACCCTGCTGGGTTCGTGCGTGGGCATTGCGTTCCGGGTTCCGCGTTTGGGATTGGGCGCGCTCTGCCATCCCATGTTACCGCGATTCCCGGTCAAGCAAGCCGCGACTTTAACCCGTTCCGCGGGGCGCCGTTATGTGGACTACGCGATTCGCGATTTAGCCCGGCAGTTCGATTCACTCGGCTCACGGCGTGAAGAGGTTGAAGTGAAGATCTTCGGAGGCGGAGATGTGTTGTTGATGGTCAATGATACGGCGCGACCCACGGTAGGCAGGCTAAATTGCGAGGTAGCTACAAAAGTACTCGAGGAGGAAGGCTTTGCCGTTAGTGCTTCTTCCCTGGGGGGCAAACGCGGCGTCAACATTTACTTCAATACCAAGACCGGGGAAGTGCTGCTCAAGCGGCACGCCTGATCCGGCATTTGCACGGCGTAACAGTTGAGGACGCCAAGGATTAGCATATTCGGGGAAGAGAACAACGAGGTTCGCTGATGAGCACGCCTAAAATTCGCGTTTTGATCGTGGACGACTCCGCAGTAGTTCGCCAAACGCTGCGCGAGGTGCTCGAATCGGACCCGGAGATCGAGGTGATTGCAACTGCCGGCGATCCTTTTGTGGCTGCTGAGCGGATTGCCGAGCAGGTTCCGGACGTAATCACGCTGGACATCGAGATGCCGCGCATGGACGGACTAACATTCCTGAAAAAGCTTATGAGCCAGCATCCCATCCCGGTAGTGATCTGTTCAAGCCTGGCCGAAGAGGGAGCGCAGAGTACTTTTCGAGCGCTGGAGTACGGCGCGGTGGAGATCATCACCAAGCCACGCATGGGCACCAAGCAGTTTCTTGAAGACTCGCAAATCGAAATCTGCACAGCGGTGAAGGCCGCGGCTCAGGCCAGAATGCGCGTCTTGCGGCCCAGCCAGACAGTCGAGCCCAAGCGCAATGCCGACTGCATCCTCTCGCAGGCCACCCACGCCATGGCCGAGACTACGGAGAAGGTGGTGGCCATTGGCGCTTCGACCGGTGGCACGGAGGCGTTGAAGACGGTGCTCGAGGCTCTGCCCGCGGACACTCCCGGCATTGTGATCGTGCAGCATATGCCGGAGTTGTTCACACGCGCATTTGCTCAGCGGCTTGACGGCCTGTGCGCCATTACTGTGAAGGAGGCCGAGAGCAACGACACCATCATTCGCGGGCGGGCGCTGATTGCGCCGGGAAACCATCATATGCTACTCAAGCGCAGCGGAGCGCGCTACTACGTTGAAATTAAAGATGGACCGCTGGTCTGCCGCCACCGGCCGTCAGTCGATGTGCTGTTCCGCTCCGCGGCTCGCTATGCGGGGCGGAATGCAGTGGGCGTTATCCTTACCGGCATGGGCGACGACGGCGCGCGCGGGATGCTGGAGATGAAGCAGGCAGGCGCGGCGACTATCGCCCAGGACGAGGCAACATGTATCGTCTTTGGAATGCCCAAGGAGGCCATCAAACTGGGCGGCGTAGACAAGGTTTTACCGTTGCAGGCGGTGGCCAGGGCAATTCTTTAGTGAGTATTCAATTGCGAACGCAAAGGGTATAGCGGAATATGAGTAGCTGTACCCCGAAAGCACTATCGCGCTTGGGTGAAAAGTAACTGTAATCGCCGACAATGGCATCGCATACGACGGCGTCATTCTGGCGCGGGCCACGGGCGACAATGGACCGGGCGCCTACAAGGTTGTCCTGGGCGGCAGCGGGCCTGAACAGATGGGGCAGTGGCATAAGCGTGCGATGTCTTCGAGCCGAAAATGACGGCAAGGATGTGCAGATCTCATGGGAGAACCTGTCGCAGCTATAGTTCGCGGCGCATCGATCTATCGCTTCGTCCTTAACCGCTACACTTACTCGGCGGCCGATTTGCCGTCTGTGATATAGTTTCTCGCGGAGAAGAATATGACTCTTGGACAGTTTCTAGGCAAGCAATTCATCGCTGTCATTGAGTGGAATGAACCGGCTGACGGCATCCTGACATATCGCTATCCCATGCGCGATCTGGAGATAGAAAACGGCGGCCAGCTTACCGTGAGCGAGTCGCAGATGGCCGCTTTCGTCAACGAAGGCAAAATTGCCGATGTCTTCGGTCCCGGCCTGCACGCGCTCAATACCCGCAACCTTCCCCTGCTCACCGATCTGATGAACTGGGACAAGGCCTTTGAATCCCCCTTCAAGTCCGAGGTCTACTTCTTCTCGACTCGCTTGCAGATTGACCAGAAGTGGGGCACGGCGACGCCCATCACCATCCGCGACAAGGAGTTCGGCGCGGTAAGGCTGCGCTGCTACGGCATCTACTCTTACCGCGTCAATGATCCTCGCGTCTTCTTCAATCAGATCAGCGGCACACGCGACAGTTACCTCGCCGCCGACCTCGAAGGCCAATTGCGCGACACCATCGTGGCTCGCATGGCGGATATCTTTGCCAGCAGCGACGTTTCGTTTCTCGACATGGCCGCCAATCAGGCCCTGTTGTCCTACAAGATTGCCGATGTGATGAAACCGGCCTTTGCCGCGCTCGGCTTGGAGCTGAATCAATTCGTAGTCCAGAACATCTCCCTGCCCGAAGAGTTGCAAAAGGTTTTTGACCAGCGCATAGGCATGAACATGGTTGGCGATCTGGGCCGCTACACGCTGTACTCGGCGGCGGAATCATTGGATCTCTCAGCGGCCAACACCAGCGGCGCGGCCGGCATGGGCATGGGCCTTGGCGCTGGCGCGGCTGTTGCGCAAGTTTTGTCGAACGCGCTCAGGCCGGCAATGACAGCCCCCGGCGCAATCCCCTCTCAGCCGCCAACTTCCGCTCCGGTTCTGATCGGCGCTCCGGCCGGCTCGGATGCAGCCGCCTCTGAAGCAACCAAGTTCTGCATCGAGTGCGGAAAACCGATTCCTCAGCGCGCGAAATTCTGTGCAGAATGCGGAAAGCCCCAATGAACTGTCCCTCCTGCGGCGCTCCCATGCGGCTCAAAGCGGACATGGAGAGCTTTAAGTGCGACTACTGCCAGAGAGTTGTACTTCCGGAGAAGAACGAGGACGGCGTTCGCGTTCTCGGCGAGTCGAGCGGCCAGGATTGCCCGCTCTGCAGTATTCCTCTCGTTCATGCCGTTCTTGCGAAGAACCCCATAATCTACTGCACCGGATGCAAGGGCATGTTGATACCGATGGCGATGCTGGAGGGTTTGATCGAGGAGTTGCGTGATGAGTACGGGGCCGGCGCCGCTCCAGCCGCTCCCGACAAAGAAGATTTGCGGCGCAAGATCAACTGCCCGCAGTGCCACCGTCCAATGGACGCACACTTCTATGCCGGTCCGGGCAACGCAGTGATCGACTCCTGCGAGGAGTGCTCCTTGATCTGGCTGGATCGCGGCGTATTGATGCGTATCGCGCACGCGCCCGACGCCCCCCCACAATTTGAAAGCTCGTTTTCAGCGGATTCAGATCCGCAACCAGAGCAGGATTGGAATCCCATCGTAAAAAGAACCGCAGCCAACATCATCGTCGATGGCGTCGTCGACTCATTCCTCAAATGAGAATTATTCATGAAAGGGAGAGACTAGTAATAGATTCCAACCTGAATATTGCCAGCGCATCTATAAATCCAACAATGTCTAAAGCCCGACATAAATTTGCCGAGTTTGCGGCACGACTGAAGTCGTGCCCTGACGCTTCAAGCTACTCAGAATGAGTATTTACGCGGTCTGTCATGCTCCTGTCTATTTTCCTAACAGCCCCTCAAAGCCGGTGTGCTGACTTCTCCGTTAACATCGGCACCACCTGCACGGTGACGTCGCGAATCTCGGAGAGAAAGCGGTTGATCACCGAGCCGTGGAGAAAAATATCCCAGCGCGAGCGGGCCGACTGGCCGAAGACCACGTGGGAGATGCCCTCCTCCTGGGCAAAGCGGATCAGGGCGTCAGCCACGCTGCTGTCGCTGAGCGAGACCACCTTCGCGCCCAGGTCACGGGCCATGCGCTGGAATTCTTCCAGGCGATGGTAGGCCTCGGGATCGCCGTGGCCTTTATCGTCGTCAGGGCGGCTGACGTAAACGGCGTACCAGTTGCTGGCCAGGCGGCCGGCGATGCGAGAACCCACGCGCAAGAGGCGTTCGGCGCCGGGCCGGGTGCTTAGGCAGACCATGACTTTTTCCGGCATGGGCGCCTGTTCCAGACCCTGAGTGCGGCGGTACGCTGAGGCCTGGTTGCCAACTTGCTCGGCGGTAGTGCGCAGTGCCAGCTCGCGGAGCATATTCAGGTTGCCCTTGCGGAAGAAGTTGGCCAGCGACTGTTCGACCTTTTCGGCGGCGTAAATCTTGCCCTGACGGAGTCGGGAGCGCAGTTCGTCTATAGTCACGTCCACGTTCACCACTTCGTTGGCACGCTTGAGAAAGCTGTCGGGAACGGTTTCGCGGATGACAGTGTTGGCAGAGCGGTTGACGGCGTCGTTGAGCGTTTCCAGGTGCTGGATGTTGACTGCGGTCATCACATTGATGCCGGCGTCGAGCAGCTCCAGCACATCCTCGTAACGCTTGCGGTTTTTGCTGCCGGGAACATTGGTGTGTGCCAGTTCGTCAACAATGACGGTTTGCGGATGGCGGGCCAGAATGGCGTCCACGTCCATCTCTTTCAGGATGACGCCACGGTAGGGAATCTCACGCTGGGGCACGATCTCCAAGTCGCGGACGCGGGCCGCGGTCTCTTCGCGCCCGTGAGTTTCCACCAAGCCGATCACCACATCCATGCCCTGCTGATGCTTCATCCGGTAGGCATCGTTGATCATGTCATAAGTCTTGCCCACACCGGGCGCGGCGCCGATATAGACGCGGAGCTTGGCGGGTTCCTGCTGTCGTTCCAGTTTGATCTCTGCCATGTCAGGGCCTGCTAACACTACTGGGGTGAACGGCGTTGCGTGTGAAAATTCGGCCAGACGAAGCCGAGTCCGAAGGCTGTGGCGGGACCACTGTCGAGGGCGAGAATGAAGTATGGCCAAATTCCCACCCCAGCGACGAAGACCTGTCGCTGGGGGCCCCGGATTTTCGCCGCAACCCGAAAGGACGGGGCCGGTTTTCCCCATTTCGTTGTCGTGCGTCGCTCAAGTAAGTCATTACAGTTCGCTCCTTTCTCCCAGGACTGGGAAAACCGGCTCCCGTCGCCGCTATCCCAGTAGTGTTAGCAGGCCCTCTAGCCCTCCTCCACCGGATAACGAATTTCTTCGACGACCGCCACGGGAAGTGTGAAGCGAAAAGTGGATCCGTGCCCCAGCCGGCTCTCGACGGCGATCTGGCCGCCCAACTGCTCAACCAGGCGGCGGACGAGCGCAAGGCCAAGGCCGGAGTTCTTCTCCGAGAAAGAACTCATGCGGTCGAAGATGGCGCCCAGCCGGTCGGCTTCGATACCGCGCCCGGTATCGCGCACCGTGAACTGCACAGAGTTTTTGATCTCTTCGGCGGCCAGCAGTATCTCTCCCTCGGATGGCGTGTAGCGAATGGCATTGGAGAGCAGGTTGTCGAGGATGGAGCGCACCGCGCGCCTGTCAGCCTGGACGAATGAGAGATCGGCGTAGGCCTCAACCTCGATACGAATGCGCTTCTGGACGGCCTCGTCGCAGAAGCGGTCGCGGGCTTCGTTCAGGAGCTGCGAGGGGCTCAGGCGCTGGAGCGTGAACTGGCGGCGGCCCGCATCCAATTCGGCTACCTCGATCAGGTCGCCCATCAGGTCGTCCAGCTTCTCGCTCTCGTTGCCGGCCGCGGCCACAAGTTCCGCCTGCAAGGGGAGCAACTCTCCGGCGAATCCCTGTCCCAGGGCATATAGGCCGCGGCGCAACTGAAGCAGCGGGTCGCGCAGCTTGCGGCTGGCTACGCTGATGAACTGCGTCTTGAAGCGGTCAATGTCCTGCAGGCTGGTTACGTCTTCGAGAGTGGTCACGGTGCCCAGCAGACGCCCTTCGGAGTCGCGCATGGGTGTGGTGCGCAGACGGAAGCTGCGTTCCTGCTTGCCGATGCGCATAGGCAGCAGGGAGGCCTCGTCCTCCGTGGCCACGGCCTTCTGCATGGAAACGGCATCGCGGATGGCGCTCAGGATTTTGTCGCCGCCGGGCGCTTTGGCCAGCGCCATGCGGTCGGTGGCGGCTTCGCCCAGCAGCTCGGTTGCAGCCTGATTCACTTTAAGCAGGTGTCCCTTGCCATCGGTCACGATGATGGGCTCAAAGATGGATTGCAGTACGGCGTCGGATAGTTGATACTCCATCTGGCGTTGACCGGCCTCGGATTCGCGCAACTCTCCCAGCCGCACGGCAATGCGGTTCAGCTCACCGGCGATCACGCCGAAGCTGTCGCGGCTGCTCCACTCCACGCGGTGCTTGGGGTTGCCCTGGGCAATGCGGCGGGCATCGCGGGCCAGCATGTGGATGGGCCGCAACACCGAGTAGACGGCAACCACGGCAATTACCGCTGCTGCCGCCACAAACAGGCTCGCGAGCTGGAGTTGACCCGAGCAATACGTAGGCTGGGTCAAGCAGCATAA
>CAWDQS010000183.1:0-6461 GCA_963804295.1 uncultured Acidobacteriaceae bacterium
AGCCGGTACGTGTGACGTTGGACTACTGGGCGGGTGTGGCGGCGGAGGATGCGGGAAGTAAACAAAATGCGGGCTTGGTGGTGGTAGCGGAGGTAATGGGTAACGCTGAGCAATGAGATGCCGTCGTAGACACAAGCCAGGAACCTCGAAACCCTCCGTCACAATCTTGAAATGATGGATCAGCGCCTCCATCTGCGTCTTCATCTTCTCGCGGTCGGGCAGCACGATCTTGGGCGCGTCGGCCTTGATCTCGCCCTCGGGCATTCCGTCCAGCGCCTGCTGAATCATCCCCACGCTCTCGCGCATTTCCTGAAGTCTGATCAGATAGCGCGCCCAGCAATCGCCCTCGGTGGCGATGGGCACCTTGAACTGAAACTTCTCATAGCCGGAGTAGGGCATATCGCGGCGCAAATCAAAATCAACTCCAGAGCCGCGCATATTCGGCCCGGTGACGCCCAGAGCGATGGCGTCGGCGGCAGAGAGAATCCCCACGCCCTTCAAGCGATTGCGGAAGATGGGGTTGCCGGTGAGCAGGTTCGAGTATTCGTCGATCTTTTCCGGAAAACTCTTGATGAATCCCTGCACGCGGTCAAAAAAGTCCAGCGGCGGCTCCATCGCCAGTCCGCCGATACGGATGTAGCTGGTCATCATTCGCTGGCCGGCCAACCCCTCGAAGATGCGCAGAATCTCTTCGCGCTCGCGGAAGGTGTAAAGAAAAACAGTCAGCGCGCCAATGTCCATGGCGTGGGTCCCCAGCCAGATGAGATGCGAGTTCAGGCGGGTCAGCTCGGCCAGCAGGACCCGCAGCCACTTCGCCTTCTCGGGAATCTCCAGGCTCAGCAGCCGCTCAACGGCCAGGCAATAACAGAGATTGTTGGCCATGGGGCTGAGGTAATCGAGCCGGTCGGTAAGCGGGACAATCTGGTGATAAAACTTGGCCTCGCAGGTCTTTTCGATGCCGGTGTGCAGGTAGCCAATCTCCGGCTGGAGGCGGACGACGATTTCGCCGTCGATCTCCACCACCAGGCGCAGAACTCCGTGCATGGCGGGATGCTGAGGGCCCATATTCAGGATCATGTGCTGATCATGAGAGCCCGTGGCCGCCGGTGCCTCAAGAATGGGTGTGCTGGTATTCATCAGCGATACCCCTCCACCGGATAGTCCTTGCGCAACGGATGGCCTTGCCACTCGTCGGGCATCATGATGCGGCGTAAATCTGGATGCCCCTCAAATCGAATGCCGAAAAGGTCGAAGACCTCGCGCTCGTAAAAATTGGCCGAGGGCCAGACGGATGTAATCGACTCGACCGACGGCGCCTCGCCGTTCACCATCACTCGCAGCCGGATGCGCTCCTTATAGGTGTGCGAAAGAATGTGATAGCTCAACTGGAAGCGCGGCGAGGATGGGAACCAGTCCACTGCGGTCACGTCCTCGAAGAAGTTGTAGCCGGCAGCCTGCACCGTAGCCGCCGCAGAGCGAATCTTGCCGGCAGCGATGGTCAGCGTTAGCTCGCCCCGGTCGAACTTTGCGTCAATCAGAGATTCGGGCTTCCACGCTAAAACGGCCTTAACCGCGGGATGCTCGGCTAGTCCCTCCAGCGCGGCTGCTTTGCCGATGAGTGTCTTCTGGCTCATCCTATAGGTCCGCCTTGTCTTGGCTCCAGTTCAGGATGCCCTTGCGCACAATGTAGTACAACCCTACGGCCACAAAGCCCAGATAGACCACCATCTCCCAGAAGCCAAAGAACTTGCCGCAGCCGGTCAGCGCCGGCAGTTTGCGGTAGACCACCGCCCAGGGCATCATGAAAACCGCTTCCACGTCGAACAGGATGAATAGCATAGCCACCATATAGAAGCGCACGCTGAAGCGCTGCCGTGCATCGCCTGTGGCCACTATCCCGCATTCGTAGGCAGCCAGTTTGACAGGTGTGTTGCGATGCCGCCCGACGAGCCACGAGGCTACCACCATCACCGCGCCAATCCCAAACGCTGCAAGGATTTGCAGGAAAAGCGAAAGATATTGCCAGGGGTAGGGGATCATGGCCGCCAGTCCAGAAAATTGCACCCGTTCAGCGAAGCTGAAACCGCTTGGCAGCAACAGGATGCTGGTTTGAGATTAGGTTTTCAGCCTCGTTCCGTCAAGGCAGGCCAGTTCTCTGCTAAGGGACAAAAACTAGTTGCAGGGGCAAGATGATGTAAATCAGCCCCGCCAAACTTTACCAAAGGCCTTTTGCAGATAATTACCCGGTGTTATGAGACGCTTGAACAAAACTGTCCCTTGTTCACTGATCTCCACAGGTTGCGCTGACCATCACAGAATGGCTGGCGAACACAGGGATTGCGCGGCTTCATTCATCCTCCTTCTTCATTCGTTTCTGCTTCTTTCATTAACACAGAGGCAGAAATATGATCAGCAACACGGGATCATGTGATCTATATCACTTCGATTCCCAAATCGGCAAGCGAGTATGAATTATTCACAATCAAGAATCGGTACGTTCGTCATCTGAAAGATCGGCGTGTCCCGCCGAAGAACAGAGTGAGGATAAAACCATGGCAGCCACCACAATCACCGGTATCTCAATTCCTGCCTCCGTATCGGCGGTACACATTGCCCGCGAACGTACCAACCGCCGCATCCCTCCGCAAGCCGGGCGCGCGCGGGAACTCCTCGCACACGCTATCGAATACCTTACCAGCGAATACGTGCAAACGGACCCGACATTTTCCGCCAGGAAAGAGCAGTTAGAGGCGGTGAAGTTGCTTATGGCGCTCAACCGTCAGGTCTATTTCGAGTGCCCCGAGGCGCCGAGCTTCAGCGAGCGGTGCCGGATGCTGGTGCATCTTCTCGCGGCGTAGCTCTCCCCATCATTTCTCGATGTTGTCCCAGCCGCGCAAGAGTTATGCCCGAAAACAACTGAATATTTATCTCGCCACTCACCCCCATGCGATAAACTCGGCCCTGTATGCAGAGCACATTCTGGAAGCAGGGGACCTGGATGTTGTGGGCCGCGGCCATTCTATCCGCCAGCCTATTGGAGTTGCCCTTTCCGCTGGCCGGGCCGTTGCCCGTATGGCGGTCGGTCTTTGCCTGGTTCGGCCTCGTCCCACTGCTGTGGGCGCTGCTTTCGCCGGTCTGTCTGGCCGCGCCCCGCCCCCTGCGCCGCGGCTTCCTCATCGGCTATCTCTGCGGCGTGCTGTGGTACATGGGCAACTGTTACTGGGTTCGCGACACCATGCTCCGCTACGGTGATATGCCGCCCACGGCCCCGACCCTGCTGCTCATCTGCTACAGCATGTATCTGGGGCTTTACTTTGGCCTCTTCGGCTGCGGAGTCGCGCTCGTCCGCCGGGCTACGGGTAGCACGCGTCTGACGCTGGCCTTTACGCCGGTTCTATGGACCGCGCTGGAACTGGCCGCCTCGCGCATCACCTCCGTTCCCTGGGATCAACTCGGCTATTCGCAGGTAGACAACGCCCTGATGAATCAGCTTGCGCCCTGGACCGGCGTTTACGGCATCAGCTTTGTGCTGGTGGGCGTCAATGCGCTCCTGACGGGCGGGCTGGTGCTCGAGTCTCGTCCGCATATTGGGCACAGGGACCGAATAATTTTGCGTGCGATTGGCGCGTTGCTGATGATGGCGGGAGCGGCCGGGGTTTCGATCCCGCCGCCCACCCCCGCCCCCTCCGCCACTGCCGTTCTCATCCAGCCCAATCTCGATGTTGCTGGCGACAACCTATGGTCGCGCCCCGGCGAATGGGAGCAGCACATCACCGAATTCAAGCGCCTGGCCGGCGAGCAATGCAAAACCTACATCGCCGGAATTCCCCAAACCGGCGCGCCCACCGGCGAGATCATCTGCCCGCCTTACCCCACGCATCCTGACTTGGTCGTCTGGCCGGAGTCGCCCGCGCCCTTCGTCGAGGGCGACGCCCGTTATCAGCAGGCGCTGCGCTCCATCGCTCAGGCCGTGCAGGCTCCGCTGGTGGTGGGCAACATCGGCATGGATTTCTCGCCAGAAGATCACTCCTGGCGCACCTATAACTCCGCGTTGGTCGTCTCCGCAGATGGCGCGCGCGTCGGTCGTTACGACAAAATCCACCTCGTCCCCTTCGGCGAGTACATTCCCTTCAAAAATCTGCTCTTCTTTGCCCATAAGCTCACCGGCCAGGTCTCCAGCTTCACGCGCGGCGACGAGCGCAAGGTTTTCATTCTGCCCAGTAGCAATGGAGAGCGCCACCGCTACGGCGTCTTCATCTGCTATGAGTCGGTCTTCGCCGACGAGGTGCGCCACTTCGCGCAACTCGGCGCAGAGGTGCTGGTCAACATCAGCGACGACGGCTGGTACGGCGACACCAGCGCCCCCTGGCAGCACTTGAACATGGCGCGCATGAGGGCCATCGAAAATCACCGCTGGATTCTCCGCGACACCAATAACGGCATCACCGCGGTCATCGACCCCTACGGCCGCGTCCGCCAGTCGATTCCCCGCCATCAGACGGACGCGCTGCCCGCCCAGTTTGGCTTCCGCGACGATGTGACCTTCTACACTGCGCATGGAGATGTGTTTGGATGGCTCTGTGTACTGCTGAGTTTTGGGGTAGTGGTCTGGTCGGGAAGAAAGCTGCTGCGCCAGCGGGCCGCCGATTGCAATAATTAACCAAGTAGGTTAATATGGTCATGGAGAAGCGATCTCCGCACTGTACGCTGCCGCGAGTCAAAGCATTGGTCGAAGCAGGCAAGGTGCGGACCACACATACAGCGCGTGCCGGTGCGAACGCTTTGGGTTTCAGCTACTCCGAAATGCTGGCCGTAGTGTTGGCGCTCAAGCCGGCGGACTTTTACAAGAGTATGACCACTTATGCCGATCACACCATCTGGCAAGACGTGTACCGCCCGAAGACCCCGGCTGGGGATGTGTATTTGAAACTGACGGTCGTGGATGACGTCCTGATCGTTTCATTCAAGGAGCTATGAAGATGAAATGTCCGATTTGCGGCGCGGCGGAGTTGATCGCGGATACTCGTGACCTGCCTTATACCTACAAGGGCGAGACTACCACGATTCTTGCGGTGAAGGGCGAGTTTTGTCCCGCCTGCGCCGAGTCCATCCTCGATGGCGCTGAATCCGAGCGCGTCATGCATGAGATGCAAGCCTATTCCCGGCAGGTCAATGCGGCCATCGTCGATCCGGCCTTCATCGTCAAGGTGCGCAAGAAGCTGGCGCTCGACCAGCGCGAAGCCGCCGAGATCTTCGGCGGCGGCGTCAATGCGTTTTCACGGTATGAGAACGGCAAAACCAAGCCGCCCTTGGCCTTGGTCAAGCTGCTCAAAGTGCTGGACCGGCATCCGGATTTGCTGGAGGAGATCAAGGTGGTGTAGCGCCGGGTAGGTAGAGGAAACAGACTGCTCAATCCCAAGTCTGAAAATCCGCACATGAGACACCCGACGATATAATCAATTATATGAAATTTGAACTGAATTCCCATATTCTGATTGCACACTGGATTCCCGGCTTCTTTCTGGTAATGGCATTTCGTCCCATGCTCATCGCCAGCACATCAGATCCCATCAAGAGTCTGATGGGTTCGGGCACTATGGGTGGAGAGGCAATTACCGCTTTGGCACTAGTGGTCGTTGCGTTTCTTGCAGGCGAGTTTCTTGACGCATCAAGAGATTTGCTGGAGGATTTATGGGATATCTTCCAAACAGTAGAGTGGGATTTTTTCAGCGATGCCAAACAGGAAGAGATTGAAATACTCAGGTCATCGTTATTTTCCTATTATGTATTTGATCACAACGTCAGCCTTGCTTTGATTTTCTTTTTGATTTGGAATATCCCGTTTAGATTGCCGATGAATGCATGGATGCTCGTTTTTGCTGTTCCTCTGACAATCTTTATTTGGAATGGAATTCGACTGCGAAGCCAAATTGCGTCCCGGACTAAGCGCTGGGCGGAAAGTCGCTGAACCCGACGAAGCCTGCACAGTGGTATTCTAGAGCAGTCAAGAGAACACCGCCTCATACTTCAACCCAAAGTCAGGTCTTAAGAGCCAAGCCATGTCGTTGAACGATCTCGAATTCGCTTATGCTCCCGTGCGCGACCAAGTCCGCGACCTGCGGGAGTATCTTGACCCTGCTCGCATCCGCAGGGAACTCGCCGAAATAGAAACCAGGCTGGCCGATCCGGCGCTCTGGTCCAATCCCAACGCCACTAAACCGTTGATGCGCGACCGCAAGCGCCTGGAATCGCTCGTTGCTGACGACAACGAACTCCTCCGCCGCACCGGCGAGATAGAGACCTACTTCGAGCTGGCGCGCGAGGGCGAAGATGTCCTCGTTGAACTTGACCGAGAGATCAAGGCCCTGGCCGTCTTTGCGGAGGATTTGGAGGCACGCACAACGCTCAACGGCGAGGCCGACCCGCTCAATGCCATCGTCACCGTGCATCCCGGCGCGGGC
>CAWDQS010000184.1:0-7850 GCA_963804295.1 uncultured Acidobacteriaceae bacterium
ATGCCTACTATATTGCCCGGGGCCTCTGCGCCGTGGGACGTTGATTCCAGCGGCTCTGGGGGTGGCTCCGTAGTTCATCGAGTGGATCGGAGCGCTGGTTCGGGACGGTGAGAGCTTCGCGCTGGAGTCGACATCGTCTGGCAAGTCGTATTTGCGTGGTTGCAGCAATGCAAACAGGATGGCTGGCGCATCACATTACTTTATTTTTGGCTACCGACGCCGGAAGATGCCGTAGCGCGCGTAGCTCGCAGAGTGAGCCAGGGAGGACATAGTATTCCGACGGATACTGTGCTTCGCAGGTATTACGCCAGTGTATGGAATATGCGCAATCTCTACCTTTCTCTGGCGGACGAGGCAGAAATCTACGATAATACTGACAGGAAGCGCACCATGATCGCAGAAAAGCGCGAGGATTTGGCTTTGTTGGTGTATGATCCGGAACGCTGGGCGAGGATTGAGGAGGTGGCACGGTGAAAAAACTTAGTTCGCGTGAACTTCACGAAACCATCGAACGGGCCCTGGCCGAGGTTGACCGCCGCTTGGCCTCCGGGGAGCTGAATGGGTCGGGGCGGTATTACACGGATGAGGAACTGGCGGCGGGCGCGGCTACGGGCGGGAAACGGATTCCCACGAAACCGGCCAAGTCCAACGCAGCTTAACCGGCTGCACTGCAATCTCCGGCTGAATCCGTTAGGATGTGAGCAGCGGAGAAACTCACTCATGGAACGAATGCTTGCAACGCCGGCGGATGCGGAAATCATTCTCAGATTGTACGAACTGCGCACCGAGGCGGTGATGCGCCAGGCGCGCGCGTGGGTGACGGGCGAGTTCTGGCCGGCTACGGCGGAGGAGTTTTTTGCCGTGGCGGAGAACCCCTCCGACCCGCACAACGCGTGGCTGCGGCAGGTGCTGACCTACTGGGAGATGGCCGCGGCGATGGTGCTGCATGGGGCGGTTTCGGCGGAGCTGTTTGTGGATTGCAACGCCGAGGGATTTTTCATGTTGGCCAAGTTTGCGACGATTCTGGATGGCATCCGGGAAAAGAATCCGGGGTTCCTGGTGAAGACGGCGGAGCTGGTGAACCGGTTTTCAGCCGCGGCCCTGCGCTACGAGGCGGTGCTGAAGAACGTGGAAGCCCGGCGCAACAGCCTGCCCGCCCGGCAGGAGGCGCACGGCCAGTATTCTTATCCACCCAAACCCTGAAGGAGACTCGCAATCCCGGCGAATCTCTGTTAATGTTTATCCGACACACTCATTGGACCCGAATCAGGGCCGATAGAGAGTTATAACGGAATCATCGGAACAGAACAACCTATGGCACGAGCAATCTGGAACGGCAAGGTAATTGCCGAAAGCGAGAAGACACAGACGGTGGATGGGAATGTCTACTTTCCCGAATCCAGCCTGAAGCGCGAATATTTTCGTCCCAGCACGACCACGTCCCTAGATCCGGCGAAGGGGCAGGCGCGCTACATGACGCTGCTGATCGACGGGGAGGATAACCCGGACGCTGCCTGGTATTATCCCGACCCCAAGCCAACGGCGCGCAAGATCAAGGGCTACGTGGCCTTTTGGCGGGGCGTGGACGTGCTCGAACCGTAGAAGGCCGCCTCATCCGACTGCAAGCGGCTTCCGAGTGCGGGACTTTGCAAGAGTCGTGTGATACATTTTCCCCATGAGGATGAAGGGTTTAGCGATCATCGCGGTGCTGCTGGCCCTCGCGCAGGCGCCTGCGGCAAGTACTGCCCAGACAGGCGGCCAGGGTGGGGTGAATCGGCAGACACCGCCCCTTCCGGCGTCTTCCGCCAGCGTTCCGCAAGAGACTGCCAACCCAGCGCCAAAGGCTGAGGGCGAAGGCGGCATTCCGGTTATCCAGCCGCAGCACATCCGAGTTGCCAATCCCTCCGCTCCCGTGCCGCAGGCATGGAGCGTGCCCGAGAAAATTACATGGGCGGCCAATCTGGTGCTGGTTATTTTCGGTTACGCCGCCTTCTGGATGGCCCTTTCCCTGCTGAAAAAGATTGACCGCCAAACGGGATACATGGAAACTGCTGCCGAGGCCGCCGCCGCCAGTTCACAAGCAGCCCTGCTGAATGCTCAGGCGATTCTCAATGCGGAAAGGTCCTGGATTCTGATTTCCGTGGCGCCATCGCCGAGCGCGGAGAACAGATTTTCCATCATGGCCACGAACCGGGGCCGCACTCCGGCCAAGATTCTAGAATCGGCGGAACGAATCAGGCTGGCCATCGACGAGGAGCATCTCCCCAGTATCCCCGAGTATCTGGAGGAGAAACGGGTCGCCCCGTATACTCCCATCATTCTGCTTCCTGGGGAATCGACGGCCATCAAGCCTTTTTGCCGCGAGGATGTGAGAGGTCTTTGCGACTCCGAGGAAAGATTCCGGCGCATTGAAACCTGGGAAGAAAAGATCTATCTCTACGGAAAGGTAATCTATAAGGATTTGACCGCGCCGGTCGACAGCGAAGCTCATGAATCGAACTGGTGCTGCTGGTATATTCACGGACGGCAGAACAGCGGGGTGGTCATAGCCGGGCCGCCGGAATACAACACGCACACGTAGCAAGAAGACTCTTTAGCGGATGAGGAAATGCCAGGTCAACCGTGAAGGCCGCGCTCAACCATTGGCTACATCACGGATATCCTGCTCGAAGACCGTGTCGGGCTCGGCAAGCCTGATCAGGCGATGCAAATAAGCCCGGGAGATACACAGGCTTCTGGCGGCCAGCGTCTTATTTCCGTGGTTTTCTCGCACGGCAGCGACGGCCAGTTTGACCTTGTAGTCGCGAAGCTGGCGTTCAAAGGAGCCGGCGGGATGGTAATCGCCGATATCGACTACATCGCCGTCGATGTCGCCGATGTCAACATCGCTTTCCTCCATGTTCAGATTGAAATCTTCGGCGCGAACGACCTTTCCTGGCGCGAGAATGATGGCTCTCTGCATCACGTTTTCAAGTTCGCGCACATTGCCGGGCCAGGGGTAACTCTGGAGCATGGCCATGGCGGCGTGCTCGATATCATCCATCGGCTTTTGAAAGATTTGCCCGTACTTGCGCAGGAAATGCCGGGCAAGCCTGGGGATGTCTTCGGGATGGTCCTGGAGCGGCGGCGATTCAATCCGCATGACGTTGATGCGATAGAAAAGATCCTGGCGGAATTTACCTTCGGCCACCAATTTGTCCAGGTCCCTGTGCGTGGCGAAGATCAGCCTTGCCTTCAAGGGGATGAGCTTGGTGCTGCCCAGGCGGTTGAATTCCATCTGCTGCAAGACGCGCAGCAGCTTGACCTGCGTGAAGAGGCTGAGGTCGCCAATCTCATCGAGGAACAAGGTGCCGTCGGCGGCCTGCTCGAAGTAGCCTTCGTGCGCCCCCACGGTGCCGGTGTAGGCGCCCTTTTCGTGGCCAAAGAGTTCGGCCTCGATGAGAGTTTCAGGGATGGCGCCGCAGGAGACAGCTACAAAGGGGCGGCTGGCGCGGGAACCCAGATTGTGGATGGCGCGAGCAACCAGTTCCTTGCCGGTTCCGCTTTCGCCGGTCACCAACACGGCGGCATTGAGGTTGGTAACGCGATGCACCAGCTGATAAACCCGCTGCATCTGCGGACTCGATCCAATCAACTGGTCGCAATTGCCGGGAACCTCGAGTTGCTGCTGCACGGTCTGAAGTTGCTGCCTGAGCGTGGAGTTCTCATACGCCCGGCTGAGCATGGTCTTGAGATCGCGAATGGAGGGCGGCCTGCGGCAGTATCCGAAGGCTCCGGACCGGACCAGTTCAAACGCGGTTGACCGAAGGGTATCATCGGCCATGACTACAGCGGGAACCTGAGTTGCAATCAGGCGCTGGGTACAGGCGATGCGCTCCTGCAAAGTATCATGATTGGAAGTCAGATCCAGAATCATGACATCGCAATCTCCGGCAGCCCGGATCAGATTCATGCCATCCTCATCCGCCTCCATGAGGATTTCGAAGTCCTTTCCAAGGGCCGAGGAAAGCAGCGTGTGGAGCGTTCGATCTTCCGAATACAGCCCAACCTTGATCATTTTCGGTCCCGCCCGTCACAAACCACATCACTTCGCTTCAGAATGGTGAAACGAAAAGGCGATCATTACAGCCCTGCATTCGCAACAGGAAGGCCAAATGAGACATGGCGCCAGTCTGACAACGCTACAGCAGCCCCCCTGGCTATCCCAGTAATCCAATTGGCAATGGTCGACTCTGGTAGATGATGGTAGCTCCAGATCGAGATCGTGTCGAGATTACTTTGGTAATTACCTCTAAAACGTACATTTTTTTACAATGCCGGTTTAGTAAACAAAAAACGGAAGAGGGTATTGGCTGGCCGGCCTTTTTCTTCATAATTCATGCGCGCTAGCTCCTTGATTAATGTGACATATCTCTATTAATATCATCAATATAACAAGATATCCGTTCTCCGGATGGAAGACTAAGCCGCCCGGAGAGCCAAAAATTTTGGAACCATAACCACTCCTGATGCGTGATTTAGGGTTTCCTTGGTAAGCAAATACTGAGTACTTATTATGCGGAGACTCCCAAAATAATACTTGCAAATTATCTTGATTGCTCCCGTACACTATTCAGGCGACAGGAGATGCGCGTCACTGGTGTATACGCCTCGCTTCACACTGGAGAGCCTTTCCGTAAACACCCGTGTACACCAAACGGGAGAGTGAGCAGTCAAGTACTTGATTTCGGAGAGTTTTAGGTTTTTTACAGTTTGGTTAGACAATTGCAACACACATTAAACTATTGCGATTGTGGAGTTTTCCCGGAATATTGGGGAGGAGGAATACGGGGTATGCATTCGTTAGCCTGGTGGCCAACACTGATCGTGCTTTCCGTGGCGATGTTCACGGATCTACGGTCTCGCCGCATCCCCAACTGGCTAGCGCTTCCATTTCTACTGGCCGGAATCATGGTTTCTCCCTGGCGTCATGACTGGGACGGCAACAGCCAGAGCAATGGGTGGCATGGCCTCGGGCAATTTGGGTGGCATGGCCTCGGCCAGAGCTTTGCTGGCATGGGGCTTGGATTGTTGATCTTCGGCTTTCTTTTTTGGATGGGCGGCATGGGCGGCGGGGACGTGAAGTTATGCACCGCAATCGGTGCATGGGTTGGCCCGCTGCAAATGTTTTGGGCGCTGTTTTACACGAGCCTGGCTGGTGGAGTCATGGTTTTGTGCTGGATCGCGTATCGCAAGGTTTTAAGGGTGCTGTTTCTGAAGGCGGGCGATCTGGTTTTTCGCGGAAGGCGGAACGAATTGAATCGCAAACCTGAGGCGTCCCTCGCTGATTTACTCAAGCGCAAGATGCCGTACGAACCAGCAATCGCAGTGGGGACGCTGATGTCCTTTTTCGCTCGTTAAGGGTTTGGAGCTAGTCCTATGTCAAACTGGCAATCGTCCTATCAATTTTCGACTAACGTGCAAGGCAATTTGCAAGAGCCAGGGGGAAGCAATCCCGTGAATTCAGAGTCTTCTTCATATCTCGATGATCAATATCCGGACTCACTCGGCGGCAACGTGCTGTCGATTGCTCTGATCGGCCCGGACGAGGATCGCCGCAAGGCGGCGGCCACCGCTCTGGCAGGATGCCAGGGGGGCGAAATCCGGGAGTTTTCAACCTATCCCCCCAGCCTGGACGACGTGCCCAGGCTGCTGGAGCAGAATTACGACGTCATCATCATCGACATCGACAGCCACTCGGAATATGCGCTGGAACTGGTGGAGAGCATCTGCGCCAACGGCTCGGCTACGGTGATGGTGTATTCGATGAAGGCGGATTCGGAGCTGCTGGTTCGCTGCATGCGCGCGGGCGCTCGCGAGTTTCTCACCTTGCCCTTTGCGCAGAGTACCATGGCCGAGGCTCTGGTTCGAGCTTCCGCGCGGCGTCCTACCGCGCGTCTTCCGAAGAAGACAGGCGGCAGGCTGCTGGTTTTTCTGGGGGCCAAGGGCGGCGACGGGGTTACCACGCTGGCCTGCAATTTTGCGGTATCGCTGGCCCAGGAGACAGGCCAAAGCACCCTGCTGATTGATCTCGATCTTCCCCTGGGTGACGCGGCGCTGAATCTTGGCGTGGTGGCGGAGTACTCGACCATCAACGCACTTCAGAATACCAGCCGTCTGGATTCGAGTTTTCTCTCCCGGCTTCTGGTCAAGCACAGCTCTGGAGTCTCGGTGCTTGCGGCTCCGGGCAAGTTCCCGCAGTACGAGGCCACCAATGAAGCCATCGACAGGCTGGTAACAGTAGCGCGGCAGGACTTTGAAAACGTGGTGGTTGATATGGGGTCCAGGCTCGATTTGATGTCGACGAGCCTGTTCAAGGAAGGCTCCACGGTCTACCTGGTTATTCAGGCCGGGATCGCCGGATTGCGCAATTCCAATCGCCTGATTTCGCAGTACTTTTCTACGACAGTGCCCAAGCTGGAGATCGTGCTGAACCGATTTGAGTCTCGCACCATGGGCGTCTCCGAAGATCAGATTACAAAAGCTCTCACCCGGCCCGCGCAGTGGAAGATTCCCAACGATTACAATGCCGTGCGGCGCATGCAGACCACGGCGATTCCGCTGGCGCTGGAAGATTCGCCGATATCCAGGCTCATCCGGCAGATGGCCCGCACTGCTTGCGGCCTGCCCGCAAATCCGGAGAAAAAGGGCGGCTTCAGCCTGAAGAGTTTCAGCCGGGGCTTTTCCTCGAAGTCGTCCTCCGGCGGGGATTCGCATTCACTGACGCAGCTAAAGCTGGAGAGCGACCGGGAGGTCGTTGCCGCAAAGCCGGAAGCGCCGGCAAAGGCCCCCAGCAAGCCCGCGCATGTTGCTCAAACTCCTTCCGCAAGCGCCGCGCCGGCAGCAGCGGCCCAGAAGCCGGTTGCCCCGACGGCCAAACCAACGGCCAAGGAGGAACGCGCAGAGCCTGTTGCCGCGAAGCCGGCAGCGCAACCCAGCTACACTCCTCCCAGCCAGCAGACAGAACCGGAAACGCGCACCTACAAGGGCGCCGTCTACGTGAAGGGCGAGGATGGCGAATGGCACCTCAAGAAAACGCCGACCGTCAGCGTCCCCGTTCAGCAGAGCGGACCAGAGACGCGCACCTACAAGGGCGCCGTCTACGAGAAGGGCGCGGATGGCGAATGGCACGTGCAGAAAACGCCTGCTGAGGCAGCCAGTCCAGCAAGTCATGAAAAGCCGGTCGTCGCAGCGATACAGGAGAAGCCGGTCGTCACAGCGATACAGGAGAAGCCGGTCATCACCTGGCCGACGCCTTCTCCGATTGTCTTTGGCACGGTTCTCGGCGCCTCGGTGCTGAATGCCAGGGCATCGGTTCCGGGAAAATTCTCTTACACCCCCGCTGCGGGCGAGATACTGGCGGCGGGAACGCATACCATTTCGGTGACCTTCACTCCGGCGGACACCACGGGGTACACCACGGCGCAGGCCGAGGTGTCGCTCACGGTCGCCAAGGCGACTCCGTCCATCGCCTGGCCGACGCCCGCCCCGATTGTTTACGGCTCCGCGATCAGCTCGACTCAGCTGAATGCCACGGCCTCGGTTCCGGGAAAATTTGTCTACACTCCCGGCGACGGCGAAGTGCTGGCGGCGGGAGTGCAGACGCTGACGGCAATCTTCACTCCGACCGACCCCACGGACTATGCAGCGGCGCAGGCAATCGTATCGTTCACGGTCGCCAAGGCGAAGCCGACGGTTACCTGGACGGTGCCGGGATCGATAGCCTACGGCACCGCGTTGAACAGCGCTCAGCTGAATGCCACGGCATCAGTTCCAGGCACTTTTACCTACACTCCCGGCGCGGGCGCGGT
>CAWDQS010000185.1:0-4770 GCA_963804295.1 uncultured Acidobacteriaceae bacterium
AGCACTCCCACATTCAGGGCTAATGGACAGCTCAGTCCCTGGAACGGCAATCACATGATCGACGTGAGTCGCGGAAAAGCCGTCTACTTTGACCCGGTGGTGAACTTCGATGTGGGCACGAACAACTCCAAGAGCGCCAACACCGTAACCCTCCCTTCGCCGTTCACGCACGACTTCACGCTGCGGGGTAATGACCGGGTGCTTCAGGCAATGCGGTCTAACTGCATGCCTGGCTCGTTGCAGCATTGCGGCGACTTCAACAATATGAAGTCGGTCAAGTACTCCTCGCTGAATACCAGCTTCGGCCCGCGCGAGGAGTTCGATACGCTCTATGGAGGGACGAACCTGTTGGGCGAGGCGCGCCTCGACCTCTACCCGAGTTTCTGGTATCACCCCGCCGCAAAGGAGAAGGCGGCTCAAGGCACGGCGGCCTCCGATATCAGTGCAAGCAAGGACTCCATCAGCGGACTGGACAAATCCACCATCCGCGCGGGCAACCCAGCCATCCGCAGCCAGCTGAAAAAGCCGGACGGCGGATGGACGATTGCTCCTTACCTGAAGTACGTCGGGGGCGGTCATGTGACTGCGCAAACCATCACCAACTCCGGCACGAATCCAGCCGCCGTCATCCCGAAATATGACATCTCGAGGCTCTACCTCGGCCTGGTCTTCGCCGGCAGCTATAAGTTGAGTTCGGTCAACTTCGAAGGCTCCTGGGTGGACATGTCCAACCGGGAGACGGCGCCTTTTACGCTGAACAAGGTGATTTACGCCAAGAATGTCTCTGGCTGGCAGCCGCATTTCCTGGGTACCTACAGTTTTAGTCTCGACCCCGCAAAGCGCGTTTCTATCTCATTCTCATGGGAGAACGGTCGCACCGCGCCCTCGTTTGCCTATGTAAATACGGCAACGGGAGGGTTGCAGTTGCAGTTCTAGCGAACCAAGGGACGGGTCCTTCGACTACTGGCGTGTGGCCCACAACTCAATTAGTCAGCTATCGTTTGACATTTCTCAAAAACCGATAACGTATTGTGCACTCTTTTGCAGGCCCCGATCTCCCGCCGCGCACCCTTTGCGCCGATGCTCTAAACTTGAATCTGGAACCCTTGATGATGAAGCTTTTTGGCGGCAAAGACGACACGCCCACGCCCAACTCCAGCCTTTTAAGCCGCATGAAGCAGGCCGTAGCGCGCACTCGCGAGTCGCTCTCCGCGCGTATCGAGACAGTCGTCGCCCTCACCCGCACGGTCGATGAGCATACTCTGGAAAGCCTTGAATCCGTGCTGCTTACGAGCGACATTGGGGTTCCGACCACCACCGCCATTCTGACCGCCCTGCGCGACCGCGCCCGCCGCCAGGCCATCGAAGGCGGCGACGAGCTGCGCGCCCTGCTCAAGGCCCAGATCCGCACCATCCTTGAAGCTCCCATCTCCAGCCAATCCAACACTTTACCGCCTTCCGACGGCCCCAACGTCACTTTCCTCGTCGGCGTCAACGGCACCGGCAAAACTACCTCCGCCGGCAAGCTGGCTGCCTGGTATCGTGCTGTAAACAAATCAGTTCTTCTCTGTGCCGCCGACACCTTCCGCGCCGCAGCAATCGAGCAGCTAGAAGTCTGGGCTGCCCGCTCCGGCGTGGAGATGATCAAAACTCGCCACGGAGGCGACCCGTCGGCTGTACTCTACGACGCAATCTCCGCCGCCAAAGCACACAAAACAGAAGAGTTGATTGTGGACACCGCCGGACGCCTGCACACCAAATCCGGCCTCATGGACGAGCTGGACAAGATGCGCCGCACGGCTGCCAAGCTCATTCCCAGCGCGCCGAATGAGGTCCTGCTGGTTATGGACGCCACCACCGGCCAGAACGGATTGCAGCAGGCCCGCCAGTTCACTCAATCCGCAGGAGTCACCGGCCTTATCCTCACCAAGCTCGACGGCACGGCCAAAGGCGGCATCTGCGTGGCCATCGCCCAGGAGCTGAACCTGCCCGTCCGCTTTATCGGCGTAGGCGAGCAGATGACCGATCTGTTGGAATTCTCGCCGGCGGAGTTTGTGGATTCGCTACTGGAATAGAATTCTGTTGGAGGATGCTTGTATGGTCCTGAAAATTATCTTGCTTCTCGGGTTCAGCGCTATCCTCGTCTTACCTGCTGTGATGATATGGGGATGGATGCAATGGGCGAGGCGCAAGGAAAAGGTGACTCTGTTACTAGCTCTGTCCCTAGTTGGGCTCTCGCTTGCCACGGCGTCAGAATTACTCGGGATTTCGACAGGGGTTTATGCCCGTGTCTCAGGCGGATTTGCGACATTTGACCCTACCCTCATGAAAATCTACGCATGGGGTACTCTGCTTTCCCTTGTAGGGTTGATTTTTGCGACGGCAGGTGTGTGGCGACCAAATTCAATTCGCTGGCATGCGCTCGTGTGTGCTGTCGGAACTCTTCTTTACTGGCTTGCGGAGGCCGCGGCTGAATAGAAGCAGCCCTTCCGTTCCAGGAAAGAATTTCACAGGCAATAAACATCGAAAAACACATTACGATGACTCCGATGGATCAAAACCGTTATTGGATGCAGCGCGCCCTCGAACTGGCGCGGCGCGGCATTGCTGTCAGCTCGCCCAACCCCGTCGTGGGCTGCGTGATTTTGGATTGTGCGGGGCAGGTGGCCGGCGAGGGCTGGCATGAGTACGACCTGCTGGATCATGCTGAGATCGTCGCCCTCAAAGAAGCTCGGCTACACGCGGGCGAGCGTCTGCATGGCGGCACGGCCTACGTCACGCTGGAGCCTTGAACTTCGTTCGGGTATTTCATAAAAAGCTCTATCTGGTGGATACGCTTTTTCATGAACCAGGTAAAAACAGAGTTAAAAATGGTCATAGGCCGGTTAATTTTAGGTTTGAGCAAAAACTTTTCTCTTTAACACAAAGTTGGAACCCAGGTAAACCTTACGCACCATTTCATTCGCCGCCAGCACTTCAGGCTCGCCCGATTCAAGTATTTTTCCTTCAAACAGCAGGTAAGCCCTGTCGGTAATTGAAAGGGTCTCCTGCACATTGTGGTCGGTTATCAATATACCAATGTTACGGTGCCTTAATTTAGCCACCATCGACTGTATCTCCTCAACAGCAATCGGGTCGACACCGGCAAAAGGTTCATCCAGTAAAATAAAATTTGGTTCTGCAGCCAATGCCCTTGCAATTTCGGTCCGCCGGCGTTCGCCGCCTGATAGCAAATCGCCGCGGTTGCGGCGCACCTTGTGCAGGCTAAATTCATCAATGAACTGTTCCAGCTTTTCCTTCTGCCTTTCTTTAGTCATGGTGCCCATTTCGAGCACCGCTTTTATTGGCGGTGGTGCCGGCTAATGAGTTCAAGGTTATTACCATTACGTAAAAGGATCCCCAATGAAAGATCCCCGAAGGGTAGAGCATCCCCTCTCGAACTCAGGGATGCTATCCAGAGGAAGCTTAGGGGATGCACCTGTAGCCGGTGTTGATCACGCGCTCGCCTTATGCAACCGCGCGCGTTAGCCGCTCCAGTGAGCGTTGTTAGAGGCGCTAGATGTGCGCCTCTCTCTGGTTGCGTGCGCGTCGCGTTCGCGACCACGCGCACTCTTCTCTGCGCGCTCTCTATATAGCAGCGCGCTTCCCAGCGTGTTTCAGTTTCTTTCTCATTTCTCTTATCACACGTTACTCTGCCAGTTTTGGCTTCTACGCCTTTGCGTCTCGACTGCTACGCCTTTGCGTCTCATCTGCTGCGCCTTTGCGCCTCTGCTGTTCTCTCTGCTCTGATCTTCTTCGGCTCCTGCTCGTGTCACTGCACTGCACATCTCGTCTCTGCTCTGCTCTTCTCGTCTCTGCACTGCACATCTGGTCCGCTGCTCTGCTCAGTCTCTGCCTCACGCTCGGCACCCGACCCCGCTACACACCCAATGGCCTAACAATGGTTTGTTGCTTGATTAACAAGACTTAGAAATTATTAACGAAGATATAGGATATTTAGGAATTGTGGTTTGATAATAATTTAAACTTTTCTGAACATATAAAACTTCAAACTTGTAAAAACTAGATGCTTGAAGATGATTAACTTAATATTCAGGAGATTGTACAATATGTACATTAAAGATCAGGAAATTTACTGCAAATTATATATAATTTGGGGTGTTTTATTAATTTTTAAGTTTTATATTAGTTTTTACAAAACAATTCTTCACATTCCACTCTAATCGAGTAAAATGTGAAAATTTAATTTTTGTGCACTCGGTGGGATTCGACCCCACGACCTCTTGCATTCGAGGCAAGCGTCTTAACCGCTTGACTACGAGAGCCTCACGGTCACGGTAGAGAACGAACAGAGACCCGAAATCTTCAGTTCCAGCCGCTCGACCGAGCCATCCACATGGCGTACCGTTCCGCCAACCGTCTCTTCTTCCCCCATGACGTTCCAGGGCTCGAGCGCCGCACGCAGTTCCAGCTGCACGCCGTCGTACTGCACGCCGCCGTAGAGCGGAAAGCGAAACTCCCAGTGCGGCCTGAACCACGCCGCGTCGAAGGCGAAGCCGTGCTCGTTCATGTCGCGAATCACGTCGCCGATGTCCGCCCAGACGAAGTGCGGCAGCATGAACTTATCGTGCAGGGCGGTCCCCCAGCGCACCAGGCCGTCTGGTACGGCGCCTCCCAAAAGCGGGCGATCAACGCCCGCAGCAAGAGCTGCTGCGCGAGGCTCATCTCCGCGTGGGGCGGCATCTCGAAGGCGCGGAACTCGACCAGGCC
>CAWDQS010000186.1:0-6447 GCA_963804295.1 uncultured Acidobacteriaceae bacterium
GTGATAGCGCGTTGGCTCGCCGCTCGGCTTCGACACGATTCTTGCTGCTCGACCCGACCCGGGGTATCGACGTGGACCAAGCGTCAGACTACGCGCTGGTGCGCGAGCTTGCGCGTCCGGGGCGGCAGTGCTGTTCTTCACTTCGGAGCTGCCCGAGATTGCGCTCACCTGCGACCGTGCGATCGTCCTGTTCGGTGGACGGGTCGTTGCGGACTTGCCGGTCGTAGCAGGCGGACGAGACAAGCCCTGCTGCGCGCCGCGCACGGCCTTGCCCCCCATACGAGATCGCGGGATGCGCGAGCGCGCCAGTCGGACAGGCAAGGCCCCGGCTCGTCGACGATCTTCGCCGGCTCGGCGCTCGACGCGGGCTTTTCTCAGCGCAACTTTGGCGCGCGCTTCGCCGCAACGCAAGCCTGCTTCGGGATACCGGCTTTGGTTTATCGCCTCGCTGGCGATCACAGTCGCCATCCACCGTGACGTTCAACGATTTCGATTTGCAGTCGCTGGCGATGGGCGCATTGCCGCTCGCGTTCGCCGCGGCTGCGCAGACCGCCGTCGTCATTTCCGGCGGCATCGATCTTTCGATTGGTTCGATGATGGCGGTATCGTGAACGTGCTGGCGGCGAGCACGATGGAGGGCGGCAGTTTCGAACGCTCGCTGCTTGTCTGCGATCGCGGTGCTTATCGCGGGACTGGCGATCGCCACACATTATCGTGGCGCTACAACTGTGCCGACGGTATACGTGGATAATAATCCCCAGCCTCCCTCCATAAGCGAGCGGTTGGCATAGAATTGCACTTTTAGGATGGATGGAATGAAATCTCTCGTTCGCGCACTTGTTTTGCTGTTCCCTGCCCTGCCGCTTTCGATGACTGGTTCGCTAGTTCTAAACTGCCACGCGCAGGTTATCCCTGAGATCGGCGGCCAGAAGGTTGTCATTCTCACCCGCGCCGCCGTCAGCACCACCCAGCCGGAGTTCACCAGCATCACCATTGCGCCGGGGCGCGGCATGGAGATTCTCCAGATTACGGCCAATTTTCCCGGCAGGGGCAATGTGGATGTGCTGGCCTCTCCCGACCTGGCCAGTTCGAAAAAAATGCTCGACGTGGACGATGACGACTTTGGCAACCTCGGCTACAGGCTGGGATCGGCCTTTCTGGTTCCTTATCCCAACCGCATTCGCGGCAAGCTCTCGGCCGATGGCAAAACCCTGTCCACCGAGTGGCACGGACATTCTCTGACCCTGCCGGCCAACAACATTGGGCACTTGGCTGGCGCAGAACGCCATGCCATGCACGGGCTGATTCTCAAGGCCAAAACTGATGATATCCGCGTAAAAAAGTACTCTGGCGGCTCTCAAGTCACCGGCGTGATCCATGCGGGAGACTTTGGCGGCCACTGGTTCTCGAAGACCAACTTGGTAATCACTATCACGCTCTCGGCCGATGCCATTGATGCCTCGATTGCAGCTCACAACGTGGGCAGCGAAGCCGAACCCATGGCCATCGCATGGCACCCTTACTTCAACCTGCCCTCCGGCAACCGTGCCCAGGCCAGGGTGCGTATTCCGGCCTCCACCGTGACCGAGGTGGACAACTACGACAACGTCTTCCCCACCGGCAAGATCTCACTCGTGGCGGGAACCCGTTTTGACCTGCGTGCTGCTGGCGGCAAGTTGCTGGGCACAGAATTCTTCGATGACAACTGGAGCCACCTGGATTGGAAGGGCGGCGCAACTACGGTCGAGGTCGTTGATCCGGCCGCGCACTATGGGGTCAACATCGAAGGCCTGTCGCCGGAGATCAAGACCATCCAGATGTACGCGCCTCCCAACAAGAACTTCGTAGCCATTGAGCACCAGTACAACTTCGCCGACCCCTTCGGCAAGGAGTGGGGCGGAATGGATACCTCCATGGTTACGCTGAAACCGGGCGAGAGCACCAACTGGCACGTCCGCCTACGCTTATTCGTGCCGTAAGGAGCCGCCGACTTCCAACCGGTCTGACCCAGCATAAAGCGTCTATTGAAATGAGATTCATAATTGCAATAGACAAATACTATCTCTGTGGAATATTATGGTCGTTCTCAAGCAAGTTCCCGGCTTCGCTCTCCGGAACATGGCGTTTGATGCGGAGATTGTTTTTCACCTGCACAACGGCACGATCTTTGCAAAGGTAAGCCGCGCGGTTGAGCAACTGCTGAACGGGGTTTGAATACAGGGAGGCAAACGGTTGCCCAAGGCGAAGATTAAACGGCTTTACCTGATACCCATTCTCTCCAAGTCACTGGATGTGATCGAGCAACTGGAGCAGAACCATACTCCGGTCACCCTGGAAGACGTCTATCAAAAGACCCAGATCTCCAAGACCAGTGTCTATCGCATTCTCAAGACCTTGGTGCATCGTGGCTATGTCGCCCAGTCGCAGGACGGCCAGTATCGCCTGGTTTCCCGTCCGCGCCGTCTGCGCTTCGGCTTCGCAACTTTGAGCGGGGAGATGCCCTATCCGGAAGCCGTGACGCAAAGCGTTGCAACAGCCGCGGCGGCATCGGGCGTGGAGTTGATCGTGCTCGATAACCGCTACGATCCCGACATTGCCATCCAGAATGCGGAAGAATTCGTAGCGCAGAAGGTGGATTTGGTTCTTGAGTATCAGGTGGAGGAAGCCGTAGCCCCGCGTGTGGCCCATATCTTCAAGAAAGCCGGCATTCCACTAGTCGCCATCGACATCCCTCACCCCAATGCGACCTACTTCGGGGTGGATAACTTTGAATCGGGCTATGAAGCCGGCGCCTTGCTCGCGCAATACGCCCTGGTCAAATGGAAGGAAAAAGTAGATTGGGTGCTGGGAGTCGGATTCGCCGAAGCAGGCAGCTTCGTGCAGAGCCGCATCACTGGCGCGTTCGATGGCATTCGTGAACGGGTCAGCTATATTCCCCCTGAGCGCTTCGTGCAGATCGAGGGACGCGGCATGCGCCAGCCCAGCCAGCTTGCCATGACCAAATTTCTCGCCGGCTACAGCAATGGAGAGCGCATCCTTATCGCCGCCGCCACCGATTCCAGCGCACTAGGCATCCTGGACGCTGCCCGCCAGCACGGCATCGAGACAAACATTGCCATCGCCTCACAGGACTGCATCCCCGAAGTACTCAATGAAATGCGTTCGGGCAAGAGCGCTATTATCGGCTCTGTTTCGCATGAAGTGGAAAGTTACGGCCCCCGCCTCATCCAGCTTGGCATTTCTCTGATGCGGGGGTACACAGTCCCCCCATACAACTATGTACACCACCGCGTGGTCACCCCGGAAACCTTGGGCGTGGAGCATACATCTTCTTCTGCTAATCGTCCGGGCCGGAATGCGGTATAAAACAATCCATGACCGGGGAGAGATGATCTCCACGCTCCGACGCCGCTGGGATAGCAACGCAAAAAAACGCGGTCAGATCAAGCCCCCCGCATACATTTATGCAGGATTAACCATTTATTTTTCTTCAACTTCCGGCAATACGGCGACAGTTCAGCGGAATTGAATAACCGGGCTAAATTTTGTGCGGATGGTCGAGCGGCTTACAGGCCAGCGTGTGCCTGCCGGGCGAATGAAAATCTCCTTTGACAATGGTGTACGTTCGGCATAGATTGTTTCTGCGGGTACAATGTTTCATATGAGAACCATGGCTTTGCGGGCTGCGGAAAATCTCAATCCAGGCTGCAAGTAGTGTCTGGGCACGACTTTTCGGGGTTCCCATCGACAGGTTTTCGTCGGTATGGTAAAGTTGAGTCGTGCCGTAAGTGCAACAATACAAATGTTTTAACATTAATCCATGCGGTCTGCTTTGCGTGTAATTCGCCTGAAAAGGCTTTTATCCGTAGCTTGTTCAAGCGCAGCATGCTATCGAAGATGAAGCCTGAGCAGGCAGAGGGGCCGGAGAGTTTGCGGTTCTTTTTGGGGAGACAAGGCGGAGATTGCCAGTTAGGGAAGAAAGATGACCGGAAAAGACAGTATTGAAAAGCAGCATCCCTGCTTTGCAGCGGTTGACCTGGGCGCAAGCAGTGGGCGGGTGATTGCCGCGCAACTCCGCAAGGGGACCCTGAGCCTGCAAGAAGCGAGCCGATTTTCAATCGCGTTCCGCAAGGATCAACACAGCGGGTATTTATGCTGGGATATTGATGCGATTGAGAAAAACGTCCGTCAGGGAATTGAAGATGCTTCTCAGCTTGCGCCCATCGCCAGCATCGGCGTGGACAGTTGGGGCGTGGATTATGTTTTGCTCGATGCCGAGTTGCAACGCGTGGGCCTGCCAATCTGCTATCGCGACAGCCGGACGCAAGGAATGATCGAGCAGGTGACAGCCGTCATGCCACGTGCAGAAATCTACCGTCGAACCGGCATTCAGTTTCAGCCATTCAACACGCTTATTCAACTTGCGGCAATGGCCGCACAGGAGCCTGAGTGGGTCGCCAAGACGCGCCACCTGCTGATGATTCCCGACTTTCTGCATTTCCGGTTGTGCGGAGTGATAGCCAACGAATACACGGATGCCACGACCACGCAACTTCTGAACCTGGATGGAACGTGGGACCAGGATTTGTTTGCCGCCGCGGGCCTGAAGCAGATTTGGATGCAACCGCCGGTGCAGGCGGGCACGGTTCTTGGCGAGGCGCGCTTTACCAACAAGGCCGCCAAGGTGGTGGCAGGCTCAACCCACGATACCGCTTCGGCGGTGGTTGGAACTCCCTTCGGGGCCGAAACGGAAGCCTTCCTCAGCTCGGGAACATGGTCGTTGATGGGCGTGGAGAGCGTGGTTCCGTATGCCTCCGAGCAGGCTCTCAAGTGGAACTTCTCCAACGAAGGCGGATTCGAACGCCGTTATCGCATGTTGAAGAACATCATGGGGCTATGGCTCCTGCAGCGAATCACTCAGGAGTTCCAGATCCCCATCGATGACGCACTGTTGAGCGCCACGGCGGAGGCTGCTCCATGGCGGTCGATTGTGAATCCCGACGACGCGCGCTTCCTGAATCCGGATTCGATGAAGCAGGCCATCGAGAACTACTGCGCGGAAACCCGGCAGCCCGCGCCCGAGACGGCGGCGCAATTTGCGCGCTGCGCCCTGGAGAGCCTGGCGCTTTCTTATCGGCTGGTCAAGGAGCAACTGGAATCGTTGCGCGGCCAGAGGCTGACCAGAATCCGCATTGTGGGCGGCGGCTCAAAAAATCGCCTGCTCAATCAAATGTGCGCCAACGCCTGCCAGTTGCCGGTAAGCGCCGGGCCGGTGGAAGCATCCGCACTGGGCAACATTTGCTCGCAGATGATCGCCCTGGGCGAAATTCCCAGCCTTGATGCGGCGCGCGCCCTGATCCGGCAGTCTTTCGAGATTGACGAGTATCGTCCAATGGAGCCGATCCCGGACTCCGTATGGAAACAATTTAGCAATTTATAACGTCTGGAATGAGAAAGGATGTTCAGTGATGAAGGTTACGCAGCAGATTCAAACAGCCTACGATCTGGCCAGGGAGCGTTACGCGGAGATTGGAGTGGATACCGAGAAGGTTCTCCCTCAACTGGAGCAGATTCCGATTTCCATCCAATGCTGGCAGGGAGACGACGTTCGCGGTTTTGAAAATCCCGAGGGCGATTTGACCGGCGGCATTCAGACCAGCGGCAATTATCCGGGGCGGGCACGGACCGCTGACGAACTGCGCGCTGATTTTGAAGTTGCCATGGCGCAGATTCCGGGCAAAAAGAGGTTCAATCTTCATGCGATTTATCTGGAAACGGACAAGCCCGTGGGGCGGGACGTCATTGAGCCAAAGCATTTCGAGAAATGGGTGAAGTGGGCCAAGGCGAACGATCTGGGCTTGGACTTCAATCCCACCTGCTTCTCGCATCCGCTCAGCGAAAAAGCCACTCTGAGCCATCCGGATGCCAAGGTGCGCAAGTTCTGGATCGATCACTGCCTGGCGTGCCGGCGCATCAGCGAATATTTCGGAGTGGAACTGGGCAATCCGTCGGTGATGAACATCTGGATTCCGGATGGGGACAAGGACCTGCCCGCGGATCGCATCGGGCCGCGGAAACGATTGATCGCGGCCCTAGACGAAATCATTGCCGCTCCTCTCGGCAAGCATCATAAAGTGGCCGTCGAGGGCAAGCTCTTCGGCATAGGCGCGGAGAGCTACACGGAAGGCTCCAACGACTTCTATCTGGCCTATGCGGCCACACGCAAGACGCTGCTCTGCCTGGATGCCGGGCATTTTCATCCCACGGAGAACGTCTCCGATAAAATTTCCACGGCTTTATGCTATCTGGACGAGATTCTGCTCCACGTTTCGCGGCCGGTGCGCTGGGATTCCGATCATGTGGTGCTGCTGGACGACGCCACGATAGCCATTGCGCAGGAGATCGTGCGCTGCGGTGCTATCTCGCGGGTGAACATCGGCCTGGACT
>CAWDQS010000187.1:0-25961 GCA_963804295.1 uncultured Acidobacteriaceae bacterium
AAAAAGATGTTACTTTTTCGGTTCGATTCACTTGCATTTTTTTGAAGAAAATGCTTTCGGCACAGATGAATAATGCGTTTTTCTGTTCCACTTGCCCACTCACCCTAGCGACAAATGGAATCGGTAAAGCTGAAAAATATTCTGTATTATAACAAAAAATAACTTCCAGGAATATTTTGCGTTCTGGAACACCTTGGAACACCTTCGAGCACTTTAGAACACGTTAGAGCACCTCCTCTCAACGTGCGCTAACTTTCTAGTTTTGGAGGGAGATAATGTACGTTTAACGACTTAGCTATCATTTTTATTCCGCTGCGCTCCATGCAGGATGCAATAACAAACGAATTTTAGTGCATTTTGCATGTCTGGGCGCATGAAGATACATACATCATGAGATCCTTTGCGTGTATACTCGCAAAGAAAACGAGTCAAGAGCCCAGACAGCTCATCACACTTAATATGAATTCACTTTATTCGGATGAAGTATACACGAAAACTAATTAGGCGCAAGGCTTTATCCAGCTAAAGGCAGTTTTCATTAGCTGCTGCGTGCGTCGACAAGCACACGCGTCAGACGCCGGAAGCGCGAATTTGATTAAGTATGACATCAGATTTTATTGGAAACTAGTGACGCAGGAGCGCCTGGATACGAGGCATTCGTCGGATGTATAGCACATCGCCGGCGGGACAGCGGCGAATGCACGCGCGAGTCGAACGGATGAAGCTCACGAAATCAGAAAAGTGCAGAACGCCTAGCTGAGTAAGCCTTTGCGAAAACCAGCACTTGACCTGTCCATATTAGGACACGCCGAGTGAAGAACATGATCGGTGTGAGTAGAATTTTTAACTTTAGCATGGGCTCAAACTGAGACGTTTCCGCAAAAACAGCAAGACCTCCCAACTCCAGCTGCAGTCTAATGGAGTTTTTGATAACGTGTAGCTGTGACACTCACCGAACCCGAACGTTCTGTCATTTGGCTGGTTGCCATCGGGGCTACCATAAAAACGGGATAGGCGAATTTTGCGAATAAAAGAAGGAGTCAAAAATTCGTTCGGCGCTTATTTTACGGTAAATCCAGACGGTTACGGATTTAAAAAATGAAGGAAACTACGTACTAACTACTAACTATTTGCGAATTTTGTAATTTTGGGGTAGTCTTGAAGCATTGTATTGTTTATGATATAAAAAGCTGCACTCGCGCAAAATGCTCGAATGGTTGCGGTTAGAAGCATCACAACATGAATAGCAAGCAGGCAGCGCTGAACGCCGTAGGCACAATGATGAAATTTTCTCCGTTGTGGATGCCTAATAAGCGATGTTGTAACGAAAATATTAGATACGAACACCACAAGCATCGACGGGTGACTGTAATTTAGTTGCTTGCTGACCCAGCGGACGGGACGTTAGTTAGCATGGGGCGGAATGGCATTAAGCAGAGAAACAGATTAGAATGTAATCGCCGCGCTCCCGCTTAGTGACATTCGTGCCACCTTTGTCCATTTCATTCTTTATTAGCTATTTAATTAATTAGTTTCTAGGTTACGCATCTTCGCACGTCGAGTACAACCCACGTGCGTTATACGTTGGGTTTCTGAGAAGCCTGCAATTTGGTTGCAGCGAAACGGACTAGAGGGTTACACGTTTCAGAATCTGCGTGTCACGCGATCTCCGTTATAAATGCGGTTCATGTGAGCAGCTCAGGTCGTCGACTAACAAGCTGGACGAGAAGGCAGTTGCTTCCTGTTGCCTCGGTTATAGGGTTGTGACTTTACGGGAGGTTTTAATTTGTCCCCCTGGGGCCCCGCGAAAAATTCTCAAACGGAAGCTGCAAAACAGAATCCAAATTACTGCTCTATCAATTGCGGATTTTTCAAGGCAGACAAAATTACAGCAAGAGAATTTCACAGATGTTTAAAGAATCTGAGCCTTTTCAGAAGCAATGGTTTTAAGTTTTAAACGAAAAAAAATAAAAGTTCTAAGGCACCCTCCGGGGGGTTTTTGCCGGGCCCCCGGGTACCAACCCTATCAGTTACCACAAGTAGCTAGACTTTACTAGCTGAATCGCAAAATTTAGCTGGGACCTAGCAGGCGTGTTTTCAGTAGGTAGCAGAGAAGCTCCCAGGTTGGCTATCTTGGTAGTTCCGCAAGCCATATGTCCACTTTTCTCTTCCTTCGACCGTTCGGGAGGTCATAGATCGAAAGAGCCCTTGGGGATGTGACTATCTGCTTGAACACACCTGTCTGTCAAGATCATATTGTGTGCACTGGTTATAGAGAATAGATGCGCTCTGCTTTTAAAAAGTCTAGGCTTTCTCTTTTCATAATGTCCTACAATGCTAAAAGTGCGACCAAAGTGACATTATGGTTTTTTTAATGTGGAAAATGTGTATCTTTTCATCTCGGCTGTGCGTATACACCACGGGAAATCGCACAAAATTTGTGGGCTGCAGAGAAGTAGGTAAAACAAGCAGTCTACGACATTTTCTTGATTACTAAATAGAGAGTGAATGTAAAACTAGCTAAAACTCGTTTTAGCCTGGGTTATATGCGGGGGGTTCGCCAAGCGTGCATGCATGCATGGTCCCATTTTTGCATTACTACATACCACACGCGCGAAGCTGAAGTATCGATGGCGACGCGCGGCCAATGGAGTAATCCGGTGCAAGTTTGCGCATTGACTGGTTTGTCACCATGGTGATCATGGTGGTCCATATAACCCAGGTTTTAGCACAACATTCGCAACGCGCACGCAATTCAAACTCCTCCGATGCTTTTGTCTCCGCGTGCAACTAGCACAGGCCCAGGCAACCTTTTTGATCCTACGAGTCAAATTTTCTAAAACTTCTCAAAAGTTGGCGTGTCACGGGTAGAGGTCGGGTTCGGGTCAAATCTCAGGGTTCGGACTCGGCTCCACAAAAAGGGTTCGGCTCAGGGTTAAAGTTCGAAGCCTACTTTACGTTACAAATCTGCATATACTATAGCACCTTATGCTTCGAGCGAAGCGAGCGGCAAAAATTCGGATACTTTTTTAGGCCCACTACCGAAGTCAGTAGGCCTTGTGCAATGGGACCTGACTGTTTGTCTGTCTGTATGTACGATAGCGCTCGCAAGAAGCGAGCTAGCGGGCTACAATTTGGCAGATGTGTACCTTGAGTCCAAGAGCATGGTCGAATTCTCATATGGGCTCCTGAAACCACTTGTGATACGACCATCTACGACAAACATGTTTTAAACTGCTTTTGGCATAATTTTCGATTCCATCGACGGATTTGGCTGAAATCTTGCAGGTACGTACCTTAGGTCAATAGCTTGGAGAATTCTCATAAGGGCTAATGAAACCACTTATGACACGACCACAGATGACAAAAATGGCTTTTGCCATAACTTTTGATTCCGTCGATGGATTTGGCTGAAACTCTGTGTGCAGTACGGACACGTCGTAGTATCCACCGAACTTGCATTAGTTGTCGCAAGTAAACCTAAGCCCCACTGACTCATTTATCGTCAGTGGGCATAGAGGATCGGTACATTCTGCTTGTTTCAAACTACATTGTAAAACATATCGCGAGCGAAGCGACCTGTGAATCTTTTACTTTTTTAGCAAAATCCTATGAAAAAAATCGACCCAAAAGCGTTTAAAGGTTCGGCACCTCGGCTTCGGATCAAAATTTAGGGTTCAGGTTCGAGTTCGAGTCTCAAAACTCAGCGTGCGGGATCGGGTTCGGCTCGAACCCGACCTCTAGCCGCGGGTCACAGTGGTTGAGACAAGAACATTTGGCGGCTTCCACAAGTTATTGTTGGAGAGGAATCAGCGCCGAGCTAGGGCGAAATTTTTTTGCAGCCTTTTCTCCAATTGATAATATATATTTTCCATTGTGGGTCTTTGCGGGTCATAACCGAAGGCTTCGCGGGTCACTTTTGACCCGCGGGACATAGGTTACCGGGGCCTGAACTAGCACACGCTTAGACACGCCCATGTTAAACTGATGAACGCAACTTGCTCATGCTGAAAATATATTTTCTTTGGGAAAATTGCACCAGACTCAGTCGAGACGGCCGCGAATTATTTAAATTATTTTCTTAGAGCGCTCCGAGCGCCTGCTGATGACGTGGTGACAAACCCACGCGCCAAGGGTGGCGTCGCGTGAAGCTGAAATTGAAAAGCAAATTTCTCTGTTTTAGCTCCCGCTGAGGCGCTGCACGCACGGTATGCATGAGATGAAGCAGCTGTCGCGTCCATACGCTAAAAACTTCGGATTTTTCTTCGGCGTATAATAGCGCGTGTGAGAAAATACATTCGCATAGTCGCATATCACGTGCTCCCAAAGTCGTTTTGGAATTTGGCGAAGGTGTCGAAGGTCTTGGGAACCAATACGGACTTCCAATGCGTCAAAATAATATTACGAACAGTTTTTCTAGCATTTTGACCTGTCGGAAGCAATCTTATGAAAAGTGGCTGTGAATTTCTGTCACTAACTTCTCAACGCTAATGTAGAAGGACATCTGTACTTCGTGATCGTTCTTTCTCTTCAAGGCCATATGAAAATCTTTGCATGGAAATAATTGAGCCTCATTGTTAGGCTTTTCTTGCACAGGCTATGCCACTCGCTGAATGCCACCAATTTTCGCAGTCCGTACTTTTTGCAGTACACTTATAAGCTAAAGCAATGAAAAATTCAACTCTCATGAAAAATATGTAGCTTGGTCAGGGCTTTCCCAAAAATGCACGCTCTCAAATTCCAAGAAATTTTTACTGAGATTAAAATGTTTTAGGTTTCTCTTTTTTTGCGGTATTCAACACAGGAATGGATCCGTTTTTGATAAAAGCCACAATCGCCTTCAAACGAACGGCGTCGGACAGCAGACGCCAGGTCAGCGGAGCTCGCCGTACCTCCGTTCCCACTCTTCCACTCCAAGCGCCGACTCAACACATGCGAACGGCATCCGTGCGAGTGCGATCGGTCACCTCCGGCCTGAAGACGGCCCCTGCGAGACCTAAACGAAGCACACTGCTAACCGATTCGGCGTCCCGCTTCCGAAGTGTCGATATTAGCGAGTCGAGTCATCATCGGAGATCGAAAAGCGCACGCCTGCCTCAAGAACGACGACTGTGGACGGCTAACGAGAACTTCCGAACACGACTAGCTTCACTCGATTCCTCAGCCTCATCAGAGCGTCGAAAAAGCATTGCCGAGGTGAGCCCAGTGTCGCCGATTAGGCGTTCATTGCGATCGCCTTCAACTGACGAAGGCTGCCGGCCGTCCCTTTCTCGAAAGCTAACTATCAAAGGGCAGCGCGAAGACAGAGAACTTCTCCCACCGCTAAACGAATCGCCTGAGGGCGAAGACAAGGGATTGACGGCCTTTTCGGAGGAGGAGGATACGCCGACCCCGTTGAAGCTCGTCGACGACGAAGAGGTCTTTGCGGGACGAAAAAGCGAGGAGCAAGAGGACGTCGAGGAGGAACAGGAGGGTGTCGTTCACTCTAGTGCGGTGAGTCGGCCGAGTTCGATGGCAATATTTCCCGCAACAAATTGCTCGATCGTCAATGGGAAAAGTGATCAACACCAGTGGTACGAACGAGTGTCACTAGTAACAGAACGACAACAGTCAATGCCAGTCATAGAGTCAACGTGAAGCGTACATGCCTTCTATCTGCATCCTGTGCTTCAGTGTTAGCACACGAGAGCATCGGTCCAGTGAGCACATCGTTCAAGGAACGTCTTCGCGCGCAGTACTACGGAGACGAGTCGAGAGAGTCGACCCTCTCGAAGCACACAGCTGCAGCTGCTTCCAATCCACTATGTAAGTGTTTCAACTTTCCTGGAGACATGCACGTATGACGTCATCTCAAGGGGGACAATTTATGATCTGACAAGCGCCTATTGACGTTCGGAGGCGTTTTACGCTAACTACGTCATAGACATGAATCCTTGTAGCGCCTGCTGAAAATTGCGAGATCGAGTGTAACGATTTTCACTTTTCAAGAGAATACGGGGACGCATGAATATGGCATAAAAGCACCTCTGAATGTCAACATGTTTTTGCTCAGTCAGACCACAAATCCCTCAGCAATACGTCGTCGAGCAACAGAGACGTCCTCATCTACGCCCCAGAAGGCCTTATCCGCGTCTTTGCCGACGAGCCTCCCAAAGCCGGTGCCGGGCATATCGATGAAGACCAGGTCGCTGGTGTCAAGAAGCGAGTAGGCGTTATCGACGAGTTTGTAAGGCGCTGCGGGAAGGTGCTGGTCTCCGCTGGTGACCACGTGCTTGGGGCCGAGTGAGCCCATGTGCAGCCAGACCGTCGAGCTGCCCGGTCCGCCGTTGTAGAAGAAGGTGATGGGGCGGTCCTCAGTCTTAGCGTCTTTCTTCTGCCCCAGCGACGAAGACCCGTCGCCGGGGACCCCTTTGAAGTATGCGACGTAAAATATACGCGCGACAGGAGATGTATCCTTCGGGTCTTTGGGCGCGTCTAGAGCTAGCTGGCTGCCGGGCTGCGGCTTGCCGTCCAGGCCCAGCTGCGCGTCCTGTATGTCTGTCGAGCCTACAGTGAGTGTTCCGGCGATGGCCGTGTAGGCGATCTTCTCACCTCCCACAGTAACCGTTCCCTGAGTGGTCACTTCGGTTGGAGGAGCCTTTTCGGCGGTTTTGTCAGCGGGCTTCTCGGGGGACGCGGGCTTGTCGTCATCGGCGCGAACAAGTGTGGGCAGAAACAGCAGGGCAACCGATATTAGCACGGCTGCCAGCAGGCGGTGAGATAAGCGCATATGTGTTTCTCCAGAAGGGGATTCGCTTGAAAGAACAGTATAAACGTGCGTTGATGCTTCATTCAGGATATGCTCTGCCAGTCGAGAATCACCTTGCCCGAGTTTCCCGCCTGCATTGCGCCAAACCCCTCTTCAAATTGATTCCAGGCCAGGCGGTGGGTGATGACTTTGCTTATATCAAGGCCCGACTGCAGCATGACCGTCATTTTGTACCAGGTTTCGTACATCTCGCGACCATAGATGCCCCGAATTGTGTACTGGTTGAAGATCACTTTGGCCCAGTCAATGGACATCTCGGATGGAGAAGGGATGCCCAGCATGGCGACCTTTGCGCCATGGCTCAGGTTGGCCAGCAGATCGCGAAAGGCATGGACGTTGCCGGACATCTCCATGCCCACATCGAATCCTTCCTGCATACCGAGTTTTTTCTGCACCTCTTGCAGTGTTGTATCACGGGGATTGACGGCTTCTGTTACATGGGCGGCATGTTTCGCCAGTTGCAGCCGATATGGATTCAAATCTGTAATCACAACCTTGCGCGCTCCGGCATGTCTGGCAACCGCGGCCGCCATGATTCCGATGGGGCCCGCGCCGGTGATCAACACATCCTCTCCCAGCACAGGAAAGGCCAATGCCGTATGCACCGCGTTGCCAAATGGATCAAAGATGGCCGCGATTTCCAGCGGAATATCGTCCGCATGGCGCCAGATGTTGGTCATGGGCAGGACGATATACTCCGCGAATGCGCCGGCGCGATTGACTCCTACTCCGCGCGTGTGCGCGCAAAGATGCCGCCTGCCGGCCATGCAGTTGCGGCAGCGTCCGCAGACGACGTGACCCTCCCCACTGACCCGGTCGCCAATCTGGAAGTCTGTCACATTCGAGCCGACCGCCACAATTTCGCCGACAAACTCATGGCCGATCACCAGCGGAACGGGAATCGTCTGCTGCGCCCAACTGTCCCACTCATAGATGTGCAGGTCAGTACCGCAGATGGCCGTCAACAAAACGTGGATTTTCACATCGTTGATGCCGATTTGCGGCTCCTCAACATCTTCAATCCACAGACCACGCTCAGCGCGGGATTTAACAAGAGCTTTCATCGCATTCTCCCTTCAGATTATCAAGCAAATGAATGGCGTGGGACCGGATAACCGTGGACCTTGCATCGCAGATGTGACTTCCGCTCTTTTTCTCGAATTCTCTATTTTTGCCACTTGTCGAACGGCTGTTTCTCGCTGATTCTAGGCCGGTTCTCGGCCTGCAACTCTTTGGCTACCTGCTCCACCTCACGGAAGACGCGAAGCAGGTTGCCGCCAAGAATCTTGCGGCAATCCTCGGCAGAGTAGCCGCGGGCCATCAGCGCCTCGGTAATCTTGGGCAGGTCGGCGGCCGAGTCGATTCCCTCGGGAAGCTGGCCGCTGATGCCGTCAAAATCCGAACCAATGCCCACGTGATCTATACCGGCTACCTTGGCGATGTGGTCGATGTGGTCAATGAGCACTGAAAGCGGCGGACGAGGGATGCGGTCGCCATACTGGCGCTGAAGCTTTTCAATCTCGGCATAGGGAATTGGTTTGCCCTCCGCCAGGGCCTTGTCCTTGAGCGCCTGGGTGGCCTTGTTCATCTCCGGCTCCAGGGCTTTCGCGGCGTCGCGATAGGCCTGCGACAGAAATCCCGAGTAGAAGTTGACTTGGATGACGCCGCCTTTGGAGTGGGGACCGCCATAATGAGCCACTGCGCGAAGCATATCGTCCGTCATGTTGCGGGGAGCGTCGCAGAGGGCGCGCGCCGAGGAGTGCGAGGCGATGACCGGCGCGCGGCTGATGTTCAGCGTTCGATAGAAGGTGCGGTCGGAGACGTGCGAGATGTCCACCATCATGCCCAGCCGGTTCATCTCGTAGACCACGTCTTTGCCGAACTCTGTCAGCCCCTCTTTGGTGTGCGGAACGGAGGCGTCGTCGATGTCGCCGGAGCTGTCGGCCCAGCCGTTGGAGTTGGTCCAGGTAAGCGTCATGTAGCGCACGCCGAGCGCGTAGTACTGGCGCAGCAGTGGGATGGAATTCTCAATGGAATGGCCGCCCTCGATGCCCATCAGTACGGCAATCCGATGATTTCGATGGGCTTCCTCGATGCCTCCGGGAGTGGCCACAAACTCCAGCTTGTCACGGTGCCGGGCTACCTGTTGCTTGACGGAGTCGATCAAGTCCAGAGTCCGGCCCGCGTATTCTCCCTTGTATTGCGCGGGATCTACCCAGATGGAGAAGAACTCGGCGCCCAGATTGCCTTTCTTCGCGGACTCCAGATTTAGCTGACCGCCTTGCAAGGGGTCACCCAGGTCAAAGTGTTCATCCACAAAGCGTTGTGGAGTGTCAGCGTGGGTATCGATGACCAGTGCGGAGCGATGCACCCCTCCGGGGCTTAGAGTTTTGGTTGACATTGGATGGTCCAAGTGGGTTTGGGCGCAAACCAGCGCCGGGACGGCAGCGAGCAGAAGGGTGAGAGAAAGATGGGCAGAAGACATAGGCTTGGGATGAGTGTATACCGGAAAAGCAGGGAATAGGGAAGAGGGAGCAGAGAGCAGATAAATCGCGATTAGCCGAGCCAATTGCAAAATTCAAAGAGGAGTGCAATTAGTGTCAATGTTTGTAAGAGGCACAGATGTTTGCAGATAATTTCGGCATCTTGTAGCACAATAATTCTCAGGTGCTTTTTCTCCAATCGTCCTCCAAATGTGCCGCTAACTCCTTATTCTGGAATATTTTGTAGGGAACTTCTTTGTTATGAGGATTTTACAGCGCAACCCTGTCTGTAACCTCAAGAAAACAAGGAATTTGCGCCCAAAATACGGGTGGGGGTAGGGGCCGTTCAAGCACGCATTCCCGTCGGAACAAACCAAATCCCCGTAGGGACTACTGAATAGGTAATGATGGTTTCTTGGTTATATTGCAAGAGGCTCATCCCCGCCAGATTCGGCCTTGGACCGCCTCGAATGAGCTGTGCTACCATGGCCGACGGAGGAAATTGAATGAGAAAGACTGTTCGCTATTTTATGGTTTGCGCCTTGGTTTTATTGCCGGCAGTTTCGTTTGCCGGGGATCGGTTTGACGGCAAGTGGCTCACGACCTACACCTGTCCCGCAAAAGGAAATACCGAGGGATTTACCTGGAAGTTTGTCGGCGTGGTCACTGCCGGCGCCTACCACGGAGAACGCGGCACAGCGGGAGAACCCGGCTATTTTCTGGTTGAAGGACCCATCAAGGATGATGGCTCCGCCAAGATGACCGCCAATGGTATTGTCGCCTCCAGAAAGTATGCCCGCGGAGCCTTCGCCCATGGGGGCGCGGATTATAGCTTCGACCTCAAGGCCCAATTCAAGGATTCAGAAGGCACAGGCACCCGCAACGAAGGCCTCGGCGTTTATGGCCGGCCTTGCACTTTCGAGTTTGTGAAGCAGTAAGCCGCACAAAAGTTCCGTCAGCTCTTCAGATACTCGCCAATCAGCCGGTCGACCAGCGCGATCAGATGCTCGCTGGTGCGTGGCAGGGTGAACGCCGCAACCGCCTCATCCCAATCAAGTTTGAAGCTGGTGGAGAGCGCTGAAATCCAGATCTGGCGCACTGGCGCGTTGGGCGTAATCACGAACTTTCCCGCCGGCTCCTCGAACGCAATATTCAGCACGCCGTTCTGTTCGTCAACCTCAAAACGGGAATCCGACTCCTCCTCGCGTGCAATCAAATGCTGCAACAGCGAGTTTAGAGCAATTTCGGCCAGACGGCGGAACTCCAGTTCATCCAACATGGTGTCAGTGTAACAAGTCCAGTTGGGTAACCAAATGCGTATGCCGTGGGTGATGGCTGGGATATTCGCGGTAACGCAAGGGTTCTGCTGTGCCTGCGCACAGCCTGATATGCCGGCCGATCAACTGGTTCGCGAGGTCGTCTACAACGAGCTTAACGACCACGTTACCCACGGCTACTGGCGCTATTGGGTCGAGAGCCATACGCCTAAGGAATCGCTCCGCGAAGAATTTATTGAGACCGCCGAGGGACCTGTCTCGCGGATTGAGTTGAGCAACGGACGTCCGCTCAATGCCGAGGGACGCCTGTTGGAGTTGGAACGTCTGCATCATCTGCTCAACTCCCCCACCGAGCAGGCCCGCCACCGCCAGGAATATATCGACAATGAAAATCGCATCGGGCGCATCGTCGCGATGTTGCCGGATGCATTCCTCTATGAATATGCCGGTGAGGAGAACGGATGTTATCGTTTGCGCTTCCGTCCCAACCCGGATTATCCAGCCCACTCCATCGAGGCCCGCATCTTTCACTCCATGAGCGGAGATCTATGGGTTAGCGCCACGTATAAGAGAATGGTTCGCCTCGACGGCCACCTCAAGGAAGATGTGAGCTTCGGCTTCGGTATCTTGGGCCGGCTCTACCAGGGCGGATGGTTCAGCCTGCAACGGACACAGGTAAGCTCCACCGACTGGAAAACCGAGCGATTCGAACTGCATATGAACGGGCGCATCATTCTCTTCAAAATCATCGCTCACGAGTTCAGCGAGTACCGAAGCGGCTTTACCCCTGTGACTGCAAGGCTTGACCTGGCCAAGGGAGCGGCACTGCTCTATCAGATCGAGCCAATAAGCGCCCAAGTTTCATCAACTGCTATTTCCATGGGCCGCAAATCCTCGCATCCGTGAAAATTTATGCTGATTGCCGGTAACATGTCTCATAATCAGACAATTGATGTGCTATAAGTAACCAAATCCGCGTCGTCTGTCTCTCTGTATACTGCTGTAAATAAACTAGTTGCGGAAAGCGTGCATGGAGTGTACTGAATTTGTACACATATCAACCGATGGATTCATGTTTTCTCTTGGTCTGCCGATATGCACCGTCAGGGGAAGTTCTTCAGCGGAGCAGACGACGATGGAAATCGGTCCGGTAACCAGCATTCGCATCGCACCCATGATCAGGCACAGGGAGGCCGATCTGGGGTTGACTGATGTGTATGAAGTCGAGCACTCAACTCGAACCGGCGACGAGATCTATGTTCCCAGCGGTACCAATGCCGCCAGCGGCTTTGAAGACGACGAGGACAAGTACGAAGAGTTGGAAGATGAGGACGAAACGGAATCAAGAGCGCGTCCCGCCGGAATTGAAAGAATCAATAGCTTCGCCTGAGAATAGCTAATAATCCATTGAATCTATTGAAGTTAAATGCAGCTAAAGCACTATACCTTATGCAAATTCCATTAATTCATGCTAATTTTAAGAACAATTTTCAAAGAGAGATGGCAAAAATGTTCCTGCCATGTTAATTTACTAACCAGTTAGTTAACGTGGCTACCTCTACTCCATTCCGCACCCAGGCCGAACGCGCCGACCAGAGCCGGGCGCGCATCCTAAACGCCGCTGTCAGGCAGTTCAGTGACAATGGACTAGCTGGAGCGCGCACAGAGCAGATTGCCGAGGAAGCCGGCGTCAACAAAGCTCTGCTTTACTACTACTTCAAGAGCAAAGAAGACCTGTACGCCGCCGCCCTGGAGTTTGTCTTCGAGGGGATGCGAACAGCCAGTCTCGCCTTGCTGGAAGCGGGCGTCTCGGCTGGAGAGCGATTCCTGCAGCTTGTATTAAGCAGCTTCGACCGCTCCTACTCCCATCCCGCTTTGCAGTCTCTGATGCAACAGGAGATGGTTCGCCTGCACCGCGGCGAGGAGCACAGAATGGCACGGATGGCGGAGAAGTTCTTTCGCCCTATGTGGGACAAGTTGGAGGATGTGTTGGTGGAAGGCATCGCTTCTGGAGAGTTAATCCGTGTCGATCCCGCGCAGATGCGCTATGCCTCGATGGGCGCGAATGTATTCTACTTTCTCTCCGCGCCGCTGACGCGACTGACTATAGACATCGATCCGCTGTCGCGGCATGAATTAGCGCTTCGTCGCCAGATGGCCATCGAGTTTCTGGGCCAGGCTATCTTCATCGACCGCGAGCACGGCGCGCGCGTGGCAGCAAGGGTGCTAGCGGAGACGCCCATGCCTGAAACAAACGTGATAGTAAACAAATCAAGCGTCTTGCAATTGAGGAAGCAATGATGAAGATGAGAATGGAAAAACACATGGCGATGAAAGCGGTATATATTTCTGCCGTGATCAACCTCGGTATGGTCTTGTTAGGATTTTCAGGCGGTATTAATGGAAATAAAACATTTCTGACGCGGATTTCTGACCTTATTGCCGCACCCCCGGGAGTAATAATTAATGTGATTGTCTCGCAAAAACAGCATACAGCAAGTGGATTTGCTCTTTCGGCCGTAGAGTCGATAGTAATCTCATTTCTGTTTTATACACTCATTGCCTGGGCACTTTTGATGCTTGTGTACGGTATAAGGCAGAGCTTACGTAAGCAAGATCAGTTAGACATTTAAGACTTTCTAGAACGCAAACGGGCGCAAGATGTAACCCCGACCGGCGAAGTGAGGTAAAAGTGAACGCACGCAATCGAGTTTTTATGCTTCTGGGCTTGCTTACGGTGGGCTCGCTCATCTGGTACCTGCTCACAGTGCGGCCCTCCGCTGATCTGCAACTGATTGGCACGGTGGACGCCAACGAGGTGGTGGTAAGCAGCAAGATTCTCGGACGCATCCAGACGCTGTTTGTCGACGAAGGCCAGGACGTGAAGGCCGGCCAGTTGATCGCCATCATCGAAAGCGAAGACCTTGCCGCGGCGCGCAAGGCCGCCGAGGCCAACGCCGCCAGCCAGAAGGGCAAGCTCGGCGGGAGTGTCGAGACCGAGCGGCAGGATCGCGGAGAAACAAGCAGCGCCACCGTCAACGCTGAGGCTCTCGTCAAAGCCGCCCAGGCAACACTTGCCCAGGCGCAAGCCAACTACGATCACCAGTTGGCTGACACCAGCCGCACTGTCGCTCTCGCCCAGAAGGGCATCATGAGTGAGCAGGCCAGCGACGATGCGGTCACCAGCCTCCAAGCCACTAAGGCCGCTGTAGATGCGGCCCGCGAGAATGTAGCCGCTGCAGAAGCATCTCTGCGCCAGGCACGCGCCCACGAGTTGCTCACCACTGTCGCCGCTCACACCGCGGACTCCACCCGCAACGATGTAGAAAACGCCCGTGCCCTAGCCGAACAGGCCAGTGTTCAGTTGGGTTATGCCCAGATTTATGCCCCGGTCAGTGGCAAGGTCAACGTGCGCGCCGCGCGCCAGGGTGAGGTGGTTGCCGCCGGCGCTGCCATCGTCACCATTATGGATATTACTGAGACCTGGATTTATGCGCCGCTGCCCGAGACCCAGGCCGATGCAGTCCAGATCGGCGACTCGCTGCGTGTTGTGATGCCCAGCGGCGCAACTCTTCAGGGCAAAGTCATCAATAAAGCCGCCGAGGCCGACTTCGCCACGCAGCGGGACGTCAGCTCCCGCAAGCGCGACATAAAAACCGTTCAGTTGAAACTGCTCATCGACAATCCTGGCGAGCGATTTGTTCCCGGCATGATTGCAGAAGTCTATATACCCAAGAACAAGCTGGTGAAGCAATGAACACGCCAGCGATTGCCGTCGAACATATCTTCAAGCGCTACGGAGACTTTGAAGCAGTCAAGGACGTTAGCTTTTCAGTTGCCGAGGGCGAAATCTTTGGCCTCCTCGGCCCCAACGGCGCGGGCAAGAGTACCCTCATCCGCATGATGACCACGCTCATACCGCTTACCGCCGGCCACACAGTCATAGCTGGACACGATGTAGCTAAGGAGCCTGATGCTGTCCGACGCATGATCGGCGTCATTCCTCAGGCCCTCACCAGCGACCCCGACCTCACCGTCGAAGAAAATCTTAGCATCTACGCCAAGCTCTACTCGGTCCCAAAACACGAGCGCGAAAATAATATCGCCGAAGTTCTCGAAGCAGTTGATCTTGTCAAATGGCGTGGCGCGCAGGTCAAGACACTCTCCGGCGGAATGCGCCGGAGAGTAGAAATCGCCCGCGGCCTGGTCCATAATCCTCGTATCTTTTTTCTTGACGAGCCTACCACCGGTCTCGATCCGGTCTCACGCATCGCTGTCTGGGAGATGCTCAACAACCTGCGCAGCACCCGCAACCTCACCATCCTCCTCACCACCCACTACATGGAAGAGGCCGACAAACTCTGCGACCGCATCGCTATTGTTGATTATGGCAAGCTCGTTGCGCTGGGTACGCCCATTGATCTCAAGCACAGCGTACCTGGCGCCAACGTCGTTGAAGTACACTTCGACCGCGAAACCGAGGAGTGGCAAGGCCGCCTGGAAAAACTGGATGGCGTCACCAGCGTGCAGGCCGAAAGCGCCGGCTTCTACCGCGTGCTTACGTCCTCTGGATCAAAAACTACCATGCAGTTAGTCGAGTTAGCCGCGTCCCTCGGCGAGACGCTCACCTCTCTCAGCGTGCAGAACACCACGCTCGACGACGTATTCGTTCACTATACCGGGCGCCAGCTTCGCGATGAGCAGGTCAAACCGCCCGTGTTCACCATGCCGCCGCGGCCAGGAATGCAGCCATGAATAGAATGTTTGCCATTGTCGAGCGCGAGATGCGCAGGTTTTTCCGCTCACCGACGCTGATGATTATGTCGTTGATGATGCCGCTTCTGATGCTGATCATCATGGGCAATGCCTTCGGTGGAAAAATTGTAGGCTGCCGCGTCGCCGTCGTCGATTACGACCATGGCCCTGATGCTGTTAAACTCCGCGAAGCTTTCGACTCCATCGCCGTCAACATCAAGACCTTCACTACCGTCGAGTACACCTCCGAGGTGCAGGCCCGCGAAGATGTGCGCACCGGGAAAATCGACGCTGCCATCGTTATTCCCGCCCAATACTCTCGCCGTGTCTACGCGCAAGACGCGCCCGTCATAGGCCTGGTCGTCGATGATACGGACCTGTTCACCTCCAGCAGCATCGAGGCTGAGATGCAGTTGGTGGTCGCCGCGCTCACCGCTCCCGTCATCCAGCCGCGGCTCGCCAGCCAAGTTGCCCTGGAAATAGTTGAACTCTATCCCTATGTGAATTACATGAAGTTTCTGCTTCCCGCCACCATTGCCATGGCCATGTATATTTCGGTCATGGTTGGCGGCGGAATGTTATACATCGACGACAAGGCGCGTGGCGTTCACGAGGGCTATCTTGTCACTCCAATTACAAAGCTGGAGTTAGTCTTCGGCCTGAACACGGCCGGCGCCATCAAGGCTGTACTCTCCGGCATCTGCCTCACGGTGATAGGTTCGCTCATGGCCGGGTTGGGCATCATCTTCCATCCGTGGATGCTGCTTCAGCTCCTGACCCTGATTCTCGGCACTGCCATCGCCTTCAACGGAATGATGTTCCTTCTCATGGTCCGCGTTGACGACCCGCTGGTGCCTCGCGCCATGTTCGGCGTTCTCAACACGCTGCTTTTTTACCCCTCCGGCGCCATGTATCCCGTTGCATCCTTTCCGACATGGCTGCGCGCCATCGCCATTGTCGACCCCTTTACGTACGCTATCCACGGATTCAAATCCATCATCCTTAAAGATGGCGGCTTTGATGCTATCAAGTTTGATCTGTTGTTTCTCTTTGTCTTCGGCATCAGCGCACTGCTCATCGCCACGCCGCTGTTCAAGCGCACTTTGTAAATCGCCGGGTTAAGGTTAATGATGAGTTGCTTTGAAAGTGCGCGGCTTTGGCTATACCGTAAATCGAGCAGATATATTCGGACTGGATTGATGGCTGCATGAGTAATGTTCTGATAAGCGCGCAGGAGGCGCAGTGTTTGTTAGCCCCGCGCTTTAGCGTGGGGAAATGGATTCCACAGATTCACTCCGGAGTCCCGTCGGGACGGCGTAAAGACATATATTTTCTGGGATTATGAATCCGTACCCTTTCAAAGCAGGAAACTAAGTGTGGTTGTACACTGTGCTTATGACGTGTCGATTGCTTATTCCCTCTTTGCTTGCTTTTATTGTGCTGGCCGGTTGCCACTCCGGCCAGAATCCTCCCGCGCAGACAAGCTCAAGCCAAAATCAGCCAATCGGCGAGTTTGAACGAAAGGTCTACCATCTGCGCGGCAAGGTGGTCTCCACCGATGCCGCCAAGGGCGAGGTAACGCTGGACCATGAGGCCATTCCTGGCTTCATGGATGCCATGACCATGCCCTACAAACTACAGGATGCGAGCATCCTGAGCGAGCTTCATCCGGGCGATGTGATTACCGCCGATGTGATTGTGATGACCAATCCCGATGGGGATGTGCTGCTTGACCATATTGTGGTGGTGGCGCAGGCCAAGCCGGATTACAAGCCCGGCGTTTCATATCATGTCCCTGCGCCGGGCGACGCTGTTCCGGATTTCAAGCTACGCAACCAGGATGGCCGGCCAATTCATCTCGGCCAGTTCAAAGGCAAGTCACTGTTAGTCACCTTTATCTATACGCGCTGCCCCTCGCCAGAGTTTTGCCCGCGGGTGACGCACAACTTTGCACAACTCGAGAAGATGATGGCGGCCAACCCCACGCTCTTCTCAAAATCGCATCTGCTCTCGGTGAGTTTTGATCCGGAGCACGATACGCCGGAGCGGCTGCGCGCCTATGGAGCAACTTACTTGGGTAATGACGCGAAGAATGTCTTTGCGCATTGGGAGTTAGCCGTGCCGGATAAGCCTGTGCTTGCAGAGATGGCAAAATTCTTCGACCTGGGCATGACAATGGGAGCGGATACGATGATTACTCACACGCTGTCGACGACACTGATTGGTCCGGATGGCAAGGTAGTGCGCTTTTATTCGGGCAACGAATGGACGCCAGAGCAGGTTCTGGCTGATGTGAAACAGTTAATCGCAAGTGCCGGTTAGCGCGTCGCTGTGCTTTTCGCACAAGAAGTGGGAGATAATCTTGGCGCCAATGAACGCAATACCTTCGTATAGTGCAGCAAAGACGAGAAGAGCTATACGCTAACAACGGCGAAACCTATACCAGTGCCGGGGCTTGCCATATAACGGTCGAATCTTTGTGCTTCATGTGACAGAAATGCTTCGCGTCCGAGCCGGTGCCACTTCAAGTGATCCCCGTGAATTGCCAGACCGCACAATACACCATAGGCCACCAGTAATACAAACTTGATAATGAGCTTGGATTTCATGTGTACAGCATACACAAAAAATGCTCTTCACAAATGCCAAGCCGTGCTTAAGTTAGAATATCTCGCACAGCTTGGCGAAGGCATCCAGTTCGAGCAACTGCTGGCCTTGAGGCGCGGGGTCGATTGTAGCGTGTTCCAGAATCCATGTGTCTTTGTGAAAGAGGAAGACAGCGTTGAGGCCGGCGGCAAGGGCGGGGTTGATGTCGCTTTTTGGACTGTTGCCGATCATCCAACTGGTACGCGGCGATAAATGATGTCGATGGAGGACTTCGCGGTACGTCGCGGGGTCTTTTTCGGCGGGAATTTCAACGGCAGAGAAATAACTCGCGAGTCCGGAGCGGCCCAGTTTGTCGGCCTGCTCTGCATGGTTGCCCTTGGTCATGAGGATAAGCCGGTGGCGCGTGGACAGCTCGCGCAGGGTCTCCGCCACGCCGGGAAGCAGTTCGATCTCCTGTTCGGCGATGGAGCCGGCGAAGCCTTCAATGCGCTGACGCTTTTCGTCGTTCATGGGCGCAGGGCTGAGTCGCTCAAAGCAGGAAAGCAGCGAACGAGTGAAGCTATGCAGGCCGTAACCATGGGAGAGAATGGTCTCGCGCTCGGCGGTGTTCAGCGCATTACGTACTTCGACCGGCGTGTATTCGTGGTGATTCAAGTAGCTGATGAAGGCGGCTATCGCGCGCTCGAAGTAGACGTTGTTCTCCCATAGCGTATCGTCGGCGTCGATGAGCAGCGATTGGCCTGGAGCAAATATTGGCATCAGTTTTATAGTAGCGAATCGGAGCGTGGGACTGTCAGATGGAGATTTATGGTATCCCACCCTTTCCGCAAAGAGCACGGAAAGGATGGGGAACATATCTATTGTGAAAATGAATACTACTATGGTTTTAGTTGCGCCGCCAGCCACTGCTTCAGATTCGGTTCCTGCAGCTTGCGGAACTCGATGCAGCCGTCAATTCTTTCCAGAGCATGTCTGAGTGCGACATCGGAAGCGGCCACCTTGTGCGTGGCGAAGAACTTCTCCACGCTGGCGCGGCCATCTGCCGTGCAGAAGCTGCTCGTAGAGCCGACCAGCGCCGCGCCCATTGCGGTGGTGAACTGAGCTTGCACCTTCTCCCAATTGTTTTGGATGTACTTCCATGCCTGGTCGCGGTTGCTGTCGATCTGCAGGGCCGAGGCGAACTGGATGGTTGCGTCCTGGTTGCGGACCTTGCCCGATGCGGCGTAATCGAGAGAACGCCGCACCAGCACGGGGTCTTCAAACTGGGTGAGCAGGTTCAGTGCACCCTCCTGCAACTCCGGATTGGTTGAGGACTCATAGACCTTCTGCAATTGGTCAAAGAGAGCGGCGTCCCCGTTGCGCGCGGCGATGGACAGGGCGGATTGGCCAAGCGTGGCATCGATGAATGCGGGATCGGCCAGGTACTTAGCCGCAATCTCCCGCGCCTGCGCGATGACGGCAGGGTCTTTGCCGTAGTAACCGAGAAGAGAGAACAGTTGGGCGCGCAGCTCGCGCGTGTTGGACGAGTCGGCTCCGGAGGGAGGACCGAGCTTGGCATATACCGGCGTATAGGTGGAGCGTATCAAGGCCTCGAGCGCGGCACGCTCTTCGGGCGTAGCAGCCAGGCGAACATAAATCATGGAGATGCCGCCCGCGGTTTCACTCACGACATCCATGCTGGGATCGTCCTTGACCGCCGCAACCAAGTCAAGATAGGCCCCAATAGTAGCCTTGTCGGAGCGCACCTGCGCCCACTCGTCGCCGAGCAGGCTGATGCGCTCGGCAGGCGTGAGCGAGGTTTCCACTTGCTTTACCAGGGCCGCATACACGCTGGGCGGATAGGAGCTGCGATAGTAGCCCTTGCCGCCGGCGTTGGCAAAGAAGAGCGTGCCAGCGGGCGCATTGAGCTTGTCCGTGGAGGGTGTGAGAAGCTCACAACTCTGGCTGTCGGAACTCTTAAAGCAAACAGGGATGGTCCATTTTTGCGCGGGGTCCGGTTGAATGCTGGGGCTGAGATAGAAGCGCTTCTGACTCACTGTAACCTGGCCCATGGCCGGCTCGCCGAAGGTGACGATGGGCGCGCCCGGCTGCGCCACCAGGCTCTCCATAATCTTGTCCACCGGCTTGTGGCTGGTCGAGGTCTGCGCTCCCCAAAAATCTTCCGCCGTCGCATTCGCATAGAGGTGAGCAGCCAGATAATTGTGCACGCCCTGGCGGAAAGTCTCCTCGCCCAGGTAGTTTTCGACGGTAAGCAACACGTCGCTGGCTTTGCCATAGGCGATGCCGTCGAACATCTGGTTGATCTCGTCGGGAGTATCGGCCTTGGCGCGGATGGCGCGTGTGGTGGGCTGTGAATCCAGGCCTAGCGTACCGTTTACACCGGAAACTACACTCTGGTCGATATTCCACTCTGGATGCATGGCGGCCGTTGGCTTGTTCGACATCCAGGTGGCAAAGCCCTCATTGAGCCAGAGGTTGTCCCACCACTGCATGGTCACCAGGTCTCCAAACCATTGGTGGGCCATTTCGTGGGCGATGACCTCGACAACTTCCTTTTTCGCGCCGACGGAGGCGGTCTTGGGGTCAATCAGCAGCGCGTTCTCACGATAGGTGATTGCGCCGAAGTTTTCCATGGCGCCGGCTTCGAAATCAGGCAGGGCGATCAGGTCAAGCTTCTTGAGCGGGTAAGAAATTCCGAAATAGTTGTTGTAGTAGTGCAGCACAAATTTGGCTACATCGACGCTGTAGGGCGTGAGCGTAACCTTGTCGGGCGTGGAGCAGGAACGGATGGTCACGCCATCAGATTCGCCAGTGGTGCACTGAAAGTCGCCAACCAGAAACGCGACAAGGTAGGTGGACATTTTCGGCGTGGTGGCGAATTTAAGCGTGTGCTTGCCAGCTATGGGGCCTGGGGTGTCAGTGATGATCTCGCCATTGGAGATGGCCGTGTCGCCGCTATCGATCACTAGCATTACGTCATAAGTCGCCTTGAAGGCCGGCTCGTCAAACGACGGAAAGGCGCGGCGAGCGTCGGTGGCTTCAAACTGCGTCACGGCGTAGTTGCGCTTGGCGGTTTTGGAGAGATAAAAGCCGCGCAGTTCGTTGTTCAGAATGCCAGTGTAAGAGATGGCCAGAATTGCTTTGCCCGCGGGTAGCTTATCGGGGAAAGTAAACGTGGCCTGCTGCTTGTCCTTGTCGAGAGCGACTGTGGCGGGCAGCTTTTTTCCGCCAGCGGTGGCGGACACGTTTTCAAAGGCGATTTCGGCGGCGTTCAGCGTGATGTGATCCGATGGTTCGGCCAGATTCACATCGATGGTCTCCTCGCCGGTGAAGGTCGCGGCCTTCAGGTCAGGAGTGAGGGTAAGCGTGTAGTGCTCTGGGCGGACGGATTGCGGCAGTCGCTGGGCATTTGCCTGTGCCAGGAAAATGCAACCAAGCGCGGCGATTGCGGCAAATGTCAAGCGAAACGAAGGGACGGAAAAGTGAATTTTCATGCAATCCTCGTCAGGGGTTCGAGATTTACGAAAAATCAATGTGTTATAGACCGATGCGGCCGGAATAAGGATACGCGACTCATGTGTAATAGGTTCCATTTCGTGCTTATTGGGCGGCTTCTTTTTCGGCAGCAGGGAGTCGAGCAACAGCAGACATGCGCCGGTGACGACAGATGAGTCAGCGACGTTGAAGTCGGGCCAGTGGTAGTTGAAGATGTGAACCTCGATGAAGTCCACCACCGAGCCGTAGGCGATGCGGTCATGTACATTTCCAAGTGCGCCGGCAAAGACTAGCGCCAGAGCAATAGTGGTGAGCGTGAAATGGTCGCCGAGCCGGACCAGAAGAAAGAGAATGATCAGCGCCATCAGCGACGAGAAGCAGATCAATCCCCAGCGGACTGTGTTGGGCGAGGCGGTGTTAGCGAAGAGCGAAAATGCCGCGCCCTCATTGGTCCAATGGGTGATGCGCAGAACGTGCGGTATGACCGGAATCGCGCCGCCGTATGGGATGCGCAGCGCGATCCAGGTCTTGGTGAGCCGGTCAAGAAAGATGATCACTGCCGAGAGGAGCAGAAGCCAGTGCAGGCGGCGGGGGGCGACGAGTTTCATTGGCTCTCCTTCGGCGGGGCAATCTTCATTTCCTTCAGCGCATCCTGGCAACGTGTGCAGACGTTTTGCCAGATGCCGTAGTTTGAGACTTCCGGCATAAAGTTCCAGCAGCGGGCACACTTGTGGCCGGAAGCTGCGTAAATGGCGAAGGAGAGGAAATCCGTGATTGTGTGCGTTCTGAAGAATGGGTGGCCGGTTGGGGGCTGCATATATCCGGCGCCGGTTGAACCATCGACAACGGAGACATTCGAAACGCCCATTAATTCCTTCAACCCGTCTTCGTGATGCTTTAATAAGGCATAGACATCATCTTTGACGATGAATTGTAAGTCGGCTTCGAGAGCCTTGCCGATGAGCTTAACTTTCCGGGCGTCCTCGAGTGCAGAAAGAATTCTGTCGCGAACCTCTCGCAACAAATCACCTTCCTCAGTGACCGGTCGAGGATCGTCACTGAAAATCTCTTCCGGCTTGGGGAATTGCGCGAGATGCACCGAAGCCTCGCGTCCTTCGACGGCAGGCAGGTAATCCCAAACCTCATCTGCGGTGAAGCTCAAGATGGGCGCGACCAGACGAGTCAGCGTCTCGGTAATCTTCCACAGCACGGACTGCGCGGAGCGGCGCTCCTTGCTCGTAGGCGCGAAGGTGTACATCCGGTCCTTGAGCACATCGAGATAGAACGAGCTCAAATCTACGATGGCGAACTCGTTGACTGCGTGGTAGACACGATGGAACTCGAAGCGCTCGTACCAGTCGAGGATGTTCTCGGTCAGCTCGCGGGTGCGGGCGAGCATATAACGGTCCAGAGGCAACAAATCCGCTTCCGCCACGCGGTCGCGCTTGGGGTCAAAGCCGTTCAGGTTGCCCAGCAGGAAGCGGAAAGTATTGCGCAGCTTTTTGTAGATTTCAGCGCAGCGCTGCATCAGGTTTTCACTGGCTGCCATGTCTTCGCGGAAGTCAACGGAGGCCACCCATAAGCGGACGATCTCGCCGCCCATGCGGTTGGCAATATCCACCGGGTCCACGCCGTTGCCCAGCGACTTGCTCATTGCGCGGCCCAGCTCATCGAGCGTCCAGCCTGCGGTGGCAACGTGCGAGTAAGGCGCGCGCCCGCGCAGAGCCACCGATGTCAGCAACGAAGAGTGGAACCAGCCGCGATGCTGATCGCCGCCTTCCAAATACAAAACCTGTGTTCCTTTGTTCTCTTGGAAAGACGTGTACGCGGGCTTCAATTCAGGGTCGGATTCGCAGACGGCATACCAGCTTATGCCGGAGTCGAACCAGACGTCGAGAATGTCGGTCTCCTTGCGGAAGGCTGTGCCGCCGCAATGGGCGCAGGCTGCGTTGGCCGGCAGCAGCGTTGCCGTCTCGGTGGTGTGCCATGCCTCCGCGCCATGCTCCTCGAACAACTTCACGATCTTGCGGTTGAGCGCCGGGTTCAGGATGGGTTTTTGACAGCCCTCGCACAGGAAGACGGCGATGGGCACGCCCCAGATGCGCTGGCGGCTGATGCACCAGTCGGGGCGCGTGGCGATCATGTTGGTGATGCGCTCTTTGCCCCAGGCCGGGTCCCAGATCACCTTGTCGATTTCCTCAATGGCCTGCTGGCGGAAGGTCTTTTCCTCGTTTTGGATTGACTTGACAGGTGTATCGAGAGAAATGAACCACTGCTCGGTGGCGCGGTAGATGACCGGATGGTGGCAGCGCCAGCAATGCGGGTAGGAGTGTTCCAGGTCGCTTGAAGCCAGCAGCGCGCCACGCTCTTCCAGCATGGACATGATGACAGGATTGGCGGCCCACACTTTCATGCCATCGAAGGATGGAGGTGCGGCTAGCGTCCAGGCCTCGGGGTCCATGTGGATGCGGCCGGAGGCATCGACGCGACATGTGGGGTCGATGTTGTAACGAGCGCCGGTGTAGAAGTCATCCGCGCCGTGCGAAGGAGCCGTGTGTACCGCGCCCGTGCCCGTGTCAGCTGTGACATAGGTAGCCAGCACGCCCAGAATGCTGCGCTCCAGAAACGGATGCTTGAAGGTAGCGCGCTCCATCACGCTGCCTTTGAATCGAGCCAACTCCGTGGTTGTGCCTAATTTGCACGCCGCGGCCACGGCAGCAGCCAACTCAGCGGCCACTATGAAAACCTGGTCGCCAGCAGCCAGCGCCACATAGTCATAATCAGGATGAAAGGCCACGGCCATCGACGCGGGCAGGGTCCACGGAGTGGTGGTCCAGATGATGGTAGAAACCTGTTTGCCCTTGAGCGCCGGAGAGATCGCCCCAGGCTCCGAAGTCAACATGTAGCGCACGTAGACCGAGGGGCTGGTGTGCATCTCGTACTCGACCTCGGCCTCGGCCAGCGCCGTGCGGTCGTGGATGCACCAGTAAACCGGCTTGAGTCCGCGATAGACGAAGCCCTTTTCCAGAAAGCCGTAAAAAGCCTCCAACGTCCGCGCCTCGTAGTCGCGGGACATGGTTTTGTAGGGCGCGTCCCAGCGGCCAATGCAGCCGATGCGTTCAAATTGCGAGGTTTGAAGGTCTATATATTTCTGCGCGTAGGCGCGGCAGGCTGCAAGCACCTCCGGCACGGGCATTTCGAGCTTCTTTCTGCCCAACTGCTCGTCTACCTTGATCTCGATAGGCAACCCATGGCAATCGAATCCGGGGACGTAAGGAGCGTCAAAGCCAGCCATGGACTTCGACTTGACCACAAAATCCTTCAGCCCTTTGTTCAGCGCATGGCCCAAATGAATAGGGCCGTTGGCGTAGGGAGGGCCGTCGTGCAGAAGGTAGGCGGGACGGCCCTGGGCGGCCTGGCGCAGCTTCTCATAAAGCCCGAGCGAGGCCCAGCGGGCCAGCCGAAGCGGCTCATTCTGCGGCAGGTTAGCCTTCATCGGGAAGGCGGTTTGCGGCAAGGTTAAGGTCGCCTTCAACTCTGGTGCTGGGGACATCGTCACTCCATGGGCATTCGATATAGTTCTATTTAGTGTAACGGACGGGACACAAATTCATCGGTAACGACTACGCGTCACAAACGTCTATAGATTATGGGATACATGACAATGCCGGAATATGAGAGACTGGAGGAAGAGACCCTCCCGGTTGAGACACAAATCGGTGGCGTCAAGCATAATGGAAGAACAGACCTGGAGACGCGAATATCCCCGTTCAGCCGGCAAACCAGGCGCCCAGAGGCGATAGAACCAGACGCAACGATGGCTAACGACCTGCTCTACCAATCTGCAGAATCCCAAGCTGCCGCAGCTACCACGGACGGCGTCGAAATCGACCTCGCCTTCGGCATCCCCATCGAAGAAAAGCCTATCTGGATTAGCCTCTATGAGAGCATCCGCGACGTATTTTTTCCGCCCAAGCTGCCACCGCTGGAACTGACCTCGACGCCGATTCCAGTACCGGATCGCATGGCTGTCAAGCGCAATTGGTGGGCCGTCGGCATCGCCATCATTATCGAAGTCGCTATTTTACTGGTTGTACTCATTTTTTTGGGCAAAAAGATTCTCGACACGGTAAACAAACCGAAACTTCAGGTGACACCGATAGACATAAAAGATTGGAGTGCTCCCAAGGCTCCAAACATGGCGGGCGGCGGCGGCGGAAGCCCGGACAAAATCGAAGCCATCCAGGGCAGGATTCCCCCGCGAGCAACAGCGCCAGATGAATCTGCCAAGATAGAAGCGCCGCCTGATCCCACCATTGATGTGCAAAACAGCATCAACATTCCTGACAATCCATCGCTGACTATTTTCGGTCAGTCGAACTCGCACAATGTCAAGCAGGGCTCGCTGGGGAACGGCTCTGGCATGGGTATCGGCTCGGGGAACGGAAACGGATACGGCCCAGGTTCCGGCTGGAACACGGGCGACGGGCTGGCCCATGTGGGCGGCGGCGTCTCCGCGCCTGTTCCTATCTATCA
>CAWDQS010000188.1:0-21536 GCA_963804295.1 uncultured Acidobacteriaceae bacterium
AACGGCCGCACCTGCCAGCGTTTTGGGTCGGCGCCGCTAGCGGCGTAGGCGGCCTGGGTCTGCTCGAAGTTCCGCGCGCCGCCCTGATGGAGAACGGTGAGGCTGGGTACGGCATCCAGCAGCGCCACAATGATGCGGGGCAGATGCTCGTTGAATATGCGCGCGCCCTGCGAACCGCCGAAGACGAGCAAATGGGGCGCAGTGGGAGCCGTTAGCGCGAAGAACTCCTGACGGACCGGAATGCCAGTGACTTCGGAGTTGCGGAACCAACGCGCTGCCGATGGAAAGTTGACCGCCGCGGCTTGGACGCGCTTGCCTACGAGACGGTTGGCGAGGCCGGGCATGGCGTTGGGCTCGAAGGCCATGGCCGGGATTTTGAGCTGCAAGGCCGCCGCCATCGCCGGACCGGAAGCGTATCCGCCCATGCCGAAGACTACGTTGGGATGGAACTCTCTGATCAGACGCTTGCAGGCGATGATGCTGCGGGGCAGGTTCATCAGTGTGCGCAGGCGAGTGAGCAGGGAGACATTCTTGAGCTGGCCTACATTGATGAGGCGCAGATTGAAGCCGGCCTCGGGGACAAGGCGGCTCTCCATGCCCCGCGCCGTGCCGATGAAGAGCACCTCAGCCGAGTGGCACTCGACCAGTTCGCGAGCCACGGCCAGCGCCGGGATGATGTGACCTCCAGTGCCGCCGCCGGCGATGAGTACGCGCAGGTTCGACAAACGATTTTCCTTTCAATTTGCTTTCTGTAGAATCGTGATAGATGGACTTTGGGAGCAAAACGATTTGAGTCCTTGTTCGGTAATCACATCCGCATCACCTTGGCGTTGCCCCCTTGGCTGAGACAAACAGATAAGACCTGCGTTGCCATTCGCTGCAATAATCTCGACCGGCAAGACTACTGTACTGCATTCTAACTGCATCCGGTGAAGCGCAGGCGGGCTCTGCGGGAACGCAACCCACCAAGGAGTAACCGGCTGCGGCTCATCCGTACCGATGAAGGCCGGGATGCGTGGCATACTGGCGTTCTTGTGGATTAGAAGCTGGAAATTGTTCCCCAAGCTGCAATCGCATTCAGAAGGCTTGAGAGAGTCGCGGTTCAGCTCGATTAAAGCAGGAATGGCATAAGCATAGGCGATATATACCAGTGGGTGATTCACCCCCCTACTGCTTATTTACATCCACGTAATAAAGCTGTGTCGCCACCTGGAACTCATCCTTGCTTAGCGGCGACTTCATCCACTGCCACTTGGTTGTCGGATGAATGATCTGCCAATCTCCCGGCTTGCCAACGCGCACCGGCATGGTGAAGTTCTCCTCGTCGGCCCGCCATTTGTATATCACCATGCCCGGCTCCTCGCCGAACAGCAGCTCCAGCCTCGGAATCTGCGCGTGCCGCAGGTATTGATCAAAAACCGGCGTCAGGTTCATCCCTGTCTGCTGGTTGAAGTAACTCACCACGTCTTCCGTCAAAATATTTTGATACTTGAAGCGCTGATAGAAACCGTGCAGCAGCGTCCACCACTTGGCGTCGTCGTTCACCACGCTGCGCAGCGTATTCAGCATCAGCGCGCCCTTGAAGTACTGATCCTGATCCGGCTCGGCATTCACGCCACGCTCGGCGATGATGGGCCTCTGATTTTTCACCCTGGTCTTATCGCCGTTCAGGTACTTGATGGCGTCGTCCTTGCCCCAGCGGTACTCCACGTATAGGCTTTCCAAATAAGTCGTCCAGCCCTCGTGAACCCACATATCCGATGGGTCAGCCGCAGTAATGCTATTGCCGAACCACTCGTGCCCGCTCTCGTGAATGATGATGAAATCGAAGCGCAGGCTGATCCCAACGCCCGTCCAGTCGCGCCCCAGATAGCCGTTCTTGAAAAGGTTGCCATATGTCACCGCGCTCTGATGTTCCATCCCCAGGTAAGGCGCCTCAATCAGCTTGTAGCCGTCCTTCACAAAGGGATACTCGCCGAAGTAATGTTGGTAAGCCTCTAACATCCCTTTGGCCTGCGCAAATTGCACTTTGGCCTTCTCCAAATCTTCGGGCAGCACGTAAAAATCCAAAGTCAGGTCGCCTGACTGGTCGGCAAAGTGAACATAACTCCCTATATTCAGCGAAACATCGTAGTTGTTAATCGGATAATGCACCTTCCAGTCCCAGCGCGTATACCCATCGCCCAGATCGGTTTTGCCCATAAACCTGCCGTTCGATACATCCACCAATCCGTTGGGAATTGCCACGCTGATGTCCATACTCTCGACCTCGTCGCGCCACTGGTCTTTATTCGGCCACCACATGCTCGCGCCGGTCCCCTCGCAGGCGGTGTTGATCCACACGCGTCCGGCGGGATCCTTTTTGAAGGTCATTCCGCCGAAGCGCCCCGTCTCCTCAGTATGGCCGGAGTAATAAAAATCAATGGAATAAATTTTGCCGGCGCTGAGCATTTGCGGAAAGTCAATAAAGACCGCGCCCGAATCGCGCTTGTATTTGAGCGGCGTCTCGTACCAGAGAATCTTGTCTATCTTCAGCGACTCAAACAAATCGAGTTGTATGCGCGCGCCGCCGGTAAGCATCCTGAACCGGATTGTGTTTTTGCCGCTGATCAACTGCTTCTCCGGATCGACGCGAATGTCCAGGTGGTAATAGAGCAGCTTGTTATTGGCGCGATAGGGCCCATACGCTCCGCGCAGGATATCGGCGCGCGTGGGCAGAGCAACTGTATCCGGCTTTACCGCTGGCTTCGGCGCGACGTCAGGCGCAACGGCGGGCGTGGCGGCTGGACTCGCTTCTTGTTGTCCGGTCTGGGCAGAGAGCAACGCCGCGGCTCCCGCGCCAATTACCAGCAATCCGCACCAAATGGCTCGAAGAACAAAAGATCGCATGGCAGTATCCTAACCGCTGAGACGGCGCCTGTCCCGCGCTCAAGATCCGCCCTCAGTGACCACACCGGCAACAATGCGATAAAGTAATAGTGAAAGCCTTCTAAAACCAATGGAAAAACTTCTCATCTCCGACGCTCTTCGCCGCTGGGACTGCCTCAGCCTGGGCGAGGTCATGCTCCGCCTCGATCCCGGCGAGAGCCGCATCCACACCACGCGCAACTTCCAGGTCTGGGAGGGAGGCGGCGAATACAACGTGGCCCGCGGCCTGCGTCGCTGCTTTGGCCTGCGCAGTGCCATCGCCACCGCTCTGGCTGAGAACCCCGTGGGCCGCCTGATAGAAGACCTTATCCTGCAAGGCGGCGTCGATACCTCGCTGCTCAAGTGGGTATCCTACGACGGCGTTGGTCGCCAGGTCCGCAACGGCCTCAACTTCACCGAGCGCGGCTTTGGCGTGCGCGCGGCTGTCGGCTGCTCGGACCGTGGCCATACCGCCATCAGCCAGGTCAAGACAGGCGATTTTGATTGGCCGTTGATCTTCGGCGACAAAAATGGCTCTCGCTGGCTCCATACCGGCGGCATCTTCGCCGCCCTTTCCGCCTCCTCTGCCGAGGTCGCTGCCGAAGCCATGGACGCGGCGCGCGCTCACGAGACGCCAGTCTCCTATGATTTGAACTACCGCGACTCACTTTGGAAATCCATTGGCGGCAAAGCCCGCGCCCAGGAAGTGAACCGCGAACTGGTTCGCAAGGTCGATCTGCTACTGGGCAACGAAGAAGATTTCTCCGCCATGCTGGGCGTCAAAATCAAAGGCGTCAGCGAAGACTTCGCCGAGCTTCCCATCGCCGGTTACGAGGAAATGTTGCGCGAAGTTGCAGCGGCATACCCGAATCTGAAACTCATCGCCAGCACCCTGCGCACGGCCCACAGCGCCAGCCGCAACGGCTGGGGCGCAATCGCCATATACCAGGACCAGATCGTCCATGTTCCGCAGCGCGACATTGAAATCTGCGACCGCGTCGGCGGCGGCGACAGCTTTGCCTCCGGCCTCATCTACGGTTTGCTCACCGGCAAGCCCATCGAATGGGCTGTACGCTGCGGCGTGGCCCACGGCGCACTTGCCATGACCACCCCCGGCGACACCAGCATGGCCACGCTGGCCGAAGTTGAACGCATTGTCAAAGGCGGCTCCGCGCGCATTGCGCGATAGTCTGCCCAGTCTGAAAGAGGAAAAAATGTCCGAAACCACAGCGCAAATCATCGAACGTGTTGGCCTGATTCCCGTCCTGCGCGCCCGCAATGCCGCCCAGGCCCACGCCGTCGTCAAAGCGATGCTCGCCGGAGGCGTCACCGTCGTTGAAGTCACCATGACCGTTCCCGGCGCTGTTGACCTGCTGAAGGAACTCAGAAACGAGTACGGCACGAAGTGCCTGCTCGGCTCCGGCACAGTCACCACAGCTAAACAAGCCGAGGCCACCATCGATGCCGGAGCGGAGTTTGTCGTAAGCCCCAGCTTTCATCCTGAAGTCGTCGCCGTAACCAAAGCCAGAAAAAAACTCTCTATCCCCGGAGCGCTCACACCCACCGAGGTCATCACTGCCTACGAGGCCGGCGCGGACTACGTCAAGATCTTTCCCTGTTCTGCCGTCGGCGGAGCCAGCTACCTGAAGTCGCTTCTGGCGCCCTTTCCGCATCTCAAGCTCATCCCCACCGGCGGCGTTACGTTGGCAACCGCGGAGTCATTTCTCCGCGCCGGCGCGCGCGCCCTGGGCGTAGGCAGCGACCTGGTTAACCTGGCAGCCATCGACGCCGGAACTCCCGAGACGATTACCGAAACTGCCCGCGCCTATTTGCAGGTGCTGGCAAAGTTCCGCGAGGAAAGCACTCAGAAAAAGTAAGTCGCGCAAGATACGGACTAAAAAGCAATCCGCCGAATCGAATCGGCGGATTGCTGCGAATGACATGGGGTCTTCTATTCCCTGATCCCTATTCCCCGTACTTAAATCAACTCCACGCCCCACAGATCGTGCAGGTGCAGCACGCCTTCCACGGTCCCGGCCGCATCCACCACCACCAGTGAAGTAATCTTCCGTTCCTCCAGAATCGCCAGTGCCGTGGCGGCCAACTCCTCCGCGGCAATCGTCCGCGGATGCTCGTTCATCGCCTCGCCGGCCGTCTTGCTCAGCGCCGTGCCGCCCTCGCGTTCCAGCAATCTCCGCAAATCGCCGTCGCTGATCACACCGCGCAGCCGTCCCCGCTCCTGCACCGTTGTGATGCCCAGCTTCTTCGACGACATCTCGTAGATCACATCCGTCATCGCCGTCGAGGGAGCGACCACCGGCACAGCGTCGCCCGCGTGCATCAGTTCGCGCACCTTGGCCAGCCGTTTGCCCAGCTTGCCGCCGGGGTGCAACTCGGCAAAATCCTCCGCGCGGAATCCCTTGCGCAGGCTAACCGCAACGGCCAGCGCATCGCCCAGCGCCAGCATCGCCGTGGTCGAGGCTGTCGGCGCAAGGTTCAGCCCGCAGGCCTCATGCTCCACGCCGCAATCCAGCGCCACATCACTCGCCCTGGCCAGAGTCGAGTTCATCTGGCAGCAGAAGCTGATCAGAGAGTCGCCTTTGCGCTTCAGCGTGGCCAGCAGGCGCAGAATCTCCTCCGTCTCGCCGCTCGCCGACAGCGCCACCACCACGTCGCCCGCCATCAGAACGCCCAGGTCGCCGTGCACAGCCTCGGCCGGATGCAAAAACAGGGCAGGGGAGCCTGTGGAGCTGAGCGTGGCGGCGATCTTCTGCGCGATGATTCCGCTCTTGCCCATGCCGGTGACCACCACGCGTCCGCGCTCCTCGCCGCAGCGCAAAATCAACTCAACGGCCTGGTTGAAGGCAGCAGCCATCGGCCCTTCCAGGCGCGTGGCCAGAGCCTCCAGAGCCGCTGCCTCAGTGCGCACCAAGGCTGCCGGCGCGGGCGTCCCGCCTGCTTCCCGATTTCCGGTTCGCGTCTGTATTCCTTCTTCTCTCATTGGTTATTGATGGTATCAGTTTTTGCATACACATGAGGAGCTGATAACTTACAATTTCCACGAAGCGGAAGCTAACTTGTTTCTTCAAATTAGATGAATCGGCAACGTGTCAGCACTCCTTTGTACAACTTTGTACAATAAGATTGAGAGGTCCAACCCCGTGAAGCGCAACACGCTCGTCGTTACCATCGTTCTCTTCATCCTGGCCGCTTTTGCCTGGGCCGGTTGGGCCAATTGGGAGTACCGCAAGCAGGCCTCAGAGCGGCTGCGGGCCACGACTGCGCAGGGCGAACTGGTTGTCGATTCCGCAGGTACGCCGCAATACCTATCCCCGCTCATCGGCAAGCCCGCGCCTCCCTTCACCCTTGAAGATCTCAACGGCAAAAAAGTCTCACTGGCTGACTTCAAGGGTCATGCGCTGGCCATCAACTTCTGGGCCACCTGGTGCGCTCCCTGCAAAATCGAAACCCCCTGGCTCATCGATCTGCGCAACCAATACGCCGCGCAAGGCTTCGAGGTACTGGCCATCTCCGCCGACGACATCGACCGCAAAGATCCCAAGAAGTTCAGCGAGGAAAAGCAGGAGATCGCGCGCTTTGTTCAGCGGATGCATATGCCTTATCCGGTTCTCATCGATGGCGATTCCATCAGTGAGCCCTACGGCGGCCTGGACGCGCTGCCTACCACCTACTATTTAGACCGCAACGGAACCGTGGTGGCCGCGCAAATGGGAACAACCTCTAAGGATGAAATCGGAAGAAATATCAAAAGGGCGCTGGGAATTGTAAAGTAGCGCAATAAGTCGCAAGCATGAGGAATAAAGGATGATTGCAGGTAAATTTGAAATGCGCATCGCCATCGCCATGGTCCTCGCCTTGGCCTCTGCGCTGGTTCATGCACAGCGACCGCTCTTCGATGAAGCGCCACGCTCTGCTGCCAAGCCCGCCGTCGTATTTCTTTATCCCGAGCAGGTCACCGTTCCCGCCGCCAAGCCAACCACCATCGCTCTCCACTTCCGTATCGCGCCAGGACTGCACATCAACTCCCACACACCCTCTCAAGACGAACTCATCCCCACAACTCTGACAATTCCCGCGGATTCCGGCGTGCGCCTCGATGGAGTAGTTTACCCTCCCGGCACGGAGTTCACGCTTCCCCTCGACCCTAATACGAAGCTCAGCGTCTACTCCGGCGAGTTCATCCTGCTGACGCGCATTGTAGCTGCGCCCGGCGACCATCTCGTTGAGGCTCGTCTCCGCTATCAGGCCTGCGACAACAACGCCTGCATGCCGCCGAAAACGATTACCGCCGCCATCGATGTCATCGGCAAGTAATCGCTCATATCTGCGTGCTAAAGTGGTGCGGAGACATTTATTCATGCAAACAACAAGGAAAGCAGCGTCCATGCTAGCCATCGCATCTCTGGCGCTGGGAGTGTCCGCTACAGCCCATGCCGGCTCCCTGACGGTAACGACCGCGCAAGGCGTGGTTCGTGGCAAACTCATCAACGGTGGCAAGGTCCAGGCATTTCTTGGCCTGCCTTACGCGGCTCCTCCGGTGGGCGATCTGCGCTGGCGCGCGCCACAGCCTCCGGCCAAGTGGGCGGGCGAGCGCGACGCTACGAAATATGGCGCGCACTGTGCCCAGATTCACCTCTTCGACGACCTGACCTTTCAGGATAGCGGCCCCAGCGAGGATTGCCTCTTCGTCAACGTCTACACGCCAGCCGTCAGCAATGCCAACAGCAAGCTGCCGGTCATGTTTTGGATTCATGGCGGCGGCTATGCGGCCGGCGCCGGCTCGGAGCCGCGCCACAACGGCGACTTTCTGCCTCTCAAGGGCGTGGTGCTGGTCACCATCAACTACCGCCTGGGTGTCTTCGGTTTTCTTGCTACGGCAGACTTGGCCAAAGAGGGCAACGGCGCGGCGGGCAATTACGGCCTTCAGGATATGGTGGCCGCGCTCGAATGGGTCAAGGCTAACATCCGCAACTTCGGCGGCGATCCCGGCAACGTGACAATTTTTGGAGAAAGCGCCGGCTCTTTTGCGGTGAGCACGCTAATGGCCTCACCTACAGCACGCGGTCTTTTTCACAAGGCCATTGGAGAAAGCGGCGCTGCCTTCGCCGGAGCGCCGGCAACCGGCTCTCTGGAAGCCGAAGAGATAAACGACGGCGAGTGGGTGGCCTCGCTTGGCGTTCACTCGCTGGCCGAACTACGCGCCCTGCCCACCGAGAAGATTCTCGCGGCCAGCAAAGATAAGCTCATCAACGGCTTTCCGCCCTATGTGGATGGATGGCTGCTTACCGAGCCGGTGGAAGCAACCTACGCAGCCGGACGGCAGGCGCATGTGCCTCTGCTGGCAGGATGGAATCGCGACGAGAACACCTCCCTGGCTGATGGAATGACGGCGGAGAAGTGGAAAGCCTATGCGGTCGAGCACTTCAAGGAGCGGTCGGCAGAGTTTCTGAATCTCTATCCGGGTCTTACCGATGATCAGGCAGCGCGCTCGGCCATCGATTACGGCAGTGACGCCTTCATCGTCTTCGGAACTTGGAAGTGGATCGAGGCGCATAGGAAAACCGGGGCCCCCACGGACAGGTCTTCGTCCGTGGGGTGGCAAGCCGGGGCCCCCACGGACAGGTCTTCGTCCGTGGGGTGGCAAGCCGGGGTCCCCAAGGACAGGTCTTCGTCCGTGGGGTGGCAGACAGGCGACTCGCCGGTCTTTCGTTACCGATTTGAGTTGGCCGCGCCACCCAGCAAATTTCATCTAGGTTCGTTTGCCTTCCACTCCGACGAGATCGAATACATCTTCGGCACACTCGACACCCGTCCCGGAGCCATCTGGCGTCCTGAGGATCGCAAGCTGAGTGAGCAGGCGATGAGCTACTGGACCAATTTTGCCCATACCGGCGACCCCAACGGAACCGGCCTGCCCTTGTGGCCGAAGTACGACAGCGCCGACTCGCTCATCCACCTCGACAGCACCATCACCTCCGGCCCGGACACCCTTCGCCCACGCTACGAGTTTCTGTTGAAGGGAATGCCGCCGTTCCATTTCTAATAATTTGCAGGCCGCTCTTACACAAGCATGGCCGCCCAAGGGCGGCCATGCTTGCTATGAAGCGCATCCATCAGAATGCCTATTTTTTGATGCCCGAGGCTTCCACAAAACCATCCGTCACCGTTGGGGGAATGGTGCTGACCGGCGGCGGGTCGCCAAAGCTGGAGTTTTTCGCGTTGATCGCGTTGGAGTAATCCGGGCCGAGGCCAAGCTTCTTGATCGCCCGCGCATCGGGCAGAAGTTTTGTCTGCCAACCCTGGTTTGCCTGATATTTCTGCATCGCCGCCTTGGTTCTCTCGTCCCACAGGCCGTTGGCTTCGCCGGAAAGATAATGCTCGCGGATAAGTGCCTGCTGAATCTCTGTGACCCGGCCCGGCTCCATGGCCTGTTGGCCGCGTGGGCGGCGCGCTTTGGATTTTCCCTTGTGGGTTCCATGCGCCTGTGCGGAGTGCGCCTGTACGGTATGCGTCGCGGGTTTGCCGCTGGAAGCCGGATGAGCCGTGGTTCCGAATGCCGGTGGTGCGGCCAATGCCGCGAACACTGCTAACGCCAGGCTTGCTCGAAGAGTCAGCACGCGGGTTCACCTCTGGGACGACAATTTCTCGCTTGTCAGTATATCGAAATTTTACCGAGTTCTCCCGTTTTGCAGCAAGGAGAAACTCGATATTGTTCCGAATCAGGATGGTTGCGGAAAAAGGGCGCCAGAAGCGCGAATCCGCCTCTGGCGCCCTTGCAAACGCTACTGCAGCGTTCCCCCGATCAGGTTGATGCCATCGTCGGAACGGCGTGGGTCCACAACTTCAAAAACCACGTCATCGCCCGTCTTGAGTTTGCTTGCCACGGCATTGAACTGATCCTTGGTGCCCGTGGGCTGTTTGTTGACGCGCACGATGACCAGGCCTGGCTCCAACCCTTGCAGGTCAGCGAACGAACCTGTGCGCACCGACTGAATCATCACGCCGGAATTATGCAGCTTGGCGGCTGTGGCTTGCGGTATCTCGCGGACCACCACGCCCAGCTTGGTTTCGCCCGCGTCTCCTTTATCGTCCGGGTTGGCTTCTGCCTGATGCTCGTCCACTTCGGCGAAGACCTTGTCGCGGTCGCCGATGGCTACCGTCGCGTCTGCTGGTTTGCCATCCCTCAGGTAGCCTAGACGAATGCTCGAGCCCGGTCTGCGGCTGGCAATCTTGTTGACCAGGTCGTCACCATCCTTGATGGAGTGTCCATCGATGGAAGTGATGATGTCTCCTGTCTTGAGGCCAGCCTTCTCCGCCGGTCCGCCTGGCTGAATCTGTTGCACCAGCACGCCGTTCTTGAAGCCGTACACGCGGTTCACGGCCCCTGAGAGGCCCTGGTTGAAGCGGATGCCGATGGAGCCGCGCGTCACCTTGTGGCTGGCGCCGATCAGGTCGTTGTAAATGTCCACTACGGTGTTGGAAGGCATGGCGAAGCCGATGCCCTGGTAGCCTGCCGATTGCGTGAAGATCGCCGTGTTCACCCCAATGACCTCGCCGTTCATGTTCAGCAGCGGTCCGCCGGAGTTGCCCGGATTGATGGCCGCGTCGGTCTGGATGAAATGCTGAAACTGGCCGCTGGCGCCTGGCTCGATGGTCCGATTCTTGGCCGAGATGATGCCCGCCGTTACGGTCTGCGAGAGCGCAAACGGGCTGCCTATGGCCTCCACCCAGTCGCCCACCTGCGCCGTGTCGGAGTTGCCCAGCTTGACGGTCGGCAGCGGCGTGCTGGTTTCGATCTTGATCACCGCCAGGTCCGTGGCCTTGTCCGTTCCGATTACCCGCGCCGGTCGGCCCTCATCTGCGTTGTCCGGGTCGGTGGAGAGCTTGACGTAAATCTTGTCGGCCTTCTCCACTACGTGATAATTGGTGATGATGTAGCCCTTGGGATCGACGATGAAGCCCGAGCCCAGCGACTCGCGAACCCGGTTGTTCTCCCCGCCTTCCATGTCGGGCATCTGCCCGCCGAAGAAGCGGAAAATGTCTCCCCATGGACCTTGGCCCTGTTGCTGGCCCTGCTGCTGATCCTGCTCCTGGTCCTGATCGTCGTCGCCCGGTTGCTGCGGGGGCGGCTGGATGCGGCCGTGAAAATTGCGCCGGCCCTTGTTGGCAGTCTGCTTGGGAAGCGTCTGCGTGTTGATGTTCACCACTGCCGGCCCAACACGCTTGGCAATTTCCACAAACTGGTTGGGAGCCACCGTGGAATTGACCACTTTCAGTGGCGTGGCGTCGGCGCTGTCATTTTGTTTCTCTTGTCCACGGACTCCATGCGCGGCATACGAGCCGGCTACAATGGCCACAGACAGCGTGGCAAGCAAGATAAACACGGATGCAAGACGGCGTGTGCGTAGCCGTTCAAAGAGCGATTTCATGGTTTCGTTGACCTCGTCGGGTAACCAGCTCATGGCTGGCTTGTTCAGTTTGTTCAGTTATTCAGGCAGATTAAGTTGTTCCATCTTCCAACCTTCAGTATAGCCAGTGGCGGGCAAACCCGTCTGGCCGCGGTTCCTGCGCCTGGGCAGAAGAACCGCCTCATTCCTATAGACGCGGCCAGTTAAAAAGAGTCGCATACCGGATGACGCCCCCGCATGAGAAAATGAAAGAGCAGCAGTTCTCCGGGGCTGGCGTCCGCGCGCCCCCCAAAATCGTAATTCAACCCCAGACTCACCCGGCTCATATTCCGCCTTGGTGCCCCATCCATTACGCGTTCTTTGCGGAATGGGTGGGAAACCCCCATACAGGAACTCGATAACAATGATCAGTGTCAGCAACGTGACCATGCGCTACGGCTCGAAGGTGCTCTTCGAGGATGTCAGCGTCAACTTTGTCCCTGGCCGCCGTTACGGCCTCACCGGTCCCAACGGCTCCGGCAAAACCACCTTCATGCGCATCCTCACCGGCGATCTCGACCCCCAGAAGGGAACTGTCGTCCGTCCGCGCAAGCTCGGCGTCCTCCGCCAGGACCAGTTCGCCTTCGATGCCCATCGCGTCATCGACACCGTCATCATGGGCAACAAGCCTCTCTGGGCCGCCCTTGAAGAACGCGACCGCATTTACGCCAAGCCCGAGCTATCCGACGCCGACGGCATGCGCCTCGGCGAGCTCGAAGGCGTCATCGGAGACGAGGACGGCTACACCGCCGAATCCGACGCCGCTGTCCTCCTCGACGGCCTCGACATCTCTGAATCCCTCCACGAGCGACTCATGGGCGAACTCCAGGGCGGCCAGAAGGTTCGCGTCCTCCTCGCTCAAGCCCTATTTGGCAAGCCCCAGGCCCTGCTCCTCGACGAGCCCACCAACTACCTTGATCTCGAATCCATCCACTGGCTACAGGATTTCCTCAACAACTACGATGGCACTCTCATCGCCATCTCCCACGACCGCCACTTCCTCAACTCCGTCACCACACACACCGCCGACATCGACTACGAAACCATCATTACCTATACAGGCGGATACGACGAGATGGTGATGGCCAAGACGCAGATTCGCTCCACCCTCGAAGCGCAGAACGCCCAGCGCGAAAAGAAGATCGCCCAGCTCAACGACTTCATCGCCCGCTTCTCGGCCGGAACCCGCTCCTCGCAGGTCACCAGCCGCCGCAAAGAGGTCGAGCGCCTGCAAACCAACGACCTTGCCCGCTCCAACATCGCCCGCCCCTACATCAAATTCGACCAGCTTCGCCCCAGCGGCAAGCATGTCCTGGAGTTCAAGCACATCACCAAACTTTACGGCGAGCAAACGGTCATCGACGGCTTTACCGCCAACCTGCTGCGCGGAGAACACATCTGTCTCATGGGCCGCAACGGGGCAGGGAAGACCACGCTCCTCAAGAGCCTTCTCAATAACTACCCTGGCCTAGCCGACAAGAACTTCACCCTCGATTCCGGCACGGTCTTCTGGGGCCATGAAGCCCAGATCGGCTACTTCCCGCAAGACGTTGGCTCCACCATCGAGCACGGCCTCACCGTAGCCGAGTGGCTCCATCGCTGGAAGCCCGATGCCCACGTCGAAGACATTCGCGGCATCCTCGGCCAGATGCTCTTCAGCGGCGAAGAAGGCGACAAGCAGACCAAAGCCCTCAGCGGCGGCGAACAAGCTCGCCTAGCCTTCTGCAAGTTAATCCTCACCAAGCCCAACATATTAATCCTCGACGAGCCCACCAATCACCTCGACCTCGAAGCCATCAACGCCCTCAACATAGCTCTCCAGCGCTACGAAGGCACAGTCCTGTTAGTTACTCACGACCACGACTTAATCGATGAAGTAGCCACCCGCCTCTGGGTCTTCCACGAAGACAGCATCGAAGACTTCCAAGGTCCCTACGCCGAGTGGAAAGGCAAGCACAACTGAGCGTTCTTAAGTTACACTAAAATGGTCGCTTGGAGGACGCATCCACATGCAAACGTACGACGGATGGGAGCCGCTACTTGACGAGAATGACCCACAACGCGAAAAGATGCTTGGCAAAGGCGGGCAGGGAGAGGTCTACCTAGTTCGTTCTCCTGATCGAGCGGCAAAGCGCCGAAAGGCAGATGAGCGCGCCAGATTTCTTCTAATGCAGGTTGGCCACGATACAAGAACTACTGTGGAAATCGCGAAATGCCTCATCGACGTGGGTAGTTCTGACCCAATTGAGGACCTCGGAGCACTGAAGAAATTCATAATTCCATCGGACAACAAGGATGAACAAGCAAAGGCCATCGGCAGGCTTGAGTCAGAGGTCAAGGCATTAACAGTGCTGCGGGATCAGCCGGGAATATTAAGGCTCCTGCATGCTAACGTGGCCGAGCGATTCATTGTGACGGAATATCACGAACGCGGAACACTGTATAAACATCTATATATGTACAAAGGCAATGTACTCAAGGCCCTTGAAGCCTTCAAGCCACTAGTTGAGGCAGTGTGTAAGATACATGAAGAAGGGGCGATTCATCGAGACATTAAAACAGAAAATATATTCATAACAGCATCAGGGAACCTCGTACTTGGTGATTTTGGAATTGTGTTTCTTCAAGACGGGTCACAACGGCTGACCGCAACCTATGAGCGGGTTGGCAGTCGCTATTGGATCGCACCGTGGGCAGACAGAAATGCCAAATTGGAGCTAAGCAAAATCAGCCCGGCTCTCGATATTTTCCCTCTCACCAAGGTTTTATGGTCGATGATTGCCGGGCAGAACGGCTTTGCATTCTGGGAATATGACCACGATGAAAATAACCTCGAGAAGCTTTTCCCAAATGATCCGACCATGCACCTTGTGAATAGCTTAATACTTTCCAGATGCATTGTTCGAAATGAAAAGGATTGTGACGGGTCCGCGTCAAGTCTACTGTCGATGGTTGAGACACTGATCAATCACATCAAGGCGAGCAGAGGGTTCAAAGCAGCCGGAGTAAGTACCTGGCCTTGCGGAGTTTGCGGGGTGGGGAATTATCGGAGCGGAGGATACGCGCATCGGTTGAAGGCACACCGCCAAGGGGGCCCACCCCAAGAACAAGAACTCGTTCTAAATGTGTATGTTTGCGATCACTGCGGCCACGCGGAGCTTTTCAAAAGTTAATAAGTGTAGGTACGTTGAGCACTTCCGGTCTGGATTTTCAGACCTGGGATACTGCCGGAGCGCACCCCAGCGAGAAGGCCAGCGCGGCGCATATCTCATCCAACCGTGCCGAGTCCAGCTTTGCCACACGCATGCCGAGCTTCTCCCGCGAAACCGTCATGGCATTGTGCAGGTTCACCGCGCAAGGCGCCTTCATCCCATCCTCGGCATCCAGCACAACCTCGGAAGGTACGCCGCGAATCGTAGAACTGATCGGCGCAACCGTAACCGTCGCAAGATAGCCGATGGCGCTGTCGCGCGTCAGCACCACCACCGGCCTGTTCTTGTCCGGCGGAGCGAACTGATAGAGCCGTACATCTCCCCTTGCTATCGCTCCGGCCACGCCGCCTCGCTCTCCCATGCCTGCCATTCCCCATGCGTCTGTGGCTTCTTCGCGTAACCCTCGCGGTCGCGTCCCTCTCGTGCCTTCATTTCAAGCCGCTGAAGATACTCGCGTAGAGCCTCGCGCACCAGTTGCGAGCGATTCAGTCTGGACCGGCGCGCTGCCTTATCCGCGGCCATCCGGAGCTTCTCGTCGAGAACGATCTGAACGGTTTCCATATGTGGAGTCTACTCCACAATGAACTCCACAATCAAGTAGAACATGGCGGGTGGCCCAGGTCCCTCGCATTTGGGGACTAGGGAGACGTCCATCCTCAATTTGGTGGCGTTAGGTCCAATTACATGTAAAAATCGTCTTACTATGAAACGACGTACCGTCCTTCGACTTCCCCTGGTCGCTGCCGCAATTGCAACGACACGTTCAACCATCGGAACAGCGCTCGCACAGGTTGCTGAGCCACTCCGGCAAAAGGTTCTTGTAAAAGCCGGCGAAGACCGCGACAACAAGCCCTTCAAATTTCTCGACGCAACCTTTCACGTCAAAGTCTCAGGCAAGGACAACCAAGGCCGCTGCGTAATCTTCGATACCCTGCGCCCCGAAAAGAAAGGTCCGCCTCTCCACTACCACTTCGACGTCGATGAGTGGTTCTTCGTTCGCGAGGGCGAGTTCAAGGTCAGAACAGGAGACGAAATTGTGCGCGTGAAGGCCGGCGACTCCCTCTTCGTGCCCCGCAATATGCCTCACGCCTTTGTAAAAACCAGCGAAGGCACGGCGCGGCTCATCGTCATGCACCAGCCCGCCGGGACCATGGAAGAGTACTTCCGCACCGCAAGCAACTTTCCCGATCAGTCGGCGGCGTTCAGGCAGAAGTTTGCCGAGCAAAACGGGATGCGCATTGTAGGACCAGCCCTCACGCCGGACTGAGATTCGCAAAGCGCCCGTCCTTAGCGATTTTCTGGCGTAGGGTGGAAGACTACATCCCCCTGCCCAATATCCCAGGTATCGCTTGCGAGACCTGGGATATTGAAACGGCGGCATGCTGGGAGCGGTAGGCCGACGTTTCAACCCCGGCAATTCACCCCCATTACCGAACGGGGATTTTACCTCAGGGCAACCTAGCCGACCCGCTGTCTAACTGACCCTGATCTCTGACTCCTGATCTGCTACCCATATTGACAATTTTGCGCCCAAAACTTCTACATATACGTAGAAGTTTTGGGCGCGCATTTATCCCTTAGTGCTGCCCAGGTATATGCAACTTTTGAAGGAGAGATTTTTTTGTGTGCCCTGGCTTGGAATTCGTGTCCTCGGCCGTGGGGGGGGCGGGGGCGGCAGTCTCTGCATTTTTAGGAGGTTCAAGCTGCGGAGTCGTAGAAGCCGTAGCATGGATAGGGCCCCAATGCAGAAGTACAGACGGGAGGCATCCGGGACCCTCCGCCGTCGCTTTGAGCATTCCTTGAGGCTTGCCAGGCACATATGGAAAAACCGCCATCACAGCGTGGCCATCCGCATTCGTATTCAGCATCTCGCTGGCGGACACGCCTTCCGACTCCAACACCAATGGAATCCTGGCCCTCTCTGGGAATCGGTCGGCAATGATCAGTACTGCAGTGGCATCCGGCTGGGCTATTCTTACTTCCAGCCTGCACCCATTATCTACTGCAATCACAGGATGAGGAACGAGTGTGCCGTAAATTGATAACTGCCGATCCCTCCCGGCGAAAAGATAGCGAGCAGGCTCCGCGATTTCGGTCACAGGCATAATATCGAGTTCATCGTTTCCTGCTTTGAAGCTCAACTCCTGCTCGGGCGTCGGCGGGTGAATCATCAACAACCCTTGTCCATTCACATAGATATCTCTTAGCTCGGTGGAGAGAGAATTCGTGAGCGACCAAGTTCGAAAAGCAAAGACCTTGTTTTCAGGAGCGCCTTCGGCAAACATGCGATAGCGCGCCGCTACTCGGCCTCCCGGCGTCGTTTGCTCGTCAATCTTTTCGAATATCAAGCGCAACCCCGAGGGATTGAGGTGCGAGCCAGACAGATTCAAGTTACCCGACCCGGCATCGTCCCACCGGGCCTGACGCTCCAGCAGGGTCAACAACTCCTTCGAGGGAGTTGGCTGGCCTTTGAAGTTGAAGTAGTTTAAGACATTCGACTGCTTTGAATCCTGCCCGTACATAAAGTGCGGGGAAAGAAACAAAAAACAAACCGAAATGCTGGCAAAGAACCGACCCGGCAGAAACATATAACATCACTATAATCTTGGCTGCATGATTTCCGAGCGCAACAAGAATTGGGGGTATCGAATCTCCAAACAGCGCCCTCTCGTTGATCCGTCCGTCCGCTGACCTCGGAATAGCAAGTTGTGTACCCGAGAAACCGATGATTCCAGTCGCGGCAGTGTCCCGTATTGCGAGACGACAGCCCTAAAGGTGAGTCCCATCACATCCCCCGACTCTCCTGCTCACTAGCATCTAACCATGAACGCAGAGAACCTCATTCTGGTTGCGCCGTGCTCGCTTCTATTGGGCGCCGCGCTGCAGATCATCGTTGCGCGGCTGTTGAATGCCCGGGCAAAGGGGATTCTGGCCTTTATCACCTGTCTGCCGGCTGTCGCTTCCGTCGTCGGATTGGTGGGGTCGGTCAAGGCCGGGCAGGCAGTCGATCTGAACGTGCTCCACTGGGACGGTCCGCTGGCCCTGGTCTTCCATGTGGACGCCCTCAGCGTCCTTTTTGCTTTGATGGGGACCGGCCTGGGCGCCTTCGTGCTCCTCTACTCCATCGGCTACATGGCGCACGATAAATCAGCCACCCGCTTCTACGCCTCGATGCTGGTCTTCATCGGCGGCTTCGTCGGACTGGTCTACAGCGCCAACCTCTTTATTTTCTATCTCTGTTGGGAGTTGGTTGGCCTGTGTTCGTTCAGCTTGGTGGGCTTTTGGTACACCAACCGCGATTCCGTCGCCGGCGCGCGCAAGGTTCTGCTGATGACCCACATCGCTGGCTACGGCTTGCTGGCGGCGATTCTGGTGGTCTATCACCGCACCGGCAGCGCGCTCTGGACCGATCCCAAGGTGGCTCAGGCATTTACAGGCGGCATCTTTGTGCTGATGCTGGTGGCTTTGGTGGCCAAATCGGTGCAGGTTCCACTGCACACCTGGATTCCAGAGGCCATGGCCGCGCCCACTCCGGTGAGCGCCCTGCTTCACGCGGCCTGCTATGTGAAGGCCGGCGTTTATCTGGCTGCGCGTATGCATAGCTTTGGCGCCTGGCCGGTGAACGGAGGCTTCGCCTGGGGAAGTGAATCCCTGATGTGGGTCGGCACCGTCACCATGGCCGTCGGCGTCATGTACGCCATGGTGCAGACCGATCTGAAGCGCATGCTGGCCTACTCCACGGTGAGCCAGATTGGCTACATGATGATGGGCATCGGCATCGGTACGCCTCTGGCCATTGCCGCTGGACTACTCCATTGCCTCAATCACGGATTCTTCAAAGCCGGGCTGTTTTTGACTGCCGGCTCAGTGCAGCACGCCGCCGGGACGCGCGACATGAATCAGCTAGGTGGCCTGGCGCAGAAGATGCCCAAGACGACGCTGTCGTGGTTGGTCGGCGTAGGCAGCATGGCGGGCATTCCGCTGATGAGCGGCTTCGCCAGCAAATGGATGCTCTACGCGGCGGCCTTGCAGGCCGGATGGGCGGTTCCCGCGATGGTTGCTTGGGCAGTGAGTTTGGGTACGGTATTCCTCTGCGCCAAGGCCACCAGCGCGGTCTTCCTCGGCCCGCTGACCAAAGCGACCAAGGACGCGCACGAATCTCCGCCAACGATGGTATGGGGAATGGGATTCCTGGCCGCGGGAAGCATCATTCTGGGCGTCGCACCGCAGTTGGCGGTCAACTATCTACTCAATCCGATTCTCAGCGCTCTGCAACTCAGCCCGGTGCAGGTGACGTGGTTTGGCTTGTCGGCGAGTGCGGGAAGCTTTTCGACCATGGGCGGCCTGGTGCTGGCCGTGGTTTCGCTGATTCTCGGCGGGCTGATCTACGCCGTTGCTTACGTTGCGCGTCAGCCGAAGATTGATGGCGTGGCGCTGGCCGGCGGCGGAGTATTCACCGGTGGTGAGCCGTTGTCGGAGCAGGGAAGGCTCACGGCAGGCGATTTCTCCAGCATCTTCCTGCAAAACTGGCATGAGTTCTTCCGCTGGTCCAATGTGGACGCTGTATATCTGAGCGTCTGGAGCGGGATGCAGGCTGTTTCGCGTGGGCTGGGCGTGGTTGTCTCCTGGATGGAGAAGTACGCGTTGGCGCTCGTCATTGTGCTGGCGGCGGCAATTCTGTTTGGTGTTCGTTTCTTTGCTACTGCGGCCATTTCCGGCGTGGTACTACCTGAACCTCATATTCCGATATTATTCATTTCTTCGATAGTTGTAGCAGCTATTGCACTACTCATGGCATCGCTCACGAATAAAATCCAATTGCCACTAGTCGGTGGGATTTACGTTTTTGCTATATTAGGTCTGGATGTATCCAATCCAATTCACCGCTTAATCTATTTGGAAATCGCATCACTACTGACCATTGGATTGGTTTGGCATACTGCAAAAACAAAAGTTGCCAAGATCACTTACCTTGCTGTGGTGCTTGTCTCCGCTTGCACTATGGTAGCTAGTGATTTACTGGCTACGCATGGACAAGTCGACTGGGCGAGAGCGCTATTGATTACAAGCGTTTTCGTAAAGTTGGCTGCAATGCCGCTTTTCTTCTGGCTGCTTTCACTTGCTGATGAATTACCTGCACTTGTTCTTGGCGTCATCATTGCTGTCATCGATATGGCTGCTTTCGGTGAGTTATATATGATGACTCAAGCGAATCATAGTTTGCTCACACCGCAAGCATTGTGGATTGGGGCTGCATCATTAACCTCATTATTTGCAGCGTTATTGATGCTCACGCAGCGCAGCCTGAAACGCTTGTTGGTCCTTTCCACGATTGAGGATGTTGGCTTCTTATTGTTGGGTCTTGCCTCGGCTAATACCATTGGAATTGATGGCGCAATGATTGCCGCATCCGTTCACGCACTCGCCAAGGCTCTGCTCTTCATCTGCCTCAGCGGTCCCGAGGCCGACGGCGCGCTGGACGGCGAGCACACGGGCCTGGCTACACGCTATCCGGTTGCGGCTTTTGGATTCCTCTTTGGAATGTTGGCGATGCTCGGCATTCCGCCGACCATGGGCTTCATCGGCCGCTGGAGACTCTACGAGACGGCTGTGCAAATTGGCTGGCCGCTGGCAGCGGTCTTCATTCTCTCGTCGATCTTCGCACTGATCGCGTATGTGCTGGCTCTAACCCGCGTTTGGTGGGGGCCTGAGCATCCGCCGCATCCGCCTTCATCGCCGCCGCATCTAACAAGAGAGCCATTCCTGTTGCGGGCCGTCATCGTTGCGCTTGTGGTGCTGATCTTGGCCGATGGCGTCTGGCCTGATGCGCTGCAAATGCTGCTTGGGGGGAGACCATGAAGCTCTGGAGTAAATTGATGTGTTATTGCCGCAGCCACAGCCCATGGCTCTTTCACATGAATTCGGGCAGTTGCAACGGCTGCGACATTGAGATTGTGGCTGCCCTCTCGCCGCGCTACGACGCCGAGCAACTGGGCGTGCGCCTGGAAGGCTCGCCGCGCCACGCGGACATTCTCTGTGTCACCGGCCCGGTCACCCACAACGCGGTCGAGGCCATCAAGACGGTCTACGGACAGGTCTACGGGCCCAAGGCGGTGGTGGCCATCGGCTCGTGCCCGGCAACGACCAACGTATTCATCGACAGCCGCACGCTGGCTGGGCCGCTCAACAAGCACATTCCCGTCGATGTCTTTGTACCCGGTTGCCCGCCGCGTCCCGACGCTATCATTCTGGGCGTGGCCAAGGCGGCGGAGATTCTGGCCGCGCGAGGCTCCAAGCCGCCTGTTGCGGACTCCGCGCCCGTGATTGTGGGCGACCCAGGAAATAATTGCGAAAGTTGCGCGTGCAGTTCCACGGAGGTGCAGGCATGATGACGCCAGAGATTTTGAGCAGCCTGACGACTGCCTTAGCGCGCCTGCTCATCTTTCCCGGCCTGCTCTTCGCCGTGCCAGCCGCGTGGTTCTTCCTATGGGTGGAACGCAAGGCCGTCGCTCGGATGCAGGGCCGCATCGGCCCGCCCTTCATGCAGCCGTTTTTCGACTTCATCAAGCTGCTGGGCAAGCAAACTCCTCAGCGCACAGGCGTAAGCGGCCTGCTGATGAAGGCCTGGCCGTTGATTGCTGTTTCGTCAGCGGCGGGCGCGGTGGGACTGTTGCCCGTGTTGCCCGCCAAAGGCGGCTTCGAGGGCGATTTGATTCTTCTGCTGGCGCTGCTTGAACTGCCTTCCATGTGCATCATTGCCGCGGGCTTCAGTTCACGCTCCATCTTCGGAGAGATCGGCTCGGCGCGTGAGGCAGTTCTCAGCGTCAGCTACAACGTGGTATTCCTGCTGGCCATCCTCTCCATCGCCGCATCGCAGCACACCTTCAGCCTTTCGGCGCTGGCGCAACTTCCGGCCTCTCCGCTGCGCTGGCTGGGCATCGTGGCGATT
>CAWDQS010000189.1:0-7020 GCA_963804295.1 uncultured Acidobacteriaceae bacterium
GAGAAGGCCATTGAAGCCATCATGAAGTATAAATTCAAGCCGGCCTATGACAGAGTCAACAAGAAGGCGGTTGCAGTTCTGGTCTCCATCGAAGTTAATTTCCGGCTGTATTGAAAGCAGGATGCCATCATGCAAAAAGAGCGAAGCGCATATGCGCTTCGCTCTTTTCATTATGGGAGGGGGTTATTGTTGTTCACTAGCCAACGGTCTTTGCCGCTGTGTGTGAGAGCCAAAGAGAATAGATGAGGCCCAGGATAACCGCAAATCGAGGAATGGATGGTGCGCCCGGAGAGAGTCGAACTCCCGACCTACTGGTTCGTAGCCAGTCGCTCTATCCAGCTGAGCTACGGGCGCACACGAATGGCTTCAAGCGAAACCATAGACAGAATATCAGGGATTTTCCGGAGGCGCAATTATTCACCCTATCGAGCAAAAATCGCACTCTGGGGACCACGGCCGATTTTCAGGCTGCGGGCGCCTGCGCGGGAATCAAGGGCAGCACGGCATCAATCTCCAGGCCCGACTCGCGCACCAGCTTCGTCACGGCTGCGGCATTGAGCCGGGTGGCGTCGTACTCCACGCGCAACGTGCATGCGGCGCGGTCGAATGTGAGCCGTCGAATGCCGTAAACCTCGCGGGCGCTAGCCAGCGCACGGGTTACTACATCCGTAGGCGGCGTGGCATAGCGAAAGAGAATATCCACCGTGATCATAAGGCAATGATAGCAAAAGATTACAGGCTTTTCAGATAAGCGCGGATCTCCGGGCTGTTCCAGTCCTGGGGGCCAACAACCTTGCGGCGGATGAAGCCTTGGCGGTCGATGATGTATGTCTCCGGCCAGCCTTCGGTGTGATAGAGCTTTGCTGCCGTCTGGCCGGGGTCGCGCACCGTAATCAGGTCCACATGATGACGGACAATAAATCGGCTGTAAGCGTCAGGGTTTTCGTCAATGCTGACTGCCAGGATGGCCAGATCGGGCCGGTTGTGGTGCAGTTCGAGCAGCGAGGGCATCTCCTCAATGCAAGGCGCGCACCAGGTGGCCCAGAAGTTGAGCAGCACTACGCGGCCTCGATATCCGGCCAGATGAACCGAAGTAGAACCGTCTGAGACGATGAAATCTGGGGCTGCCTGGCCCATCAGAGCCGGATGGGCGCCGCGGTCGCAGCCGGACGCGAACGCTATCGGCACAATGAAGCTGAGAGAGAGAAACCGAGGGAGCCGCACATCTCTATAATACGGAGCGAAAGCTCCTTATGAAAGAGTGAGGCCAGATGGGCAGGAAAAGGGAAGGGGAAGCGGTTGAGGAGAGCGGCTTTATGCCGGTGCTTGGGCTATCCGAGACTCCATCGACGCAGCCAGTACTGAGGGGAACGGTTTTTAACCAGCCGGAGCCGGACAAATTGATGGATCTGACCGTTATCGTTCCGGCGCGCAATGAGGAAGACTGCCTTGCCACCTGCCTTCAGTCGATTGTGAACCAATCCGACGAGGTCTTCAAACTGGGGCGCGACTGGGAACTAATCGTTGTGGATGATCACTCAACCGACCGGACGGCGGAGATTGCACGCGGCTTTGCAGGGGTTACTGTGCTGGAAGCTGGAGTGCTGGAGCCCGGCCAATCGAAACCAGTCTGGACCGGCAAGAACAACGCAATTTGGACAGCCGCCAAACGGGCGCGCGGACGTTGGCTGCTCTTTACCGATGCCGACACCACTCACGAGCCTGGAAATCTTCACCGGGCGATGCATGAGGCCGCCCGGCACAAGGTCGGAATGCTGAGCTACTCGCCGCGCCAGATCGTCAGCGGACTTTGGCAGAGGGCGCTGATGCCTCTGGTCTTCAGCGAGCTGGCGCTGGCTTATCCGCCAGCCAAGGTCTCCGACCCCGCCGAGCGCATCGCCGCGGCCAACGGCCAGTTTCTGCTGATCGAGCGAGAGGCCTACCGCCGGCTTGGCGGACACATGGCAGTCTCCGAAATGGTGCTGGAAGACGTGGAACTGGCCTTCCTGGCCAAGCGGCGCAAGGTCGGCCTGCGCTTCCGTTATGCCGAGGACGCAGTCTCCACGCGTATGTACCGCTCCACTGCGGCGATGATCGAAGGCTGGACAAAAAACCTCGCGCTGCTCTACGGCAACTGCCTGGCGCTGGCCGTCTGGCGGGTGATCGATATTTTACTTCTTGCAGCGCTGCCTTTGCTGGCGATAGAGTTCTGGAACGCGCATCTTTTCGCCCATTCAGCGCAATGGCTGATCGCCGGCTGGGTTCTGACCCTGCTCTGGGTGCGCAATCTCTTCCGCTTTTATGGCCGAGTGGCCAAATCCAACTTCTCATTTGTGAATTGCGCGATTTCACCGCTAGGATTGCCTCTGTTTATCTGGCTGCTCTACCGTAGTTGGTTCCAGCACCGCATCCTGAAGCGCGTAAGCTGGAAGGGCAGGAGTTACGCTGTGTAACACAGCCAGAAACTCATTGCATGAAGCCTCAACCAGTGCTCTAGCATCTATACAAGTAAGGGGAAAGAATGATCTACCTGACGCGGCGGGCTACATTCTCCGCTTCGCACTACTACTGGAACCCGGCGTGGACGGCGGAGAAGAACGAGCAGGTCTTTGGCCGCTGCGCCAATCGCAACGGGCACGGGCACAACTACACGCTGGAGGTGACGGTTGCGGGCGAGCCGGACCCGGTCAATGGCTTCGTCGTCAATCTGACATGGCTCAAGGACGTGATTGAGCGCGAAGTGCTTGCCGCCTGGGATCATCGCCATCTTAACTTGGAGACCCCCGAATTTACCGCAACGATTCCGACCACGGAGAACATTGCCATTGCGGCATGGAATCGGCTGGAGCCGTCTGTAACGGCTGCCGGTGGTGCGCATTTGAACCGGGTTCGGGTCTACGAGACGCCGGAGATTTTTGCGGAGTACCGAGGCGAGGCATGAGGGCATATTTTGGCCGCCGCTACACCATCTCTGCCAGCCACCGGCTGCATACGGACACTCTTTCGGCGGAGGCGAACCGCGCGACCTACGGCAAGTGCAACAATCCACACGGCCACGGGCACAATTATATTGTGGAAGTGCTGGTTGCCGGAGCAATTGATCCGGAGACCGGGATGGTCATCAACATGGCAGCGCTGGATGAGATGGTGCACAGCCGCGTAATCGATCGATTCGATCACGCCAACCTGAATCTGGACCCGCTTTTTGTGAATCGAGTGACGACGACGGAGAATCTCTGTAGAGCGGTCTACGTTATGTTGAAGGACGCGTTGCCGGTCGGCGAACTGGAGCGAGTGCGCGTGGAAGAGACGGAAAACAATTTCTTCGAGTGTGACAGCGAATGAAAACAACACCCTATTCCCCAGGGAGGATTAAAACATGGCACAACCGATTGCAATGAGCAAGCCTGTGCACCAGGCAGTTCAGGCAGACGAAGGCCTGAACGCGTTCAGCACGCCGCAGATGTACCGCGAAATTCTGAGCCGTTTGGGCGAGGATCCCAGCCGCCAGGGACTTCTGGCCACGCCGGACCGCGTGGAAAAGTCGATGGCCTTCCTCACCAAGGGCTACGGCGAGAATCCAACAGAAATTCTGCGTGGGGCTCTCTTTGACGAGGACTACGACGAGATGGTCATTGTCAAGGACATCGAGATTTTCTCGCTCTGCGAACATCATATGCTGCCCTTCTTCGGCAAGGTGCACGTGGCCTATATTCCTAAAGGCAAGGTCATCGGGCTGAGCAAAATTCCGCGACTTGTCGAAGTCTTTGCGCGACGCCTGCAAGTGCAGGAGCGGCTTACCCGCCAGATCGCCGACGCCATTCAGAACTCCATCCAGCCGCAGGGCGTGGGCGTGGTCATCGAGGCGCGCCACCTGTGCATGATGATGCGCGGCATCGAAAAACAACACTCCTCCACAGTGACGAGTGCCATGGTGGGCTGCTTCCACCAGAAAGAGACGCGCCTTGAGTTTCTCTCGCTGTTGCGGCAGCCCGACTCGGGAGGCGTGTGAGCGGACGGGCTGGTCGGCTAAAGTTAAGGAGTGAACGGGCTTCTAGTAATCGACAAGCCGGCCGGCATGACCAGCCACGACGTGGTGGGAATCCTGCGCAGAATTACCGGCGAACGCTCCATTGGCCATTTGGGTACGCTGGACCCCATGGCCACCGGGGTTCTGCCCTTGCTGCTGGGCAAGTATACGCGCCTGGCGCAGTACTTCTCATCGGCGGAAAAGAGTTACACAGGGACGATCCGCTTCGGCTTTGCAACGGACACCTATGACGCCGAGGGCCAGCCTGCCGGCCCGGATACGATGCCTGTGCTCACACTCGATCAGGTGTGCGCCGAGGCCAGCCGTTTTCACGGCGAGATGGAGCAGATGCCGCCGCCATTCTCCGCAAAAAAAATTGCCGGGACGCCCGCCTATAAGCTGGCTCGCGAAGGCAAGCCGGTGGAACTAAAGGCTGTCGCGGTCTGCATCCATAGCTTTGAGATTGATTCGCTCAATGGGACCGAAGCCAGCTTTACCATAACTATCAGCGCCGGTGGCTACGTGCGCTCGGTAGCCCATGAGCTGGGCCAGATTCTCGGCTGCGGAGCGCACCTAAGCAGCCTGCGCCGCACCCAGGCTGGAGTCTTCTCGCTCGACGAAGCGCACACATTGGACGTTTTGCAACCGCTAGCCGGGAACTCCGAAGCGTTGGAAGAGTTATGCATCCATCCGCGAAATCTATTGCCGGAGATGCCCTCGGTTACCGGCGACACTCTGGCACTCGGACGCCTGAGGAACGGCGCGCAGGCCAACCTTCCGGAGTTCTCTAACGCGCCGTTGGTGAAGGTTTTCGCCGGACAGAACGAACTAGTTGGAATTGCCAAGCGCGTGGCTGGAACTCTTTTTCAGCCTGTGGCGGGGATGGGGTAATCGACAACTGATCACTACTTATTGGCCTTTGCGCAGCATAGGTTCCAATACCGGCAACAGTGTCCGTGCAATGATTTCAGAGCCTTTGGCGGTGGGGTGGATGCCGTCCTCCTGTATCGTGCCCGGAACGCTAACCAGATTTATATAGATCATGTGCACGAAGGCGACGTGGTGTTGCTTTGCCAGGTCGCGGTAGATTAGCTCGAATTGCCGGATATACTCCTGACCGTAGTTGGGCGGGAGTGTGATGCCGGCCAGAAGGATTTTGATGTGGGCGTTTTCCAGGGCCGTCAGCACCGCGTCAAGGTTGCGGCGAGTTTCGCTCAGGGGTAGGCCGCGGAGTCCGTCATTGCCGCCGAATTCAACGATGACCACTGCGGGGTGCAGCAACAGAATGGTGTGCAGATCAACAACGGCGTCCTTGGTGGTGGCGCCGCTGGTGCCATAATTGATGACCTTATACCGGTATCCGTTGCGGTCCAGGTCGCGTTGCAGCGCGTCAGGGAATGATTGACCACTCTCCAGGCCGTAGCCGGCGGTGATGCTGTCGCCGAAACAAACCAGAATTGGCCGATCAGCAGCCGGCAGAGGGTGGGCTAGAAGAATCAACCCGAACGAAACAATCAGTGAGCGGCAAACGTACACATCTACAGTGTAACGAAGAGCAGGGAATAACCAACGTGTCGATTCAATTGCTTTGAAAGGCTCGACTGGCAGGTCGGGGTTTTAACCCCGACGCATTGAATGCGCCTTAACATTACGGGCTTTAGATGGGATGAGACGGCTGGCCTTGCGGAGAGTTAAGCTTTCCGCAGCGCACTCGAGGTGCTAGAAGGAGACCAGCCAATGAAGAAAGTTAGCAAGCAAATGCCAAAGATGGAAGCAGGAAACAACAAACCGTAAATGACTGTGGGCCTGGAACCGTGGGCCAGGATATGGGCGACCGTATCCAGCCCCGGCGGTTGCGTGCGCGTCTGGAATTCGATCAAAGCGGCGTGAAGCTTGTTCCTAACATCTTCATGAAGCAGCTTGGTGAGCCAACCATATCAGTTCCAATCGACCCCGGCACGAAGGAGATTCTGATTTGCAATGGGAGTCAGGACACGCGTTCGCCGTATGATTCGCGCCCTAATCGAACAGGATTCCGTGTACTGATTCATTCCTCAGATAGCCGCGATCGTGAACTGAAGGTAGCGACAGGGCAACGACTAAGCGCGCGCCAGGCGAAGTTGCATTCTGTTGGTATTAACGCATCGACAGAGCTTCCTATTCGATTTGTTCAGCGCGAAATCGTCTCTGGAAGGGCAAGTGAGATCCCTTGGACTCCTGGCAACCGTAATTGATCCCCATTCGCTATTCCTTGTTCTCAGTATCTATCCCTCCGCCGTGCACTTCAACTGTCCGCAGGCGGCGTAGATGTCGCGGCCGCGCGGTTTGCGCAGATAAGCTGGAATTCCCGCGTCGATCAGCGTGCTGCGGAAAGCTTCTACTGCTTCCGGTTGCGGTGTGGCGTACTCGATGCCGGGGCCGGGATTCCAGGCGATCAGGTTGACCTTGGCGGGCAGGCCGGTGCGACGAATGAGACGGGCTACCTCGGCGGCGTCTTTAGGGCGGTCAGTGACCCCGCCCAGCAGAACATATTCAAAGGTAATCCGCTCGCGGGGGCGAAGCTGGACCCGCCGCACCGCGGCCATCACGGATTCAATCGGCCACTTGCGGTTGATGGGCATGATCTCGCTACGGATTTGATCGTTGGGCGCATTCAGGCTGATGGCCAGCTTGGGGCGAAACTCCGGTGGCTCGGCGGCAAAGCGCTCGATGCCGGGGACGATGCCGGAGGTTGAGACCGTCATCCGCTGCGGGCTCAGGCCAACCTCGCGGACGAGCAGGCGCACGGCTCCCATGAAGTTGTCGTAGTTCAAAAACGGCTCGCCCATGCCCATGAAGACCAGGTTCACGCGGTCTCGGCCCACCTCGACGGCGTGACGGTCGAAAACACAGAGAACCTGGCCGGCGATTTCTCCCGCGCTTAAATTGCGCTGCAAGCCGAGTTTGGCGGTGAGGCAGAATTGGCAGTTTACCGCACAGCCGACCTGGCT
>CAWDQS010000190.1:0-10122 GCA_963804295.1 uncultured Acidobacteriaceae bacterium
GCAGGTCCTTCGACTCTGCTTCGCTACGCACAGGATGACAGCCATTATGGCCGTCCGCAGCGCACCACGATCTTTGTTCCGGGCATAACCATCGAGCCCGCAACAGGGGCCTGTTCGCGAACCGTGCCGTTTCCTGTGATTTGCACTTCAAGGCCGGCGGCTGCAGCCTGCTCAATGACCTTGCGCACTGGCAGGCCAATGAGGGAGGGTACGCGCAAGGATTTTTCGCTTGCTACGAGGACGGTAGATGGGTTCGGCTGCGACGCGACCGGCGGATGCGTTGCGAGGTTCTGGGGTGGAATCACATTACCGGGCACCGCGTTTGCAACTGCGTTCGAAGGTTGAGCGGCGGATGGCGTCTGGCTGGAAAGTGCGCTCGGGGCCACTGAGCCTCCTCCCCGCAGGGGATCGTCGCTGGGCAGGTCGTTGGCCGCGGCGTAGAGGGCGCTGATGTTGGCGTTCTGCGCATGAGCGTCATCTTCCCGCACCTGCAAATCTGCTTTGGATAAAGCGCGATGCTGGCGCAAATCGATGTCGTGGGGCACGGCAAGATACTCGAGCACCTGTTGCGCCACCTCGGCAAAGACCGGCGCGGAGACTGCGGCGCCATAGTAATCGCCCTTGGGCGAATCGATAATCACGGCCACGGCGATCACTGGATTGTTGACCGGCGCGATGCCGGCAAACGAGGCTATGTGCATGGTCTTGGAGTAGAGGTGGGTGACCGGATCGATTTTTTGCGCAGTGCCTGTTTTTCCCCCGGATGAATATCCGTTGAGCTGCGCCTGCTTGCCGGTTCCGTAAAGCACAACGCCCTCCATCATTTTGCGCATCTCAGCGGCAGTCATGGTGGAGAGAACGCGATGCGCACCGGGAGGCAGCGGATCAGGCAACTCACCGCCCGGCTTGAGCACCTGCGGTGCGGCCAGCGGCGCCTTCGGCGCGGTTCCAGTATTTACGCTGAAAGCAGACTGTCCATTGGCAGCAGCATCCACTTGCCCCGGAATCAGCACATGGGGCGGCAGGTAGACGCCACCATTGGCGATGGTCGAAACCATGGAGACAAGTTGAATTGGCGTGACCGCAATCTCCTGGCCGATAGCGATGGAGCCGATGGACGAAGGGCTCCACTTGTTCTCCGACTGGAGCAGGCCGCGGGTTTCTCCGGGCATCTCCGCGCCGCTTCGGCTTCCAAAGCCGAAGTCGCGAATGTATTGGTAGAAGCGGCTCTGGCCGACTTTCAGAGCCATTTTGATGGCGGCCACATCGCTGGATTCTTCCAGCGCTTTATGCACGGGAATCACTCCGAAGTGTTCGCCCTGGTTATCGTGAATGACGCGGCCCGCCAGCGTAATCTTTCCGCCCTGACAATCCACCATGTCATCGGGCGCGGCCTGATGTTGATCGAGCGCCGCAGCGTAGGCAATTAACTTGAAGGTCGAGCCGGGCTCGTAGACGTCGCTTACGGCATGGTTGCGCAACAGCACCGGCGTGGCGCGGCGGAAGAGGTTGGGGTTGAAAGTGGGGCGAACGGCCAACGCCAGAATCTGGCCGGTATGCACATCCTGCACGACCACTGTGCCGCTGGCCGCCTGGGTGCGCTGCATCGCGTGGTCCAGCGCACGCTCCGCCATGAACTGAATATTTTCGTCGATGGTCAGCACCAGGTTGCGGCCCGGCTGAGGTTCGCGCTCGCTGGAACCTAGCACGTGGCGATGCGCGTCGAGAGCCGTGTACATATGGCCGGCAACGCCGTGCAATTGCGGCTCGAACTTCTGCTCCAAGCCTCCAAGGCCTTTGTCGTCCATGCCCACATAGCCCAACACCTGCGCGGCAATCTCGTTATCCGGGTAGAATCGCTGAAATTCCTTTTGTATATAGACACCTTTGAAGACGCTCGTGAGGCATGGATCATCTGGAATGAGTTTGTGTTTGTCCGGGGCGCAAGGATCGATCTGCGCGTGGATGCGCGCGGCCACCACCGGCGCAACCCGCCGGGCGACCCATGCAAAGTTGCGCGCCGCGCCCAGGCGGGCGGCAATCTGCTCCTCGGAGGTCTGGGCATCGTTGGGGTCGGTGTGGACAATTGCGGCCAACGCTTGGGCGGCCGCCTGCTTATCCGCAATCTCGCTGGGCACGGCAAAGATGGAGTCCACTTGCACCGTCATGGCCAGTTCGCGCAGGTTGCGGTCATAGAGTACACCGCGGCGCGGAGCCACGTCGAAGGTGCGCTGCTGCTGCTGCCTGGCGCGCTCCTGAAATTCGCCGTGGAGCACCACTTGAAGCCAGAACAGGCGAACGGCAATCAGAATGGCCCAGAAGAGAAAGAATAGACAAATATACCCGAAACGCACGCGCTTGAGAGACATTACGCGCGGCGCGGGATTGTAATTCCAACTGGGTCGAACGGCGGACGGCATAAACAATCGCTCCGTGCTTCAGCTTCTAGCTTCTAGCTATTAGCTTTTTTTCGCATCCTACTTGTAACTCACCTCTACTCTCGGCTTATGAAACCGTCGATGCAAACCAAACCTCAGGTTGTTCGCACAGAATAGCTAACAGCTTGGGGCGAGGGAACTACAGAACAGTATTTGTTGCGGTCCAACATTCCCGCAGGGGCTAAAGTGTCTGCGTGAAAACACCCCGTAGTTCCAACTGAGTGGGTTATTCAGGTTTAGGTTTTCCGGCAGGTGGTTGCTTTTAGGCGGCGTGCCGGGGCGAGTTTGCTGTTTTCGGTTGCGGCTCAGGCAGTCATCAGCGCCTGTAGCCGGGTGATGTTGTAGGCCAGGGTTGCAAGAGTAAATTCTCCGTTCACTTTTTCCAATCCGCGGGTGCGAAATTGCCTCATTCCACGTTGTTGTTTCAGAACTCCGAAGACCGGCTCGACCACCGCTTTGCGCCGCGCATAGGCGGCTTGCCCTGCCGGGCTTCGCAGCTTGGCGCGCATTCTGCGATGCACCGCGGCATACACTCGTCCGCGGCAGCGCACGCCCAGATTCATTTCGCAGGCAAGATTCGAGTCCGGCACATAGCCATCGATGTTTTGCTGTTCCATCTGTTCCAGGTTCTCCACGGAAAAGAAGCCGCTGTCGGCCAGAGCCGCACCAGGCGGCGCGCCGCATCGCTTGTTCACCGCATCGATCATGGGCAGCAGCGAGCCGTTATCGGTCGCGCTCTGCGTCACCCGCTGGGCCACGATCAGATGATCGTCGGAGACCGCGATCTCGCCCGTGTAGCCGAGCACGAATTTGTCTCCGCGCTGGCGCAGAAAACGCGCCTCCTCGTCCGTCCGCGAGAGCCGCTTCAAACCACTCTTCTTCAACCGTTCAAGCCTTCGCGGCAACTCCTCCAGCGCCTTGTTCAACTCGCCAATGGCCACATCCAGTCCGCCCGGCTCGGCATCGTCGCGATCGGCGGCCTTCTGCCAACTGCGCACCTGGCGCCGCAACAGCGCCCGCGTCGAGCGCAGCGCCTGCTCGCTGTCCACGCGGTCCCGGCACGCGCTGGCGGCAATGCGCGTCGAGTCAATCGCCACCCGGCCCAGCTTCACCATGCCCATCGACTGCGCCCACTCCAGCACCTGCGTGAAGGCGTCGTTCAACGCGCGGCCATGGCGGCGGCGAAAGGCGCTCAGCGCCCAGTTGTCCACCCGCTCGCCACCGGCCAGATAGCGAAACGCAAGGTCTTCGACCAAGCGGCGCTCCACCTGCCGCGCGCTGGTGATGCCCAGCGCATAAGCGTAGAGCCACACGCCAAGCATCAACTCAGGCGCATACAACTCGCCGCCCTCGACGCTGTAGCTCAGCTCAAACACCGTCATATCCAACCGCTCCACCACGCCGCGAACAAAAAAACAGAGATGATTCGCGCCCAACTCATCGCGCACGCTGGGCGGCAGCAAATACGCCTGTTCTGGACTGTAAGTCTTGAATCGAGACATACTAATGTTGTCGCCCAGTCCATTGTGAAAATCAAGTGCTTCGCCGAGTTCTCACGCAGACACTAAAGCCCGGCATGATTTTGTTGCTCTATCGGCACGACTGAAGTCGTGCCCTTTCAAAACATCGACTTATTCAGAGATTTTTATACCTCTGGCTTCTTGTTCTTACAAGAAAGCTAACAGCTATAGACTAGAAGCTAGTGGCTGTTCTTGGAGGAACGGCTTGCGCAAGGGTAGGAGCAGAAGAGTCAGGAGCCTCCACGGGATGAACCACCTGGCCCGGCTGCGGCTCGACCAAGCCCAACTCGCTAGCCATCTTGTCGATCCGGCCCGGTTCGGTGAGCTGCGCTTCCGTCAGGTGCAATTCGCGATTCTGCTCGCGAAGCTGCTCGCGCAATAGCTTGTCCGACTCTATCTGATAACCGCTCATGCGCACGCTGAAGTGCTGCAACCCATAGAGCATGGTCAACGAAAACAGAACGGTAATGGCCACGGCAAAAAGGCGAATCTGCCGAGGACGCGCCGGATCGGGAGTCTTGACCAGGCGGCTGTTGTCAAAGCTTTTGGAAAAGGCGAACTCCGGCGTGCGCAAGCACCGCCTCTGCTCAGCTTGCAGGGCCAGCAACTCGGCGTTGCGCTCTTCGATTCGCGCGCTCCAGCTCTTGCCCGAGTCGAGATATGTTGTTGTGCATGCCGCCATGGTTGCCTCCTCGAGGGACTAGGGACTCAGGGACTAGGGACTAGTTAGATTTGTGGTCCGTCATAGCGTTTCGTAAAATCAACCCTATGCTGTGACGAGTCCAATCCCGATTCCCTCAATAACTGCGCTCAACGTGATATAGTCCCTTGTCCCTTGTCCCTAGTCCCTGTCTCTCCGCCGCCCTTAGCTTTGCGCTGCGCGAGCGTGGATTACGCTGTAACTCATCTTCGCCAGCGATAACTGGCTTCTTAGTGAGAATCTCCCAGATTCCCTGCCGCGCACCCTCGCGCAGGCTGTCTTTGGCAATGCGATCTTCCAGCGAATGAAAGCTGATAACTACCAGTCTCGCGGAGGGCTTGAGCAACATAGGCGCGGCCTCCAGCAGAGTACGAATCTCATCTAACTCGCGATTCACATAAATACGAAGAGCCTGGAAAGTTCTCGTCGCAGGATGAATCTTTTCATGCTTTGTGATATGTGCGGCCGATGTTACAATACGGGCTAACTGCCCCGTGGTTGTTATCGGCCGCCCATGTACAACAGCTCTGGCGATTCTCCGCGACCTCCTTTCTTCTCCGTATTTGTAAATGAGGTCCGCTAACTCACTTTCATTGGCCTCGTTTACAACTTGTTCGGCGGTAAGTTCAGACCTTTGATTGTGTCTCATATCAAGAGGCCCATCCGCCATGAAACTAAAACCTCGCCGCGCCTCGTCCAGTTGCAGGCTGCTAACTCCAAAATCCGCTACCAAGGCATCTACAGAAGCCGGCGTCAAATGATTTGTTATCGAGCTATACGCCTGGTCGATCAAGGTAACTCGCGGGGCATCACTGCCTAACTCGCCGCAAACCTGGTCTAACTTCGCTTTGGCCAGTTCCATCGCTTCCGCGTCCCATTCAAAGCCGATCAGATGACCTTCAGCTCCCAGCAACCGGACAATCCCGGCTGCGTGCCCGGCCAAACCCAAGGTGCAATCCACCACCGTGGATCCCGGGCGTACCCGAAGAAGATCCATCGTTTCTTCAAAGAGCACCGGCGCATGTCTTGGGTTCGATGCAGTCATGCGCTCCCCCTGGGGGATTTCACTGCCCACTGTGCCGCTTGAGAATCGCCGCTAGTGATTGACGATCCTCCGCCGTTAATGCGTTGGCTTGTAAACTCTCGTCGAGCACTCCGAGGTTATGAACCTCGATGTAGTGCAGCTTTCCCAGCACGGCAACGTCCGCAGTCAACTTGGCTTTCTCGCGCAGAAGCTGCGGCAGCAGAATCCGGCCTTCTTTATCCATCTCCACCTGCTGGCCGTAGTAGCTAGTCAGATTCAGGTACTTGTCCACCGCCGGTTCCATGGTGCTGGAGTCCGCCAGCAAACTTTCCTGGCTCTCCCAGGCCGGCAGCGGCCATATCTGCGCGCTCACGCCATCGGTCGAGGTCACGTAGAACTGGACTACGTACTGCGCGTCCACCAGCAGTTTGAAGGCAGCCGGCATCTTCAGCCGACCCTTGGGGTCCACCTTCGCCGGATGATTGCCGCGAAATACCGCCATCTCTACCCTGCCCCTGCCGCTCTCCGGTTACCTAGCCTGATTCCCTAGCCGGTTCGGAGTTGAAAACGCTGTAAACTGTTACCAAGGGAACGAAATCGGCTTAAATTCTCTTGAAAGCCGCCGATATAGTCCACAAAGGTTCACTTAGCGCCACTTTTGACCACTCAAACGAGTGTAAGCCCGATTTCGTCTTATGCCAAGTAAAAAAACGAATTAACCTCAAAAAAATGAAGGGTGGATTCAGGGGCAGGTAGTGCGGATAGTGATCAGCTCAACTAATAGATACAAATATTTCAAACACCACAATATGTAGCGTTTACCGCTTATATTCATATGTCTTCAAGTAATTGACAGGGGCAGCGGCCCATGATAGGGAATAAAAAGCGAAAGTCGAATGCTCACCATCTTTCGTCTGCAAATATGTGCATTACGAGTCCTGCCGGTTGCTTCTTGCAATGTGTATGCGCTTGGCCCGCGCCGTCACCAGGCTGAAAAGATACAAGAAAACCAATATGTTCACAGTCAGCAGGCTGACGCGGATCAACGTGAGTTTGCGGAAGATCTCAAAGACCTCCCAGGGCAGGAAAGACGCGGTAATGCCCAGGGTGAGGTACTCGGCCCATGTTTTTTCTAGATACAGGCCGATTCCCTCCACCAGGTCGAGGCCGGCGTAAATGAAGAAAACCTCAACAATCCGCTTCAGGAGCCGTTCGTCGAGGATGGAGGACTTGACCAGGAGGAAGTTGATGAGCCTCGACTCGGGATTGAAGCGCAGGTGGTAAGCCAGCTTTTCCAGCACATCGCCAATGTCTTTATGCAGCAGCCGTAAGGCGCCGACGCCCACAGCAAAAAAAAGCAGGGCCTGGCCCAGCTTCAGGGCAGAGATTATGAGGAGACCCGGATTGTGCCGCTGGCGCAGCGATGAGAGCCGGGATGGAGAGTTGTCGGTCATGGCCGTGGGAAGAATCCGCGCAACGCTCCTGCCTGTCTCTACGTTAACCGATGCGAGGAGGTTCTGCATGCATTGCCTCCATAGGAACAATGGTTGAATCGGCACATTCCGCTCTGATAATCAGTGTGAATTCTATGAATTTATTCAGCCACGTTATGATTTTGGGAAGCTCTGAACAAGCCATTATTGCTGTCAAACATTCCCTCCGGGGCTAAAGCCCAACATTTGTTTGTTGCGCTTACGGCAGTCAGGGTTAAACCCAGACCTACCAGTCGTGCTCTTTCAAAACATTGACTTAATCAGAGGTTCCTTAGAACAGAATATTATCGAAATTTTCACTTTTTCAATTTCAGCAGCGCTTCCCGGTCGATCACGTTGCCGTCCATGATAATGCCGGAGATGCGGCGGACGTTCCAGATGTTCTTTGTGGGGTCGCCATCGACGACCAGAATATCGGCTCGGCGGCCCGGGGCGATCAGGCCCAGCTCATTCCAGTTGAACTGGATGCTGTAATTATTAGTGGCGGCGGCCAGCGCCTCGCGCGGCGAAAGTCCCAGGCGAACCAGCAGTTCCATCTCAATATGCATGGAGATGCCGGGCAAGGAACCCTGAACCGGCGCTCCAGAGGCAGCCAGGTAGTGCGGATAGGCTGAGAAAAGAGTCTCGTTGATATGCCATAGCCGCAGTACCGACTGGTCAGCCTTTTTGCGCTGGCCTTCTTCCAGGTAGCGTTGCCCCATCGCCGGCAAATGCCGGGTCCAGGGCGAGAGCGGATAGTCCATCTCTCCTGTTTCGCGATTGACGGGCTCGTATACGCGAGCCGGGTCGAGTAGAACCGCCGCCGGCTCCTTCCACAGGTTGCGATGCTCCGGCAACTGCGCATAATAGACGCTGAAGGTGGGCATGAGCGCGGCGTGATGGGTAGACAGGAAATGAGCGTAGTCGCGCAGGTGCGGGTCGGTGGGGGGCACGCGCTCGGTGTAGTCGTAGGCCGTGGTAGCGACCAAGCCTTCGGGATTATCCACCAGCGGCCGTTGCAACTCGTCGGGGATAACGCCCAACTCGTAGCGACCCATGTGGACGAGCACATCCACGCCGGCCTCGACGCCCACATCGTAAGGGGTGGCAACAAACTCGCCGTAGGTGGCCATGCCCATCTGGCGGGCGCGAGCCATAATCCACTGGGCATTGGCGGCGGTAATATTGTGGCCTAGCCAAAGGGCGCGCGTTCCCAGCCGGGAGGTGTCGGCGAGTTCGCGTAGGGTGTCTTCGGGGCTCAGTTCGGCCGGATGGCCGTTCTCGCGAAGCTTGAGAGCCCACTCGGGACGTTTTGCCAACAGGCTCCAGTTGTCGGTTGATCCTATTGAGTCCATCAGGTAAAGGTGAGGGCTGGGCGAGGCGGAAAAATCGACGACGCCGCGGCGAACGTCGCTGACAGCTACCACCGTGGTGACGCCCATATAGAGATAGGCATTTGCCTGGCCCTGCGAGTTCATGCCTGCAAAGCCGTCTATGAGTCCGGGAATAAGAAACTTGCCGGCGCAGTCAATGACCCGCGCGCCTTTGGGGATGGAGACGGCCATGCGCGAGCCGACATCCGTGATGCGCCCGTCGCGAATTATGACGATGGAATCCGGCAGGTCTTTCGCAGATCCGCCCCATTCCGTCACGTCCACCACCGTGCCGCCGGTCAGCACCAGCGGAACCGAGGACGAACTCCTGGGTACAAACGGGGCTTGCGGCCAGGCTAACTGCGCGGCCAGCACCAATCCAACGGCGCCCAGCAATAGGTGTCCGGAAAATCTCATAGGAAAAGTAGTCTTTGGAGAATTGTCGCACAACGGCGCGAAGGCGCGGCGCCAAGGCAGCACTCCGCCTGGGACAGGAGCATCCGCATAACGGCGGCAAAGAAACGGTACGGAGTTTTCATACTGCGACATAACTTTTCCAGGCAGAAGTTCACTTGCTATGAGAGGGCTGGGTTTTAGCTTTAGCAGCCTGTGGCAATAGTCCAACCTGCTGAAATACATCCCACAGGGGCTAAAACCCGTCGTTTCTTATCAAGCATTTGCGGCAGTCATGGCTAAAGCCATGACCTACCAGTCGTACCCTTATAAATCCTGACTTCCGCTACGGACTGCTAGTCGGCTATGGTGTACTCACGTTCTTGCGCCGGGTAAGAATAAAGGACTTGCGGCGGTCGTTGCTGGCGTGGTCGATCTGCTTCCAGAAACCCACAAAATAATCGATGGCGGAGATGGAGGAGACCAGCACGGTGAAGTAGATGGCAGCGATGGCGATCCACTTGACCGGAATGATGAGTACGCCGAACTGCCACTGATTCCAGCCATGAGCCAGGATGGCGGAGACTACGCAGACGATTTGGATCACGGTTTTGAGCTTGCCCAGATCGCTGGCCGTAATGGTGAAGCCCTCCGATGACGCAATCGAGCGCAGACCGCTGATGAGAAATTCGCGGCCAATGATGACCACCACGATCCAGACTTTTACGACATCGGGGTTGTAGGCCACCAGGGCAATCAAAGCGCCGGCCACCATGATTTTGTCTGCGATGGGGTCCAGCAGCACGCCCACGGTGGTGACCTGGCCGCGCTTGCGAGCCAGGTAGCCGTCCAGGCCGTCGGTGATGGAGGCCAGCACGAACAGAACCGAGGCGGTAATTTCCTGCGCGCCATGCACATGAATCCAAGGAAAGTGCGAGGTCAGAATCCAGAGCAGCAGCGGGATCATGACGATCCGGCTCATCGTGATGGAGTTGGGCAGGTTCATGCGGTCGCGCCACACTGTCGAGTCTCTAGAGGCGTGACTCCATTATTGCACTGCAGGGATGGGCCAGCATCTCGCGTCCTGATTTGCGCCGCTCATATAAACCAAAGCGGGATGAGCCAAGGGCCTATCCCGCTTTAGTTTGGCGCGTGTCCTTACGGTGCGTGTGCAATATTCCTTCCGCGCTTTTATTTACTGG
>CAWDQS010000191.1:0-6588 GCA_963804295.1 uncultured Acidobacteriaceae bacterium
TGCCGGGCTTTTATATCACGTTCAAGGCGCAGGACGCGCAAACAGCTCAAAAGGTGTGCGGAGAGATCACATCGTTTTTTATCAGCGCGAATTTAAGCGCACGCGAAGAATCCGCAGAAGGCACGACCGATTTTCTGAGGCAGCAACTCGCCGATTCAAAACGAAGTCTGGACGAGCAGGACGCCAAACTGGCCGACTTCGAGCGCAAGTACAGCGGCAAGCTTCCAGAACAGGAATCATCGAATTCGAACAATCTTCAGGCTCTCACGACTCAAATGGAGGCCACGACCAGGGAAATCAGCTCCATGCAGCAGGGAGAGACCTTGCTCCAAGCCATGATCACCCAACAAGCGCAGGAAGGGTCGTCCGCCGACCCAGCCACGGGGACCTCGGGGGATACTCTTCAGGAGCAACTCAAAAAAGCACTCAACCAGGAAAAGGAGATGGAGGCTTTCTACACGCCTGACCATCCGGATATGCTTGCGGTCAAGCGCAGGATTGCCAGTCTGCGGGCAGAAATCGCGCGCGGCGCGGTCGAACCCGCAAAGGGAGACACGCCCGCCAATTCCAAGGGCGAGGCAGCAGCCAAGAGTACAGACTCGGCACAAGTTCGGCAGCTCAAGAATCAGCTTCGCGCGCAGCAGGCAGCTATAGCTGCTGCCAAGCAGGAACAGGCCAGGCTCGATCAGAAGATTCGCAGCTACGAGGCGAAACTTGAGTCCAGCCCCCTGATTGAGGAAGAGTACAAACAGATCACGCGCGACCATGATACGGCGTTGCAGTTCTACAACACTCTGCTGACCAAGATGAATCAATCGTCCATGGCCACGGCACTTGAACATCGCCAGCAAGGCGAACAGTTTCGCGTGATGGATGCTCCCAATCTTCCGGACGCGCCCACCTTCCCGAACCATCTTGTCTTCGCCGGAGGCGGCCTATCATCCGGCTTGGCTTTGGGCCTGCTGCTCGCCGCGCTGCTCGAGTACCGTGATAAATCCATGCGCAACGAGGGCGACGTTTTTGCTTTTACCAAACTGCCGACACTTGCGGTCGTCTCCTACATCAATGACCTGGATGCCTCTCGCTCGTCCGTCAGGCGCAGAAAATTATTCTCTCGAATGGCCAAACCAATAGAAAGCGTGCGTGGATAGCCATGTACAAATCTTACTTCGGTCTTCGCGTCCTTCCTTTTGGAGCCAGTCCAGACCCGCGGTTTCTCTTCCTACGGCCGCAGATCAGGGAGGCGCTTGCGTGCCTGCAATACGGCATTGCAGCGCGCAGGGGTTTTGTTGTTTTGACAGGAGAGGTGGGAACGGGCAAGACAACGCTGCTCAAAACCGTACTTGACACCTTTGCAGCGGGGCGCATTGCGACATCCTACGTCTTCAATCCGCGCCTCGAAGTGCTCGATTTTTTTGAATTTCTGCTTACCGATTTCGGCATACCTCCCACAACGCGGACTAAGTCCGCCATGCTTTTGCAACTCAATGGCTGGCTCATCGAGCGCTATCGCGCCCACCAGTTATGCACCATCATCGTCGATGAAGCGCAGAATCTGTCTTGGGAACTTCTCGAGGAGATTCGCTTGCTAACAAATTTGGAAACTTCATCAGAGAAGCTGGTGCAGATTGTCCTTTCCGGCCAGCCGGAACTGGAGGAAAAGCTATATCATCCTAGCCTCCGCCAGCTTCGCCAGCGCATTTCTCTGTGGTGCAGAACGCAGCCGCTGACTGGCGAGGAAACCCAGGCTTACATTGAAGAGAGACTGCGCATTGCTGGAGCTACCGAGCCGATATTTTTGCCTGAAGCGGCGGAACTTGTCTATCACTACTCGAAAGGAATTCCTCGCATCATCAATCTTCTCTGCGAGCATACACTGATCTTTGCTTATGCGGAGCAGGTTAATCCTATTCCGGCGCACATTGTTGAGTCGGTGGGTCTGGAACTTGATCTTGTTCAGCATCCTTTTACGATCTCTTTCTCGGCAATGCAAGCGTTAATGAGGCGTTCTCTGCAACCCAATATGCTCGACACCATAACGTCCATCGACGACAGCGAGGAATCACTGAAGGAAAGTGAAATATGAGCCGCATTTACGATGCACTTCAAAGGGCGGATGTTGAACGAAAAGCCGCCCAGGGAGCGGACGCCATTAGGTTTCCCGAGACGGCAGCAGTTCCGGGCGCCGATGCCTTGCCGTCGATCAAGGCCGAAGTCAACACAGAGAACATCTCGTTGCATGTATGGAAGCCATCCGCAGCCTTTCTTCCGACTCTAGGAGACCGTGGCGAAAGCATTGAACAGTTTCGCGGCTTGAGGTCAAAACTCTACCAGTTTCGCGATCAAGCAAAACTCAAGACGATTCTTATCAGCAGCGGTCTGCCCTCCGAAGGCAAGACCTTTGTGGCGGCAAATCTAGCAATCAGCCTGGCGCGCAACAGAAACAACAGGGTTCTACTTATCGACGGCGACCTGCGTAGCCCCTCGCTCCACGCTATCCTCGGTGCTTCTGATATCCCCGGCCTTACGGAGTATCTGGCGGGATCCGCTGAGCCGGGCGACATCATGCAACGAAATCAGGATTCCAGCCTTGTTGAAGCCGGTCTGGCGCGGAGCATTTCTAATCTAGCTTTTATCCCCGCCGGGGCGGGCGGCGACAACTCCTCTGAGCTGGTTGCCAATCACCGCATCGAAGAACTAATAGCCATCCTTGCGCCGCACTTCGACTGGATTCTGATCGACTCCCCTCCGGTCATTGCGGTTGCGGACGCAATTGACCTGGCACGCGCCGCCGATGCGGTGTTGCTTGTTGCGCGAGGAGCCACTACGCCATACGATGTCGCGCAGCGCGCGCAGGCCGCCTTCAACAACTCGCGCATTCTCGGCTTCGTTTTAAACGCAGTTAAGGATGTTCCTCCTCATTCCACATACTCTTACTACTACGGTAAAGAAGAGGCCGGTGGCGGATTGTCAGGACGTAAGGACATGGGACGGCAGGGATGACAAGACTTTTCAATGTTTACTATCCAACACGAACGCTGGTGCGTCTTCTTTGCGAAGTAATTATTGTGGGCGGATCTTTTACGCTGGCCACGATATTATTTGCTGGGCCGGATTGGCGCCTTATTCTGATCTACGAGAACGGGTTGTTGAAGATTGCGGGAGTCACCGCCTTTACACTGCTTCTTACATATTACTTTGATCTTTATGGACCCCGTCGCTTCTCGGCGAGCTGGGAAATTTACTTTCGACTGTTACTCGTTCTCAGCGTTCTGTCATTTGTTCTCGCTGGACTCGTATTTATTTTCCCAGAGTTGGACATCGGCCCTGATGTATTTCTTGCTGGTGCTGCCTTCCTTGCGATTCTCCTTGTCCTCTGGCGCGGGACGTATGAGTGGATCATCGGTCTCTCCCTGTTCCGTGAGCGGGTTTATGTTCTGGGCTGCGGACCTCGAGCTCATTCCGTGGTCGAGCTACTGCGAAACAGCCGCGATGCCGGCATGGAAGTTGTTGGCTGGAAAGGCGAAAACGAGGCGCGCGGGCGGCTTGATCGCTTCTCTGCGGATCTTCGCGCCTTCCACGGCCCAAAGCCCGGGGTTGATCGCGTCATCGTTGCCATGGAAGACCGCCGCGACTCGATGCCCGTTCGAGAACTGCTAAACCTCCGCCTGTGCGGAGTTGTCATTGAGAATTCCAGTACGTTGATGGAGAGGCTTACGGGGAAGTTGCAGTTGGACGGCCTCAATCCAAGCACACTCATTTTCACAGAGGGGTTCCGGATGAATGCCTCGGAGCAGCTTTTTCGGCGTCTGCTCTCCCTCGCAGTCTCCTTCACTGCGCTGCTAATCTGTCTGCCGTTCCTTCCCCTGATTATTCTTGCAGTGCGCCTCTCTTCGCCAGGCCCCATTTTATTCAGCCAGACACGAGTTGGGCAGCGCGGGCGTTTGTTTACCGCTTACAAGTTTCGGACGATGCGACAGGATGCCGAAGCGCAAGGAGCTGTGTGGGCAACCAAGGATGATCCGCGCGTTACTACCGTTGGCAGGATTATGCGAAACACAAGGATCGACGAGATTCCACAGCTTTGGAATGTGCTTCGCGGAGAGATGGCCTTTGTAGGGCCCCGTCCAGAGCGCCCCGAGTTTGTGCAGTGGCTTAGCCGGGAGATTCCCTTCTACGACCTGCGGCACATGATTCGTCCTGGGATTACGGGCTGGGCGCAAGTACGTTATCGATACGGCGCCAGCCTGGAGGAAACCAAGCGCAAGCTCGAATACGACCTCTACTACGTCAAGCACCAGTCGATTGGTTTTGATTTGCTCATCATGTTCGAGACCATCAAAACCATCATTCTGCGCAGGGGCGCCCAGTGAGAGTCATCTTCTGGCTGTCGCTGACTGGCATTCTCTATACCTACGCCGGATATCCAATCGTGATATGGATACTCTCTCGTCGACGACCAAAGCCTTGGGCAGGCAGCACCATTTCTCCCTGCGTGAGTATCGTCCTCGCGGTACATAACGGCGTAACGATGCTTCCGGGCAAGATCGAGCACCTGCTGGGCCTCGACTATCCAAACATCAAAGAGATTATTATTGTTTCCGACGGATCAACCGACGGCACAGTGGAATATTTGGTTCATCAGAGCCATCCGCGTCTCACGGCCGTCATCCTTGATGAGCATAGCGGCAAGGCAGTTGCCGTCAATGCTGGCATGGCGAAGGCAACGGCGGACGTGATTCTCTTCTTGGACATCCGGCCAGAGATTGGGCCGGGAGCGATTCAGCATCTGGTAAGCAATTTCGCTGATCCGCAGGTTGGCTGCGTGGCCGGAGAACTGATTCTGCGCAAGAGCAATCATGACGGCGCCTCCGCTGCTGTAAGCGGGCTCTATTGGCGCTATGAAGAGTGGATCAGAAAATGCGAGTCAATCTACGGCTCTCCGGTAGGCGTCTATGGCGGCTTCTACGCGGTTCGCCGCGCTCTCGCAGTGCCGCAACCGGCCGGAATAATCCTGGATGATATGTTTCAGCCGCTTTCCATCATCCGCCAGGGATACCGGTCAGTCCTCGATGCGAATGCTTACGTCTATGATACCTGGCCAACGAGAATTGAAGATGAGTTTCAACGCAAGGTGCGTACGTTGGCAGGAAATTTCCAGCTCTTCCAACTTGCGCCGTGGATGCTGACCCCCAAGAATCCAGTTTTTTTTCAGCTTGTCTCGCACAAGGTGATGCGCCTTGTCGTGCCTTATCTGTTGATTCTTCTTCTAGTCTCCACCTTGGTGCTTTCAGGAAGCTCGCGCCTGTATGCGGCATTTGCGGTTCTTCAGATTGCCGGCTTGCTCATTGCGATAGCCGGCTTATACTACAAGATTCCTGTGATGCACCGCATTGCGGCCCCGGCCAGTGCGCTGCTGGCGCTCAAAGCAGCCGCTGTTGCCGGGCTTTACAGGTTTCTCTTTACGCGTGGCCCGCTTTGGAAGATATGGACTGATAATGATCCGAAAGTGGGGGCTGCAACTACGAAAACAGTGAACCCCAAGCCCTAGAAACACCTTTTTATCTGTCGCTTGAAATGATAAGGCGTAGAATTCTGTTGTAGGTCTCCTATGCAGGAAAGGGGCACAAGACCATATGAAAATCTTGAAAACGCTGGTAATTTTTTCGCTTGGTGTCATAGCGGGTATTGGAGTTGCCGTTGCAGGCTACGGACTCCACAAACATATCAACCGTGTCAACATCGCCACAAGAGCCCAGCACCTCAAGGACCACATGGCCAATGCGCTGGATAGAGCATTCGGCGGCAAGGTTAGGGCGGCGAGGATGGAACACGTCGTCGCGCCCGCGGCCTACTTTCCTTCTGGTTCTATCTGGACACAGGATATCAGTCACGCGCCCCTCGATCCCCAATCCTCTGCCATGATCGCCTGGCTCGCGGAGGCGGGAGGATGGGGAAATAACAATAAGATGCACACCGATTTCAGCATCCGCGTCATACAGGCGGACACCTCAACACCGTATGTCCGCTTCAAAGGCCCTGGGCCGAATTACCTCGATTCAGATCAGCTCTCAACCTTTCCGCTTCCTGCCGGTGGCGGCATCGAAGGGCAATCGGGTTATCAGTGTTCAACTGATCAAGGCGATTGCCACCTGATTGTAGTTGACCGCAGCCATGGCAAACTGTATGAAGCCTACCAGGCAAACTATGCAAATAATGTTCTTACTGCGGGCTTAGTCGCGGTTTGGGACCTCAATCGAGTGTATCCGCCGTCAGGGCGCGGTGATCAATGCACCAGCGCCGATGCCGCCGGCTTCCCCATTGCGCCGCTGCTCTTCAATGCCGACGAGATCGCTACCGGAAGCATCAACCACGCCATCCGCTTCATTCTTCCTAATGAGCGTATGCGTGCGCACTTCTTTGTGCATCCAGCCTCGCACGCCGGCGGCCCGCGCGGGCCGGCTTCCGCCCCGCCATATGGCGCCCACTTCCGCCTGAAAGCCTCGTACGACGTGTCGCAACTGATGCCGGAGGCACAGGTCGTCGCGAGAGCCATGCAAAAATACGGCATGTTCCTGGCAGACGGCG
>CAWDQS010000192.1:0-14517 GCA_963804295.1 uncultured Acidobacteriaceae bacterium
TTGATTCTGCGCACCGAACCGGAGCTGGTGCTGCAAAGCTGCCGCGCGGTCCCCGGACGGCTGCTGGGCGCGGGATTTGAGTTCGAGTTTGCGGAGTGGGCGGTGGCGGCTGAAGATCTGGTTAGGCAGTGGAAGAGCAGGGAATAGGGTAGTTGGCCTACTTCATCGCAGCGCCGCCATAGCCAAGGGCCTATATCGCGGGAAGGAAGCGGGCTGACAGAGAATCTGTCGCCATCAGCCCGGAAGATTCTACTGCGCCGCCTTCACCGCTTCGGTGAGCGCCGGTACGATTTCCAACAGATCGCCGACAATGCCGTAATCAGCGGCTTCAAAGATGGGCGCGTCGGGGTCCTTGTTGACGGCCACCACGCACTGTGAGCCTTTGATGCCGACCAGATGCTGGATGGCGCCGGAGATACCCAGGGCGATGTAAAGTTTGGGCGCGATAGTCTGGCCGGAGCTGCCGATCTGCCGCTCCATGGGCAGCCAGCCGTTGTCGCAGATAGGGCGGGATGCTCCGAGTTCCGCGCCGAGAGCATTGGCCAACTCCTGAACTAGGGGAATGTTGGCGGCGTCCTTGATGCCGCGGCCTACGCCGACTATAAGTTGTGCTGAACAGAGGTCCACGGTCTGCGCCGCGCCGCGGAAACGCTCGCCTGGCTTGGTGCGAATCTGTGCAGGCTCGATTGTTGGCGTATAGATAGAGATTGTGGCTGATCCTGCCTGGGCTTCATCGGCGCGGAAGGCTCCGGCCTGAACCGAGACGAAACAGGGACCGTTGCCCAAGTGCCGATAAGAGCCGTTGAGGCGGCCCTGCATCAGTTGCCGCGTGAAGACCGGGCCCTCGCTGAAGCCGGTCACGTCGCCGATGAGCGCATGGCCGAGGCGCGTGGCGAGCTTGGGAGCGTAGTCGCGCACCTGGTATGTGTGGGGGAAGACCACGTAATCCGGCTTTTCAGTGGCGAAAAACTGTTGCTGGGCGAGGGTGAAGCTGTCTGCCGTGTAGGCCGCCAGCAGCGGGTGCTCGATGCGGACGACTTTGCCGAGTGCCTTGGTGGCAGCTTCAACGGCAAGTGATTCGGTTTGCGCGCCGATAACGACGGCGTTGACGATTTGGCCGGTGAGTGCGGCCAGCTTTTGTCCGGCGGCTACTGCTTCCCAACTGGCGCGGCTTACATGGCCGTCCCGCTCTTCGATCACAACTAAAATGCCGCTCATAGCACCCTCGCTTCGAATTTCAGTTTTTCCACCAGCGCCGCCGTGGCTTCCTTGGGGTTGCCGGAAATCATCTGGGTGGATTTTTGTTTTTGCGGCATGGTGACGCGCTCCAGCACCACGACCGGGGTGGCGTCAACGGCCAATTCAGCGGCAGGCAGCACGCGCACTTCCTTGGTCTTGGCGCGTTTGATGCCCATCAGCGTGGCGTAGCGCAGCTTGTTGCCGCCGGATTGGATGGTGAGCACGGCGGGGGTGGGCAGCTCGATGGACTGGAACCAGCCTTCTTCCAGCTCGCGCTTGACGGTGAGGCCGGTCTCGGTTTTGTCCACATGCAGAATGAGCGAGGTGTGGGGCAGTCCGAGCAACTCGGCGAGAATGACGCCGGTCTGCCCCTGGCCGAGGTCGTCGGATTGAAGGCCGGTGAGAATGAGGTCGGGGTTCTCCGGCTTGACAGCGGCGGCGAGTAGACGCGCCACGCCGAGAGCATCACGAGAGCCCAGGTCGACGCAGTCGATATGAATCGCGCGGTCCGCGCCCTTGGCCAGCGCCTCGCGGATGGTGGGGCCGACGCGCTCCGGACCGGCGGTCAGCACGACCACTTCGCCGCCGTGCTTCTCCTTGAGCTGGAGGGCTTCTTCGAGGGCGTAGGCGTCGGACTCGTTGAGCGCGTACTGGAGGCCGGATTCTTCAATCCATTTGCCGGCGGCGTCGATGCGGATTTGCGCATCGCGTTCGGGGACTTGCTTGATGGCTACGATGATTTTCATTTTTTTGATCTCATGTCAATTTTAATTTGTGTATCAGGTTTGGCTTTCCGGCAATCCTCGCGCTGTCAACTGTGCGATGTCGAGCAGTTGGGGTGCGGCTTCGCCTTTTACGGCGAGCGCGTCGCGGAAGATGCTGTTACAAAAAGGGCAGGCTGTGCCGATGGTGGTGGCTCCGGTGGCGATTAGCTCGGCGGCGCGCACTTGGCCGACGCGCTCACCGGTCTCTTCGCCGAGGAAGACCAAGCCGCCGCCGGCACCGCAACAGAAGCTGCGTTCGTGATTGCGCGGGGCTTCGACCAGCTTTCCGGCCAGTTTGACCACTGTGCGCGGCTGCTTGTAGACGTTGCGATAGCGGCCCAGGTAGCAGGGGTCGTGGTAAACGATTTTTTCAGGTTTGCCGGGCGTGGCCGCAGGGGCTAAAGCCCCTGAACCATTTGCAACATTTTCGGCACGACTAAAGTCGTGCCCTGACACAAAGCTGTCGGGATTCGTTGCGGAAGTAATGGGAGGCGAAGAGCGTACCTCAGGGGCTAAAGCCCTCTCTGCTTCTGCTGTCGTGATGTCCGGGCTAAAGCCCGGACCTACCGACCGAGGGAGCTTGTTAGCGAATCGCGCAAGAAACTCGCTATGATGCTCGACTGTGGGCGGCGCACCGAAATCTTTCCAGTCTTCTTGAATGGTGCGGACGCAGTGGGGGCAGATGGAGACGATTTTGTTGGTTTTGGCCTGGGCCAGGGCTTCGAGGTTGGATTCGGCAAGCTGCTGAAAGACGAGGTCGTTGCCGAGGCGGCGGACCGGATCGCCGCAGCATTTCTCCTTGCGCAGGACACCGAAGCTTGTGCCCAGGTAGTTCATCACGCGGGCGAAATCGGCGATGATCTCGCGGCCCTTGGGGTCGTAGCCGCCCATGCAGCCGAGCCAGAGGCAGTATTCCTGAGTTCCGTCGAAGATGGGCAGGCCGGCCTTTTCAATAAATTTGTCGCGCTCGGAGGCGGGCAATCCGTGGGCGTTGGAGCCGCGTTCGAGGGAGAGGAAGAGCTTGCTGCCGTAGTCGTCCTCCCATGCGCCGGTGTTGACTGCGCCGCGGCGCAGGCCGATGAGGATGGGCAGGTGCTCGATGCCCACCGGGCACTGAAACTCGCAGGCTCCGCAGGTGGTGCATTGGAAGGGAACTTCGGGTGCAGCCAAACTTTCCATCAGCGGCGCGTCCGAAGCAGGGCCGAGGTCGTTGAGGTAACTTCTCAGGTTGAGAATCACCTCTTTGGGATTGAGCAGCTTGCCGGTATTCGAGGCGGGGCAATGCTCGGTGCAGCGGCCGCACTCCACGCAGGAGTAGGCTTGCAGGCTGACGAGGCGGGTGAGGTCCGTGCCGGCGATGAGGCCGAAGTCTTCGTCGTTCGCGAGCGGAGGAATCTGGCTGAAGCCGCCTCGGGAGAGAAAGACGGTGGCCGGGCTCAAGACCAGGTGTAGGTGCTTGGTGTGCGGGATGATGGGCAGAAAGGTCAACAAAGCCAGCGTGTGGACCCACCAGAGGACTCGCGTGGAGGGGTCTGCGTCGGCGACAAAAAACGAGGCCAGGTAGGTGACCATCAGCAAAAAAATGAGGAAGGCGATTACGCCGGATTGGTAGGAGAGCTTCTCGCCCAGCCACTTGGGGCGGACAAGGAAACGGCGGACGAAGAGGCCGAAGATTCCTACGGCGCAGGCAAGGGCGAAGACGGCGGCACAATCAAAGTAGAAGCGGCCAAAGCGGCCGACGGGCGACAGAAAGCCGAGGCCCAGGCCGGTGGCGAAGTGATTCAGCGTGACCAGGACAAATGCGCAGAAACCCCAGAAGACCAGGGCGTGGGCCAGGCCGGGCAGCGGCGCTGGCGGATGACTTTGGCCTGGAAGGCTACCTCCCAGAGAAAATCCCAGAAGCGGCGGCCGATGGGGAAGAGATGGAAGCTGGCGTCTTTTTTGGATTGTAGGATTTTGACGAGAACGATGCGAAAACGGAGCCAGAAGGCTGTGACGGATGCAAAGACCAGCAGGATGAGGAACAGTTTCTCCGTCAGGGAGAAGTGCTGCGGTTCAGCCAGGGTTGCGGTTAGAGGGAGCATAAGCGAACTCCACAAAGATACAGTACAGGGTGGGTGGCTGTCGTGTTGGCGGCCATCAAATGAGGTTGATCCCGATCTGTTATCCGATCAATGCAGCAAGTTAGCCCCAGTCTTGCGGGGCTAGCCAGTTAGCTCTTCCGGAAGAATTTAGCAGTGCACAATCTTTGGCGAATCAATGCCCTTGGTGGCGTTGCGGGTATCCACCACCAACTGAGAATTCTCGACGATGGCCTGGTAGTCGTATGTGGAGTGGTCTGTAACGATGACCACGGCGTCGTACTGGCCGAGATTGTCGAGCGGAGTGTTGGTCATGTTCAGGTCGTAATGGCGGCCCTGGCCCACGGCAGCAAAGAAGGGATCGTTGTAGGTGACGGCGGCGCCTTTTTCGCGCAGTAACTCAATGATGGTGAGCGAAGGCGACTCACGCAGGTCGTCGATGTCCCGCTTGTAGGCCACGCCCAGCACCATGATCTTCGCTCCCTTGATGGATTTGCACTGCTCGTTGAGGGCGGCGGCTATCTGATCAATGACAAAGTAGGGCATGGCGGTGTTAATCTCGCCGGCCAACTCGATGAATCGGGTGCGGAAGTCAAACTGCCGGGCCTTCCATGAGAGATAAAACGGATCGATGGGAATGCAATGGCCGCCAAGGCCAGGGCCGGGATAGAAGGCCTCGAATCCAAAGGGCTTGGTTTTGGCCGCGCCGATAACCTCGTGAATGTCGATTCCCATCCTCATGCAGAGTTGCTTGAGTTCGTTGACCAGCGCGATGTTGACGCAGCGGTAGATGTTTTCCAACAGCTTGGTCATCTCGGCCGTTGCAGGGTTGCTGACCGGCACCACGCGGTGAAAGATAGCGCCGTAGATTGCCGAAGCCAACTGGGTGGCCGCCGGACCGCAGCCGCCGATCACCTTGGGAATGTCGTGGCGCGCCACTTCTGTGTTGCCGGGATCCTCACGCTCTGGCGAGAAAGCTACATGCACGCCGGGCTCTTCGAGCGTACGAGATACTTTCAGGCCGCGCGGGTTGCCGGCTTCCAGCAGGGGCACTACAACTTCCTCAGTGGTGCCGGGATACGTGGTGCTTTCCAGCACAATGAGCTGGCCCTCGCGCAGCCAGGGAGCGATGGATTTGACCGTCCCAGTCACGAAGCTCAGATCGGGCTCGTGGTGCTGATTGAGAGGGGTGGGCACGCAGATGATGACTGCATCCATATGGGCGAGTTCGGAGTAATCCGCCGTGGCGCTGAAGCCTGCGAGTTGCGCCTCCTGAATCTCGCTGGGGGGAATGCGCAAGATGTATGAGTCACCTGCGTTGAGCTTGTCCACTCTGCTTCGCTCAACATCGTAACCCGTCACCCGGAAACGCTGGCCGCTGAACAAAAGCGCCAGCGGCAGGCCCACGTATCCCATCCCGATAATGCCGATGCGGGCTTCCCGGGTGTCAATTTTTTCGATGAGGCCGGCCAGCCGTTTCTCGGATGCAGTGGTCATGTTTTGATTGTAGGGCCAAACCCTGAACCAGCCGCCAGGGACGGGCTGCGCAACCAGTGGCTTGCTTCAAATAGAGTATTCTTTTCAAAGTGGCCATCGCGAGGGAATCAGCCGCAAACAGGCCTTTTCAGGGGGATTATCTTGTCTATTTATCTCGTAACCGGAGCGGCGGGTTTTATCGGCCGCTCGATTGCCGCGGCTTTGCTGGCCCGCGGTGAGAGCGTACGCGGCATTGACAGCCTTATCACTGGCAAGCGGTCCTGCCTGGTGGGGCTGGAAGCGATGGAGTTTATTGAAGGCGATCTGTGCGACCCGGCAACCTGCGCGAAGGCATGCGCCGGGGTGGAGTTCGTCTTCCACGAGGCGGCGCTGGCCTCGGTGCCGCGCTCGGTAGCCGACCCGGTGGCCACCAACCGGAATTGCGTGGACGCTACATTGAATTTGTTGGTAGCCGCGCGCGCCGCCGGGGTGCGGCGAGTGGTATATGCCGGGTCGTCTGCCGCTTATGGCGACACGCCGACACTGCCCAAGCATGAAGAGATGCTGCCTAATCCCATCACGCCATATGCCGTGGCCAAGCTGGCCGGCGAGCACTACATGAGCGCATTTACGCGCGTCTATGGGCTGGAGACAGTGGTGCTGCGCTACTTCAACGTCTTCGGCCCCTATCAGGATCCAACGTCCCACTATTCCGGCGTGCTGGCCATCTTTTGCCGCAAAATGCTGGCCGGAGAACAACTTACCATCTACGGCGACGGCGAACAGAGCCGCGACTTTACCTATATCGATAACGTGGTGCAGGGCAACCTGCTGGCCGCTGCCGCCCCGGCGGAGAAAGTGTCGGGCAGGATGATGAACCTGGCCACTGGCAGCCGCATCACGCTGAATGAAATCGTTGCAATATTGCGGGAATTGACCGGCTACACAGGTCAGCCGGCATACGAGTCGGCGCGTGCTGGCGACATCCACGACTCGCTGGCGGATATTCGTTTAGCCGGAGAGCTGCTGGGCTACGCGCCGACTGTTGATTTCCGCGAAGGGCTGCGCCGCACCGTGGCGTGGTACCAAAGCGGCGGTGATAGCAGCGGAAAATAGCACATTCTAAATACTTTAATTGTCGGCATACCCCTGAAGACTGAAATGCAGAGGTATGCCTGGGGATGCAGTGCTAAAGTACTTGCAATCCACTCACAGGTAATCTTAAATTAACAAAATGGTTACTTTTGGATAATTAGCTGGCTCTTATTAGAATGGTGGGTATATTCTGTCTAATCCTGGGACACCGGAATCGAGCGTGATTCTAATTCAGAAATGAATATCCAGACGGAAGGGTTGCCTGGATTTCACTGAATGGATATAAACGCGCTCCCATCTTGGTAGTCGATACAGGGAAATGGTATCCGATGTCATTCTTATCTTTCATGGAATGGCTGGTACGTGAACTCTACTGTAGCATTGTTGAACTTTTCCCAGCGTCTGTGTGCATAGCACGGCACTCAGGAGTGAGGAATTGAAGGTCAGCCATGAATTCATCGAAGCGTGTAGAAGCCTTGGAGCATATCCGCAAGTTGCGGGGTGGATCGCAACCTGTACTAGTCAAGGCCAGCGACGACTGTATGTATGTCGTCAAGTTTCAAGACAGTTTTCAAGGTCCTAATTTACTTTTCAACGAAGCGGTTGGGACCGAGGTGTTTCGCAGTACTGATCTACTGGTTCCAGAGTGGCGCATCGTCCACGTATCCGATGGTTTTATCAGCGGGAATCCGGACTGCTGGTTTGAGACCGAGAACGGTCTTCAGCGGCCAAAGGCGGGGTTGTGCTTTGGATCAAGGCTATTGAGCTTGAGCAAGGACTCTATCTTTGAGATTCTTTCGGGCGGGTACTTCAGCAGGGTACGCAATCGCAGCAGCTTCTGGACGGCGCGAGTTCTGGATTTAATTTGTGACCATGCGGACAATCGCCAAGCACTTTTTCTTGAAGGAGCAACGCGTTGGCTGGATGCGTACTTCATCGATCATGGACATCTGTTTGGCGGGGCTGAAGGGTCGGCCTTTCCGCAGTCGCGCATGTCGAAGTATCTTGATGCCCGAATCTACACAGAGGCGTCGCAGAATACCGCGGATGAGGTGATTGAAGCGATTGAAGGCATCGATCTGAAGAGGCTTGATCAAGTTGTGTCCAGTTTGCCGGCGGTATGGAAAAGTAAACTGGCGATGGCTAGATTTGATCGATTCAGGCAGCGGATTGCAGACCGGGTGCTGCTCAGAAGAGCAATTCACTTTTTATTTGGCATGGCCGAAAAGGAAAAGAAGGACCATGATCAATTCCTGGCACAGTGTGCGAGCGGATGCGAGCATACAAATTTGCGCGCTCAAATATTGCCGCCCCGAGTCAAGAATCGAGTCAGGGGAAGGAAAAGTGATATTGATTGCGGTGAAGAACGCCGCGGGTCTCAAACTGTATGCCCAGCGTGATTTGAGGCAAAAGATATCAGAGTGTGATCGGGAGTATTTCGACGAACTGTTGAAGGACCTGCATCTTCGGTCGAACGAGGATCCAGAGAAGGTGTTCGCACAGATTTCCAATCTGTCGGTGGGTCCGATCATCACCGCCGCAGTCAAGTCGGCCAAAATGAGCCTGTCTCCGTTCTATGAGTTTGGCTTGTTGTTTTACCCGGATGGCGATATGGCGTCATGCCATGAATCCGGCTTTGAGCGGATGTGAATTATCTTAAAGTATCTATTGACGGAATGATTTCCATCAAGCACACTGTCGTTGATTCACTTTGCAGCATTGTTGTGTTTTGAATCCCCCGGTCTGCCTCTGCCTGATGAATATTGGGAGAGAGGATCCCTGTCTGTGCCGGAAGTAAACGACGTTTCTTCTGATTCGCCCTGTGATTTTGATCAAGGGCCTCATGCGCGGCCCGGCCAGGGCGTGCGCGGCTCCACGCGTAGCCTGAACGAGCTTTGGGAGGTGCTGGTTCGCCGCCGCCGTCTGATTGGCTGGGTGGTGGGCAGCTCGCTGCTGGCCTGCCTGCTGTATTGTCTCATCGCTCCCAATCAATACGAGGCCAGCGCCAGGGTGGCGTTGCGAACCTCGCCCGTTTCAGCGCTCAGCCTGGAGGCTCCAGACTCGTTTGTATCGGCCTCCACTCTTTCCGCGTCGGTGCAACAGGAGACGCTGGCGAACGTCTTCCGCAGCGACCAACTGGCATGGAAGGTGATTACCGGCCTCAAACTCTACCAGGCGCCGGGGTTTATGGGCTGGTTTGTCAGCAAATATCCCAATTTTCGCGCCGATGCGCCGTCTGCCGATGCCCAGGAATGGCTGCTGGAGCGCTTTCAGCGCCGGCTCCGTGTGCAAACTCTGCCGCGCACGCTGTTGATCGAGATTCGCTTCCGATGCCGGGATGCAGACCTTTCGGCTAGCGTGGTGAATGCCCTGATTCGAGCCTATGGCGAACAGGAGACTGAGGCGCGGGTGCAGGCCACGGCTCAAGCCTCGACGTGGCTGGAGAGCCAGCTTAAGGAATTGAAAGTCCGCGTGGATCAAGACCAGCAGAAGCTGGCTGCCTTCCAGCGGGAGCACGGCCTGCTGACCACGCCGGAGACGCTGGCTAACGGACAACCGGGCGAGACCCAGCACACTTCGGCGGTGCTGGAGATCGATGAGCTGGGGCGGCAGTTGGTGGCCGCCTCTACGGATCGTATTTTGCGCGAGGCACAGTACCGCGCGGCCCGGCAAGGAGACCCGGAACTGGTGATCGCCTCCGACCTGCGCCTGCAGGCCGATAGCGGCAACTTTGCCACCGCCCTGCTGCAACAGATTCACGCCCGTAAGAGCGATCTGGAACAGGAGCAGGCCCAACTCAGCATCGAGCACGGCCCAAACTTTCCCCGCGTGGTGGAGATTCGCGGGCTGTTGCAGAATCTGGACGAGCAGAAAAAGGCCGAGGACGCCAAGCTGGTGGAGCGATTCCGCAGCGCATGGCAAACGGCTGCCGACCGCGAGCAACTGGTGCGCAATGAACTTGCGGAGCTGACCGCGGAAGGCATGAAGGCCAATGAAGCGGCCACCCAGTACGCGGCCATGCGCGAAGAGGCTAACGCCAGCCATGAGCTGTATGTGCAGGTGCTGGCGAAGGTGGAGGAGGCTGGCTTGGCCGCCGGTCTGCGAAGTCCCAATATCTCCGTGGTGGACTATGCCCGCCAGCCGGACAAGCCGGTGGCGCCCGATCTGCCGCTTTACATGCTCATCACACTCTTTGCCGGCTTCTGGCTGGCGATTGGAGGCGCGTTCCTGATGGAGTCGATTCGTCCCTCCTCTCATTCCAACGTGATCCGTGCAGGCGCGGTCTTGCTGGCGGCCGTCCTGGCTGGCGCTGCGATTCATGCCCAGGCGCCCACACCCAGCACCTCCGGCCTGCCCACGGGAGTCGTGCGGTTGCCCGCCACGCCTGACACGCGGATTCTGCCCAATCCAAAAGAAGCGCCGCTTACCTGGGACAACCCTGGGCCGGCCGGCTTGCCGCCGCTGGCCGGAACGCAGTCAGCGTCTCCCATGCCCGCGCCCATCGCTCCAGGCGATTTTCTCGATATCAGCGAGGTGCGCACACCGGAGTTCCATTCCGTGGTGCGCGTTTCACCGGCGGGCACGGTGACGCTGCCTCTCATTCATGAAATTCAGATTGGCGGGATGAACGAGCAATCCGCCGCGCGCGCCATTGAGGCGGCGCTGATTACGCAGGGCATGCTGCTGCATCCGCTGGTCTCCGTGTTGGTGACCTCCTACGCTGGGCAGGACGTGAGCGTGCTGGGTGAGGTAGTGCGTCCCGGCGTCTATCCCTACACAATGCACCATCGGCTGCTGGACCTGATCTCCGCCGCTTCCGGCCTGTCGCCCAGCGCGGGGAGGCTGGTAAACATCTTCCACCGCGATGACGCCAAAACGCCGCATCCGGTGGTTCTGGACCCCAGCGGCACCGACACCTCCGCAGAGCATAACCCGGAACTTGCCCCCGGCGACACGCTGCAGGTGAGCCGTGCGGGGCTGGTTTACGTGGTGGGCGATGTGCAGCGTCCCGGAGGGTTTCCCGTCGATCCGGCGCAAGGGCTTACCGTGGTGCAGGCGCTTTCACTGGCCTGGGGTCCGACGCAGAATGCCGCCATGAGTAAAGCTTTGCTCATTCGCGAGCAGAAGGGCGGGCGTACCCTCACCAGCCTCAATCTCAAGCGCATGTTGCACGGCCAGGAGCCGGATCAGCTCGTCCGCGACCGCGATATTCTCTACGTGCCCGACTCGACGGCTAAAAATATCTGGAACCGGACCATTGAATCTGCCATTCAATCGGCGATTGGCGTCACCATCTACGCCGGTCTGGTTTATTCGCAGAGGTTCTGAGGGCCTATGCGCCGCATTGCCTGGATTCTGTTGCTGATCTTCGCCTTCGCGATTCCATGGGAGTACTCCCTAGATCTGGGCGAGCCGCTGGGCAACATCGCCCGTGTAATTGGCCTGCTGTTGCTGCTGGTGGCGATTCCGGCGATTCTTCAGGCCGGTCGCATACGAACACCCGGAGCGATGCAATGGGTGGTGTTGGCTCTCTATCTCTGGTTCTGCTGCACCTACTTCTGGACGATTGAACCTATGATCACCCTGGCCCGAATGCGCGGCTACTTCCAGGAGATGATGATTGTCTGGCTGGTTTGGGAGTTTGCCGAAAGCGCCTGCGATTTGCGCGCACTGATGCGGACCTATTTGGCCGGAGCCTGGGTGCTGGCCGTGCTGACCCTGGCCAGCTTTGCCACGGCCGAGGGCGTAGCCGAGCAGATTCGCTTTACCGCCGCCGGGCAGGACCCCAACGACGTGGCCCGCTTTCTCAACCTGGGATTTCCGCTGGCGGCGCTGCTGTTGAATAGCGAGCGGCGCTGGCCGTGGCGGCTGATGGCGGCCGGTTACCTGCCGCTGGGCCTGGTTGCCGTATTACTCACAGCCTCTCGCGGAGGATTTCTGGCGGCCGTGGCGGCTCTGGCGGGCAGCGGAGTTTTGCTCGCATATGGCCATCCAAAGAGGATTTTGGTTGGCGCGTTGGCCTTGCCGCCGCTCGCTGCATTGCTGTGGTGGATTATTCCCAGTGGAAGCTATGAGCGGCTGGCCACCATCAGCGAGCAGCTTCAGGGAGGCGGCCTGAATCAGCGGTGGAACATCTGGACGGCGGGCTGGCACGCCTTTGTGAAGGCGCCTGTCCTCGGCACGGGTGCGGGCTCGTTTGTGTTGGCGGCCGGCCTCGCGCCCATCGACACAGCGCACAACACGGCGCTTTCCATTGCTGTAAGCGGCGGTCTGGTCGCACTTTTTCTGGCTTCTGCCATTGTGGCCGTTGCGATCTGGTCGATCACGCAAACGAAAGGGCAACTCCGATGGGCGTTGGCTCTTACGCTCCTGGTCTGGGGCATTACATCGCTAGTGGCCACCGTGGAGGAAAACCGCTCGACGTGGCTGATGCTGGCCATGATTGCGCTGGCCGGTCGGTTGGGTGTGGAGGAGCCGGAGGGGATGGACGATTGTTTCTCCGCCGCCGTGTCGCGCCGTGAGTTTCAGGCGGCCTCTGAGACAATCCTGTAGACTGGCGATTAATCCCGACCTCATGTTTTCTTTCCCACATCTCGCGCGGCTCTTTCACGGCGCAAGCGTCAATCGGCGCATCTTCCGCGCGGCGGCGTCGGTTACAGCGGCGGGTATTCTGGTCAAGCTTGTAGCCACCTTCAAGGAGTTCACAGTTGCCGGGGTCTATGGTCGCTCGGACGCGATGGACGCATATCTCGCGGCATTTCTAATCCCCAACCTGCTCATCAATTTGATTTCGGAATCAATGAATCAGGCGCTGGTTCCGACGCTGGTGCGGGTGCGGGAGCGGGAGGGCCGCGCGCGCGCGCAGCAGCTTTTATCCAGTTCGATGCTCTGGGTTTGTTTGATGTTGACAACGGCAATTGCCGTGATGGCTCTGACCGCGCGGGGATTCTTTCCGCTGATTGCCTCGCATTTTCCGCCGGAGAAGATGGCGCTTGCCATCCGGCTCTTTTATGCGCTGCTGCCGGTGGTGCTGATTACCGGCATCGCCACCAACTGCACCGCCGTCCTGAACACCTTTGACCGCTTTGCCTGGCCCGCGCTGGCGCCTGTGGCGACTCCTGTCCTCATCATTCTGGGAGCGCTACTGCTGAGCGGTCGCTACGGAATCTGGGCGATGGTTTACGCGACGCTTGCCGGGGCGCTCGTCCACGCGGGCGCGGTGGCTTGGATGATGGACGCGCGCGGCTACCATTTTCGCATCTGGTGGTACGGAGCGACTGAATCTACCAGAGAGGTGGCGCGGCAGTATGGCCCCGTACTGCTGAGCGGCGTGGCGGCCTCCGCTGGGCTCCTGGTGGATCAGTCCATGGCCGCCATGCTGCCTGCCGGAAGCGTCTCCGCGCTGGCCTACGCCAACCGCTTTGTGAGCGTGGTGATTACGCTGCTGGCCGGGGCGGTCTCCTCGGCGGTGACGCCGCATTTTTCGCGCATGATTGCCCACCACGACTGGAACGGATGCCGGCATACGCTGCGCACCTGGGTACGGCTCACGGCGCTGGTCTCCACGCCCATCGCGCTGGCGCTGATCGCCGGCTCGCATTGGCTGATTCGCTTGACCTTTCAGCACGGCGTCTTCGGGCCAAACGACACGGCGCTGGTAACGTCGGTGCTGGCAATGTACGCCATTCAGATTCCGTTTTTTGTTTCCAGCCGCGTTCTTTATCGCTTTCTGGTTGCCATGCGCCGCTCCGACCTGATCTTCTATTGTGGCGCCCTGAATTTGGCGCTGGATATTATTCTAAATCTGGTCTTGATGCGCTGGTATGGAGTGGCGGGAATTGCGCTGGCCACTTCGCTGTGGACTGTGAGCACTTTTGTCTTTCTCTGGTATTGGGCCTGGAGGCTGCTTTCCGAGAGAGCGGCGGAAGAGGCGTGAGCCAAGCAATTCAACATGAATGCGGACAAATCTTTACGGGGAAGGCAAGAGAAAACTATGAGGTCAAGAGCATGATTCCCCGGCCGGCGCAATACCTTCTGCGCTTCGACGATCTTTGTCCCTCCATGGAATTTGACCGCTGGCAGCGCTGCCTGACGTTAATTGAGGAGTTTGGGCTGCGGCCGATTCTCGCCGTGATTCCCGACAACCAGGACGTGGAACTGAATCTATCGCCGCCGGACCCCATGTTTTGGCCGCTGATGCGTGCCATGGAGGCCGAAGGTGCGACCATTGCAATGCATGGGTATCGTCATCTCTGCGCCAACCGAGGCGAGAGTCTGTTGCCGCTGCATCGCCACAGTGAATTTGCTGGCGTGCCGGACGTGACACAGCAGCGGTGGATTCGCGAAGGGCGGAGGATCCTTCGCGGCCAGGGGCTCGATCCCACGATCTTTGTTGCGCCGCGCCACGGTTTTGACCATGCCACCCTTCGCGCGCTTCGCAAAGAGGGAATTCCCTTGCTCTCGGATGGCTTTGCTCGCGTTCCATTCGAGCGCGGCGGCATTACATGGATTCCGCAGCAGATCTGGAGGCCAGTGGAAAAATCCAGCGGGCTTTGGACCATTTGCATCCATAGCAACTTTACCCATGCCGAGCAGGTGGACGAGCTTCGCGCTTTTATTCGTGGTCATGCCGCGCAGTTCACCTCCGTGGATCGCGTGCTGGCAGAGTATGCGCCCGCCGAACTGGGTCCGATTGAACGAATTTATGAAGCGTGGGCAATCTGGCGAGCCCAGGTTCGCCGAGCCAGGAGACGCCGGAAGCACCTTGCCCGCTCTTAGAAACTATCTGGGACAGTACCTGATCCAGATTCTGATTGACTGCCATGCGTTGCCATCTTCCAACCCGTTCGCGGCACACTGCT
>CAWDQS010000193.1:0-7113 GCA_963804295.1 uncultured Acidobacteriaceae bacterium
AACCGCATCACCATACGCTTCGACGGCTCACTCAATGCCTGAACGGCATTGAGCAGGTCGCTCGATACGGGAGCGTTGGCAGGCTGCTTCTTCCACTGCGCCACCAACTGCGGCAAACTGGCCTCCGCCTCGGCCAGCCGCAACGCCGCGCCAAGCCACTGCGCGGTCTTCTGTTTCTCCGCGGGAATGCGCGCCAACTCCGCGCGCGCCTCGGCAAATTTCTTCTCCGCGAGCAGCGCGTCAATCCATTGAGACTCAGCCTGCTCCAGGCTCCAATTTGATTCGCTCGTCTTGCCCTGAGCCTTGCGGCGCTCCAACTCCACGCGACGCTGAAGAAGCTGGCTCAACTGGCCCTTGGTAATCCAGTTGCTCTGCTGAATGGCGTTCAGCACAGCGCCCGGATCGTGCGCGGCGGTCGTAATCTCCAGCAGCCACTCCATCGAATCGCCGCGCGCTTGATAGCCCGCCTCCAGCAACTCTCCGGCCCGGTACTCGCCGTTGCGCTTGAGATAAACGCGCAACATCGCATCCACTTGCTGGCTGATGGTTGCGTATTGTCCATTCTTTGCGACATCACCCGTCACCTGCGCAAAGTCGCCCCAGAAGCTCAGCGGCGTGCCGCTATCCAGCTCCGCTGCCAGCCTTTTCACGGCAAGCTGCCACGCGGCCAGCGCATCGGCTTGTCGGCCCTGCTTCCATTCGAGAACTGCAATGCTATCGAGCACGGCGGGCTGATCGCTCTTCAGGTCAAGCGAGCGCTGGTAATCGGCCAGTGCATACTCGGCACGGCCAGCCTGCGCGGAGTAATCCGCCAGCTCCGCATAGGCGCTAGCTCTCTCCGGCGTGTGCTCCAGCTCCGCTTCCAAATAGCCCTCGGCCTGTGCATCTCTTTCTTCGTCGAGGTATTCGCCGTAGCACGAGCCGTAGTAGAACCACACCTCGCCCGCAAGCTGTTCATCGCGATTCGCCGGATGCGCGATACGCTCGCCGATGGTCGGGTCTCCGCCCAGCGCGCCGGTAAAAGCTTCACGCACCTGCGGTGTGTGTTGGCGCAGATATAGCCCCGTCAATCCCATGTAGGCTTTCTTCCACACGGCAGGCAGGCTTGCTGACCGCGTGGTAATTCCCGCTAAAGCCTGATCAGGCTTGCCGTTTGCCAACAGGAACTGCGCCACTAAGTCTCCGGTTGCCCCTTGTGTTCCATACTTGTCGGAGGCCTTCTCTATCAGCGATTGTGGCCGCGCGGCCAGCAGCAGCTCCATGTAGCGCGTATCGCCGCCGAACCCATAGCTTTCCGCCTTGTCCAGCATGTGAAGCTCATTGACCGAATCTCCCAAAGTGCGATAGACACCTGCCGCCTCTTGCCACACGGAACTCTGCATCAGGTAGGGAAGCGACGCTGCATAGGATTCTAGCTTGGCTCCTATGCCGTCCAATTGCGCGCTCTTCCGCTGCAATTGCAGCCATTCATCCACGTTGCCGCGATTGGCGTCATTGCTTTTCTCCGCAAACTCCCAGAGCAGGTCGGATTCCATGTCCTGAAGCCCTGCCGCTTGCATCGCCGGCAGATAGACTTCGCGCAGTTCGCTCCCATCGATCGCTGTGGAGCGCTTGGTTTGCAACCACGCCGCAAATTGCGCCTTCTCCTCCGGCGTAGCATATTCGCCAACTACCGTTGCCATAGCGCGTAATGCTTGCGCGAACCCAGACTTCGCCTGCGTCGTGCGCTCGTCAACCCGTTGCTTCCGCCATTCATCGTCGGTAACCGCGCTGAAACCTTGCCTTGCCACCTGCTGGGTCACCATGGACAGAGAAACATTCTCCGCCTGCTGGCGTGCGATGGCCAGGCGCGTGAACGCCGCATCGCTCTGGCGCAGCCGCGACATCACCCGCGCGTACTCGACCGCGCACCCTTGATCTCCTGTTTCAACCAGAAGATCTGGACCGGCGAGTTCCACGCACCGCTCCGCATAGCCGCGCGCATCATCGAGAAGTCCCCACTGCTCCAGCAGCGTAGCCACTTCAACATAATTCATAGCCCGCGGCGGGCGGCCCTCGATCCACGCATCATCCAGCGCCTTCACCGTATCGGTATTGCGTCCCTGGCGGGCACGTGCTTCGGCGACCTTTACCTTCCATTGTGGATCGCGGTAGCTCAGCTTGTAGAGCTGCTCATAATCCGCAACGGCATCGTCCAGTTTGTAGAGGCGCTCTTCCATATCTGCCTTCGACTCGTACAGGTCCTTCTGCTCTGGCCTCACGCGAATCGCCTTCCCGTACGCATCGATGGCCGCCGGATAATCTTCCAGCGCCGTTTCCAGACGGGCCAGCACAATGCTCCAGCGAGCGTCGCGCGGCGAGGTCTCTACTGCCTTGCTATAAAAAGTAATCAGCTTCGCACGCAGCCCGTGCGCGCCCGCCGCCAGCGCGGCCTCCTGAGTTAGCCCCGCGTCTTCGGGGTAGGCGTTGATTAATTCCAAATATTGATCTGTCGCATTATCCCAGTTACCAAGCAAACTGGCTGCGGAGATGATGCCGCGCCGCAACTGCCCCAGCCGCTGCGTCTTTTCGACATGGTCCATCGTCGCGGCCTTCACTCCGGCCAGTTCCGCGCGATAAAACGCTTCCAGCCCCGCCTGATCGCCGGAGCGTGCGTAGTTATCCGCCAGTGTCGCTTCGATGTCGGCATCCAGGGGCTTCTGGCTCAGCAACGGCTCCAGAATTTGTTTTGCGCGCGGATACTCGCTCAACTCCGTCAGCTTGCGCGCTGCTTCCAATTGAAATTGCTGCTTCAGTTCGGGATAGGCTGCATTTGCAGAGTCCAACAGAACGCTCACGGCCTGCGGTTTGCGCTCATGCTCCCAATCGTAGTCCACCGTCGCGCGCACCACGCCGAGCACCTTCGCGTGCTCGCGGTAAATCGCATCAATTTCCGTTGCCGCCGCTGCCGGATTGTGCTGCTGCAAAAGCTCAACAAGTTGATAGCGCAATTCCAGAGAGCGCTCTGGATCAGTAGTGAGTGTGATCTGCCTGGCGAGCGCCGCTTGCTCCACCTCCGGCAAGGCATGAGTACGGGCAGCCGCAGTTACGGCATCCAGCACGTCGAACGACTCGGTCTGTATCACAACCTGCTTCAACTCACGCAATAGGTCTTCGCTGCGTTGCTGCGCATCCAGCACGCCGATACGCAGTTCGATGGCCGCGCTCGTGGGCGCGGTGCTCTTCAGCAATCCCGCCGTCTCCGTCTCCACAGCCGCGCGCCACTCTGGCCTGCGCGCCAGCACCAGTAGCCGTTCGCGGCTCTCCTCGGCGGGCTTGTCACCCAGCGAACTGGCTACGTATTCCTGAATAGCGCCCGGCATATTGTCCCGGCTCTCTTCGATGGCTCCGGCCTGATAGCCGAAGAGCGCAGGCTGCGCCAGCCGCTCGCGCGCCTTGCTCATTTGCGCCGACGCGGAGGCAAAGTCAAAGTAATCCCAAAACACAGTCGCCGATTGCAAGTAGCCATCTGCCTCGCCCGGATGCACCTCGGCCATGCGCGTGAAGTAAGGCGCTGCCTCCGTCATGCGTCCGCGATCCGCGTAGATGTCGCCAATCCGCGCCAGTGTATCCAGACTATCCGGTTTGGCGTTCAGCAGCCGCTTCTCGATTGCAACGGCCTTGTCGGTATCCTCGGATAAAAGTAAGCCAGCGAGCGATAGAGCGACGACGTCTGCCTGCCCAGCGCCTCATCCGCCGGGTACTCAGCCGCCAGCGCATCAGCCGGGCCTACACCATCCTCAAAGCGCGATTGCCACAAACACGACTCCAGCCAAAATCGCTCCGCCGCCGGATTCGATTGCGCAAGCCCGGTCCAATCCGCCTTGTCGAATTCCGGAGCCTGCTGTCGCAGCGCCGCCAGTTGCGCATCAAGCCTGCCGGTGCTGCTGAGCAACTCAAATAACTGGTCGCGCAAATCCGGTGATTCTGCCCAATGTTCCCACAACAGCTTCTCCGCTGCCGCCGGCTGAGGGTATGAATAGCTTCTGTATTGCGCCAGCAGATTGCGAACGAAGGTCAGGTCATGCGGGAAGCGGTCGTGAGCATAGCGATTGACCTCCAAAGCAAGCGTGGAGTCCGGCGCCGGAGCCTGGCTCAGATACGTTTCCAACTCGGTTCCGGAAAAAATTCCCGTCACCTTGTGCGTCAGCGCCGAATAATCCGCATTGCGCTTCTGGCGTAGATAGAAGCGAGCCAGCTTGCCGTACCAGCCTGTTGCGCCGTAGCCCGACTCCTGGAATTGAGCGATGGCCCGCTTGTAAACCTCATCTTCGCGCGCGTCCACGCGATTCTGCTCCAGAAAATTCGCCAGCTTGTCATAAAGCCCTGGGTCCAGCGGGTTGCGGTCCAGTTCCCCGCGCAAGATTTCCAGCGCATCAGGCAGCCGCCGCATGGCCACCATCCTCGAAAGATAGCGGTCCAGAACATGCTCGTACTCGGCAGAACGCGCCGTGCCCGCAGCCTGACCGCCAACCGGCTTGCTGTACGCGCTTTCCGGCGTGCCCAGTGGAACGCCGTCCGCCTTGGCCGCAAGCTCCTTCAACAAATCCTTGTAGAGCGAAAATTCTTTTTCAAATTGATTCGTCCTGCTGTACACGTCGCCCACTTCGAGCGCCACTTCCACTCTGTGCGCGTCTGATGGGAATTGCGCAAGAAACAGCGTTCCCTCGCGAATCACAGCATCGTTTTCAGCGTAGGCCATATAGGCCGTCATCAGCTGGAAGTGCAACTCCACCCGTTCCTGAGAATGGGGAAAGCGCCGGTCAATCTCCGCCAAAAGCTCAGCGGCCTTGGCCCGATGAAAATAAGGCACGGCAAGCTGGTCCTCGGAGGAATACTCCGAGTCCGGCTGCTGCGAGTTGAAAAACAGCGACAAAATTCCATTCAAATAACCAGGTCCGCGATCCATCGTCGCAATGCTTTTGTAGAGCGCCAAGTTCCCCGCGCCTAGCCGCAGCGGCTGCTCCGGCGCGGTGAGCAGAATGCGCGTCAGCCCCGCCAATCCCTTTTCGTTTGCGTCAGCAGCCTGCGTGTTTGCAGCCAGCGCATAGTAATAGCGCGCTGCCTCTGGAAAATCCTGCACCTGCTCCAGCAGCCGCCCCAGCGTGTACAGTTCATCCGCGCTCCACGCGGCGCCACGAGCATCCTTGCGCTCGCGATACCCAGCCAGCACGGCCTTTGCGGCCTCAAGCTGCCCCTGCTGCTGAAAAATGTAAAACAGCTTGGCTGCATCCTTCAGCGCATCTCCGCCGCCGTCTGGCGCAGCCGCCAGCCGTGCCCGTAGTGCATCACGCTCTTTTAGAGTTTGATGACCACTCTCCAACAGCGCATAGTAGCTCTTCACCAACTCCGCCGGCCACAGCGGCTCAAAGCTGCGATTAAAAACCACCAGCCCATCCTTTGCCGAGCCGCGTCCAGCTGCAACATCTGCCTCCGCCCTCACCGGAAACAGCGCGTCGCCGGGAAATGCCTTCCGGTAGCGCGCAATCAAATCCGTCGCGCCGGCAAAATCCTTGCCCGCCAGATCGAAGGCCAGTTCGCGCTCGTAAACCGCAGTCTCCTGAGGATAACGCCGCTCCCATCCGGCATACTCCCGAGCCGCCGCCGCGCGCCCCAGCGCATACAGGTCCACGACGGTGAGCGTCCGCTCCCACGCCTTCCACGCCTGCTCGGATTCTGTCGCTGTCCAGCGTTCCCTTGCGCTTGCCGCGCCCTGGCCAACCGCCTCCAGCGCCGCAAGCTCTTCCTGCGGTTTCAACCTGCGCTCATAAAAATCCGCCAGATCAAGATTTGCCGCGGCCTTGTCGTCAGCTTTCTCCGCCCAGGTCTTCCAGTCCTTCTCAGCGGCTGTAAAGTCCAGCGCCTGCTCGTCCTCCATCGCCCGCAACGAATATAGCGCCGCACTCTTCTGGCTGTTGTTGATAAGAGTCGTCAGCTCTGGCCGCGTCTCGCGCGGCGAGCGCCGGTAAAGAGCCTCGCCTCCCGGCAGCTTCATCAGCCGGTAGAGCGCCTTCTCCACGCCCGAGCCGGCCTCGGCGTTTTCAAGCCAGCGAGCCAGGCCTTTTCCCGCGCCCAGCAGCAATCCGGGGCTTTGCCAAACAATGAGTGAGGCCGACGCCGTCACCGCCACGGCTCCAAGAGCCATCGCGCCCAGAGCAATCCTGAGACCGGTTGCGCTGGAGTTACGAACTTCCGCCAAATACTTGCGCACACTATTACGATTAAGGAACCACTTCAATGTGCACCTCCGCGCTGCCCAGATTGTGCGCCATGTCTTCCGCCGTCACCGCCAGCAGATACTCACCCGGAGGCAACGCCTGCGGCAGCCAGAACTGGCCTGTATTCGCTCCCGCCTCGCCATTCCAGCGCAGGCTCACCGGAGCCAATCCTTCCATGCGCGCCGTCAGCGTACGCGTACTCTCTGACGCGCTCACCTTCAGCGGAATCATCTCGCCCGCCCGGTATCGAGTCTTGTCGAGCCTCACCTTCACCGTCGGAGGAGTCGAGGCAATCACAAAACTTTTTGATTCGCGATAAACCTGCCCATCCGCGTCGCGCAGCACCAGCCGCACCGGGTAGCTGCCGTCCTTCATGTCGGTTGGAGCAAGAAAGCGCGTTTGCCACACATCCTCGCCGGCCAGGTAGCGCAGCGGCTTCTCCAGCCCAAAGGGAAACAGCGCAATCACCGAGACAATCGCTTTGTCGGTATGTACGCGCAACACCGGGTCGCCGGGACGAATCACGCGCGGTCGCAGCAGCGCGCGCGGCGCCGCCAAAAATGAAGTATAGGGCGTGACAAATTTATATTTGCGCGCCAGCATGATGATCTCGTTGATTGCGGCCTCGGTCTCACCCTCGCGCTCAATCTGCTCCAGCAGCGCCTGCACCCTCGCCCCAGCCCACAGGCGCGGCAACTGGTCGTGCTCCAGCGCCACGGCCGGCAATTCCGCCTTGGATTCTGTTTTGAGTCCGCGCCCATCCTGATTGCCGCTCACGCTGAAACTCACGCCCTTTTGCGGCTTGGTATACTGGCCCACCCAGCGTCCCTCGCCGCCGTCGAAGACCGCATCCTCC
>CAWDQS010000194.1:0-9745 GCA_963804295.1 uncultured Acidobacteriaceae bacterium
TCCGGATAGCTCGCGCGGCGCGCCTGGCGCAGCGTGGCCACATGATCGATGTTGACGCCGAGGGCAATCGTGGCGCCGCCCCTCAGGTTGTCCATGACAGCTCCCGTCGTCGCATCTCGACCAGGACCTCGCGCGATTTCAGTGCGCGTCCCTCGAGGCAGGCGTCAATCGCCACCCGCAGGATGCGCTTGGCGTCGCGCAGGCTCCGCTCGTCGGCGAACACCCCGGCGTCGAGGTCCGCCAGCGACTGGCCGTGGACCGCGCCGGGCACGTGCGGCGCGCAGGGCTGCGGGCCGCTCATCACGTTGAATCGATAGGTATTTCGGCTCGGTCAATCAACTCACTGACCGGCTGATCGGCGGCTGGAGCATCACCGGCATCAACCTCTACCACTCCGGCTTCTGGCTTACGCCCTATTACCCAAGCGGCGCCTATGACGCTTCAGGCACCAAGCCCGGCAACCGTTCGGTTTCACAGCAGCGGCCCGATGTGGTGGCGGGCGTCAGCCCATTCTCCAGTCAGCGTCTGCCAGGGCAACTGTTCTACTCGGGCGCTTTTGCCTTCCCGTGCAGCGCCAATGCAAACGGCCCTGCCAATGCCTGCTATTCGGCTCCCTCCGCGCCCATCGGCCGTTTTGGTAACGCGGGAGTCGGCATCCTCGAAGGTCCGAGCACCGAGACCTACTCGATGTCGATCGGCAAGAATGTGCCCTTGGCGGAACATTTCGTCCTGCGCTATGAAGCCCAGGTCTCCAATCTGTTCAACTTTGTCAACGGCAACATTCCCAACATGAACATCACCAGCGGAAACTCGTTTGGCACGGTCACCTCCAGCCAGACTGGTTCGCAAGCCGGACCGCGCACCATCCAGATGTCGCTGCGCTTGTCGTACTGACCTGGGCTTTCAGCGGAAGGGAGCATACCAGCTTCCTTCCGCTGTTTTTGCCGCTGGTCTGAAATAGATACATTCGACGAATTCGCACCATCTACTTAATCCTATGGAGAATGAAATTGAAGCTCTTGAATCCCGCGATTCCTCCGCAAACTGTTGGCGCTGAACGCCTGAAAGCACTGGTCCTCGATTGGGCCGGAACCACGGTTGACTTTGGCAGCCTGGCCCCGGCACGCACCATGCAGCGCGTTTTTCTGAGCCGCCAGATCGATCTTGCCGAAGCCGACTCGCGCCAGCATATGGGTCTGCCCAAAAAAGAGCATATCCGCGGCATCCTTACCATCCCAGCCGTGCGGGATCGGTGGCAACAGATTCACGGCTGCCTTCCCAACGATGCTGACGTGGACGAAATGTACGCCGAGTTCATTCCATTGCAATTCTCCTGTCTTTCGGAATACTCGACGGTGATTCCAGGCGTGCAAGAGGCCATTGCCGATTTTCGCAAGCGTGGTCTGAAGATCGGTTCGACCACCGGCTATACGCGCGCCATGCTCGATCTGCTGCTGGAAACCAGCGCCGAGCAGGGCTACACTCCCGATTGCAGCCTGACTCCTGAAGAAGCTGGGGCGGGACGACCGCATCCGTTCATGATCTATGAGTGCGCGGTGCGCTTGCAGGTCTATCCTCTGGAAGCCATTGCCAAAATCGGCGATACGCCCGCCGATATTCACGAAGGCTTGAATGCAGGCGCGTGGTCCATCGGAGTTGCCGGAACCGGTAATTGCATTGGCCTTTCGCACGATGAGTTTTACGCACTCCCCGAAAACGAAAAGCAGTCGCGGCTCACTCAGGCGCGCGCTGAATTGGAGAAGGCTGGAGCGCATTACGTGATCGACACTCTGGCCGATGCGGGCGCCGTTTTAGATGAGATCGATGCGCGTCTAATGGCGGCCTGCGCGGCACATCCGAGGGTGAATGAGTAGTGTTGTGCAAGTTGCTCCCAGCGTACCGACCCGCGCCGCCATCGGACTGCAATCCCGCCAGGCGTGGACGGTGGCTCTGCTCTTTGTCGGCTATGCAGCCTATTACTTCTGCCGCTCCGATCTGTCTGTCGCTATGCCGCAGCTGATCGAAGATCTCCAACGCCACGGCATGGCTGGCAGTGACGCGGTCATCCGCATGGGCCAGCTCGCATCCTTCGGAGTTCTTGCCTACGCGCTGGGAAAGTTGTGTCTGACCGGTTTGGGAGACATCTGGGGAGGACGGCGCAGCTTTACACTCGGCATGGGCGGCGCCGTTATCTTCACATTGCTCTTTGCGTCCACTGGCTTTCTGCCGGTCTTCACGATTGCCTGGATTGGCAACCGGCTGTCACAATCCATCGGCTGGGCGGGCTTGATCAAAGTCTGCTCCAAATGGTTCGGTTACTCCTCATACGGAACCGTGATCGGCATCTTGAGCCTGAGCTATCTGGTGGGCGATGCCGCCGCCCGCCAAAGCATGGGGCTGCTCATGCAGCATGGATATGGCTGGCGAACCATCTTCTGCTTTGCCGCCTTGGTCGCGACTGCTTGTTTGCTGGCAAACCTTCTATTTCTGCACGAATCACGTGTGGAAGCCGGTTACTCCAAAGCGCAGGCGAATCCTCTGAATCTTTTTGCCGGCTCCAGTTCAGAGGCAAGAACAATCAACGAGATTCTGAAGCCGCTGTTGATGAGCCGTACCTTCGGATTGGTTTGTCTGCTCTCTCTCGGATGCACCTTGGTGCGGGAAACCTTTGGCCTGTGGACTACGGTTTACTTGCATGACTTCTTTGCTTACAGCGTCAGCAGGGCTGCCAGCGCCAGCGCCATCTTTCCCGCCTTAGGCGCGGTTTCTGTGCTGCTCACGGGCTGGATCAGCGACCGATTAGGAGCGAGCGGCCGCTCCCTGGTCATGTTCTATTGCCTGACCGCGACGGTTGCGCCTCTGGCCGTGCTTGTTTCTCTTCGCTCCGCGTCGATTTTGCCCGTAGTTGCCATCGGAGCGGTCGCCCTCTTTTTGCTCGGTCCTTACTCCTATCTGGCTGGAGCGTTTGCTTTGGACCTGGGCGGAAGCAAGGCAGGCGCGGCCTCCTCAGGCCTTATCGATGGAGTGGGCTATCTGGGTGGTGTGGCAGCCGGTGACAGCATCGCGCGGCTCTCGATTGCCTTTGGCTGGCGCGGCGTATTTGCTGTGTTGACTGTAGTAACTGCCCTGTCGGCCCTGGCTGCCGGCTATCTGTACTTTCATCAACGCGGAGTTGAAAGAGAAATGACATCTCAAGGAGAAGATCACGATGAAACAAGATAAACTGCTCTTCACTCCCGGACCGCTCACCACCAGCGCCACAGTGAAGGAAGCGATGCTGCACGACGCCGGTTCGCGCGACCGCGCCTTTATTGAAACCGTGCACGAGATTCGCCTGCGGCTGCTGGCGCTGGGCGGAGCGGCATCGCTGAAGGGCGAAGGCGAATTCGAGTGTGTTCTGATGCAAGGCAGCGGCACATTCGTAATTGAATCGGTCATCTCATCGGCAATTCCACGCAATGGCAAGCTGTTGGTTCTGGTCAACGGAGCCTATGGGCAACGCATCGCACAGATGGCCCGTGTCCACGGGATCGATACCGAGACAATGGAGACACCGGAGAACCGCAAGCTCTCACCTCATGCTATCTCCGAACGCTTGGCCGCGGCGCACGGCATTACGCACGTCGCGGTGATTCATTGTGAAACCACCACCGGCATCGTCAACCCCATCGAGGCGATTGGCGAGATCGTGGAACGAGCGGGCGCGGTCTACATCGTCGATGCGATGAGCAGCTTTGGCGCGATTGCCGTCGATCTGGCCGCGGCGCGCATTGATTTTCTCATCTCCTCCGCCAACAAGTGCATCGAAGGCGTACCCGGTTTCGGCTTTGTACTGGCGCGGCGCAGCCGTCTGTTGGAAGCCAAGGACCAAGCGCGTACTCTGAGCCTCGATCTCCATGCGCAGTGGAAAGGACTTGAGGCCGACGGCCAGTTCCGCTTTACGCCACCGACGCACACCCTTCTGGCCTTCCATCAAGCCTTGCTCGAGCTGGAAGCCGAGGGTGGCGTCGCGGGGCGTGCCGCACGATACGGCGCCAATCATACGGCGCTCATGCGTGGCACTGAGCAATTGAGCCTCCAGCCCTACCTCGCGCCCGAAGACCTCAGCTTCATCATCACCACCTTCCGCTATCCTGAGAATCCGCGCTTCAGCTTCCTGGATTTTTATGAGCGGCTCAGCGAACGGGGATTTGTCATCTACCCCGGCAAGCTGACAGCGGAGCCGTGCTTCCGTGTAGGAACTGTCGGGCGCTTACATCCAGCCGATATTGAGGCGTTGCTCACGGCCATGCAATCTGTGCTGAATGAGTTAGGAGTCACGCTATGAAAATCTTTTGTCTGGGCGGCGCTGGCCGCATCTGCCGCGAGGCGGTTCTGGATCTCGTGCAGTTCTCCGATTTTGAGCGGATTACCGTTGCCGACAGCAATGAATCCGAGGGTCGGCAGGTTGTAGCGTGGCTCAACGATCCACGCGTCGATTTTGTCCAGGCAGATGTGAGAGACCATGACGCAACGGTCGCTCGAATGCGCGCATATGATGTGGTGATGGATGGAACTACGATCGCGCTCAACGGGCTTTCCACTGCTTGCATTGCTGAGGCAGGCTGTCATGGCATCAACCTTAACGGTTTTGGCGAGGAAGAAATATCAGACCCGGTGTTCAAGAGGCACGGAAAGACCTGTGTGCCAGGCTTCGGCATGACTCCCGGTACAACGCAAATGATGACGATGCACGCGGCCAACCAGCTTGACACGGTGGAGATTGTGCGCGTGAGCCACGGCGCTTACCGCCCGATTGCCTTTTCAGCGTCGATCACCGAAACAACAACCTATGAGTACGACCCTCGGCTGCCGGACCGCGTGGTCTATGAGGATGGGCGCTTCGTTCAGGTGCCGCCCTTTGCACGTCCGCGCGAGATCGAGCTGCCTCCTCCCTACGGTCGGGGCACACAATATATTATCCCCCATGCCGAGACCAGGACCCTGGCGCGCAATCTTGCCCACCAGGGTGTCCGTCTCATTGAGGTGCGCGGCACCTGGCCGCTGATGAATATGCAACTGATTCGCGCACTCTACGATTGGGGATTCCTGCGCAACGACAAAGTGCGCGTCAACGGCTGCGAATTCGGCATTGTCGATGCCATCGGCGCTTATTTGATGCAATCCACCGAAGGGCGCGTGACGGAACTCTACGGCTACGCTCTGCATATTGAAGTGACAGGTACGCGCGAGGGAAAGAATTGTTTGCACACCTTGTGGCACACCCATCCAGCGTCGGACGGGTCGGTGCCGGGCTGGGATAGACTGCGAGCGTACACGCGCAATGTCGGCATCCCCATGTCGATTGGCGCGCAGATGCTGGGCAAAGGTATTGTGATTAAAACGGGAGTGATTACCCCCGAAGAGGCCTTTAAGCCACAAGCTGTCTTTGATGAGTTGAAGAAACGCGAAATACTGGTGCATGAGAAGGTTGAGTGCATCTGATGAGTAGCCAGAGTTTTCGGTCAGTCCATACGTCATGCAAGCACTTCTCAGCTTTCGAGCAAGACTCGTTGTGTCGATTCAACTGGTATTGATATCGGCTTCAGTTAGCGCATTGTTCAGTTGTCCGCGCAGCCTCGAACTTCAGAACCTGGTCTTTGTATAGTCAGAAAGTGTGATCGTTTCAAGTCTACAACTCCTATAAAAATGCATTCGCTTTCGAGGATGAATTTCGTTTCAGAAAGCGTGTCTTGCCCAAATCCGCTTGACCTGACTGACGGAGCATTTTGACAGTTGAGCCGTTCTTTTGATGGTTTCTCCGGCGCGGCGAAGTGCGTCGATGCGGTCATTGACTGCAATATTGGGCGTGCGACCAGCATATTATCCTGCCGCCTTTGCAAGTTGAATACCCTGATGTTGCCGTACTCGGCGTGTCTCGTAATCCTCGCGCGCCATTTTCAGCGCCAGTCTCAAAAGCAGTTCCTGAACTGATTCCAAGACAATCTTTGTGATTCCGTCTGTCTCGACCACTAGGTCTGATATATCGACCAAGCCTGGTACGGCCAGCTTTGCGTCTTTAGCTCTGATGGAAGCCACCGGTTTTTCGGCCTCAGCAAGTGGTAACCTGCTGATCCTATCGATTATTTCTGCGATAACAACCTCGCCCGGTTGAAAGTCGGCGATAATGTGCAACAGTTCAGGCTGGTCGGCGCGAGTGCCCGAGGATTACTCCCTGTAGACTCCGGCGACATAATAGCCGGCTGCGCGCGTACTCTCATCAATTACAGCCTACCTGTTGAGGTCCTGCTCTTCCGTTGAAACTCGCGCGTAAATATGTGCAACCTTCATTTGGGGTTCGTTCTTTGGGGTAAATATAATTTGACCTCGTTTCAGTTTTGGGGCCAAATTATGAGTAAAGCAACTTAACATGGCCATCATCTATTTGGCTATCTAACTTTGCCACAGGTAGGAGGTGTAACAATTTAATTCTCAAGCAGGGCGTGACCGCACTGACCGGGTGGTAGCAACTACGAGTTTCTATTCTGTGATTGCCAAGTATTTGGCTGTAAGCGATCGGCTTGATAGCAAAAGCCACGAACCTGTGCGAAGGAAAGTATAGGCGTAATATGCACATTGAAAGCGGAATTCAGTTTATTCCAACTAAGGTTGAATAACTTCAAAGGGAATGGCGGGAAGAATCCCCAGCGGCACAGGCCGATTGATTTTCGCGGGTGGGTCCGTGGAGCTAGGTGGCTTGAGCGCGGAGGCCTCGACAATCAGGTTTCCGGCCAAACCAGGTTTGACCTTGCGGTCGGCGGTAACGCGAAGCTGAAGAAACCCGCCGCTCTGGGTCACATCCGTGATGCCGATTCCATCTGGAGGGTCGCTGAGTGTCAAATCGATCTGATTGGCGGCCTGCCCCGGAGGGATGGCGAGGCGAAGCGGCGCCGATCCTCCAACCGGAATTTGCAGGCGATTCTCAAAGGCGCTCCACATAGGCTTGCGGCGCTCATTGCCAAGGACGCAGAGCATGGCTTGCTGTGCAGGAACCAGGCGATGCCATGCGAAGGCCTGCGTCATGTCTTCCGCGGGAGTTGCATCATGGCGCACAGTTTGTCCATCAAGGGTGGCCTCTCCCTCCATCACCAATCTGGTTTGCGCCGCGATTGCTTCAGGCGGAGCGCTGAGAGTGACGCGCACTGAATCAACCCCAACAGGAATTGTGCCTCCGCCGAGCACCAGCCCAGGCGGTCCATCCCTGATGCGCAGGGTAACGGCGCCGTCAAAACCATCCCGCCGAATCAGCAGAACGGTGAGGGGGATGGTTCTGTCCGGGCGCAAGTTGATGCTGGAGGGCGCGACGCGCACCTCGAAATCTGGACGGGGATGGCTGATGCGAAGCCGGTAAGTATACTCAGGCCCGCCGTGCTGTTCGGCATCGGCGAGTTGGAGATAGTAACTGCCGTTTTGAGGGAAGCGATAGAGGAGGCGCGAGTCGGCCTGATGAGTGAGAAGAGCGGCGCCTTTGTCCTCAAAGTCATCATTGAAGGCGAGCTGCTTTCCGTGGGCGTCGGTCAGCGTGAGCGCGGAATCTATCGACGAACCCAGACGGCGGGCCTCAACCTCGGCGACGATCTGCTCACCGGCCTGACCGTCGATGCGGAAGAAGTGCGCCTCGCCGGGGAGTTCGATGCGCCCGTTGATAATTTGCGGCAGCTTGATGAGGCGGGCATGGGCAGCGTCTGAATGTCCATTTTTCTCGACGGTTTCCGGCAGCGTGTCCACCAGGAAAGCAACGGAATTTACTCCGCTCCAGTTCTGTTCCGCGGCGGAAAACTCATGCAATCCCGGTTTATTCACAGTTGCATTAAATTGCGTTGCAGCCAAATTCCATCCGGTGGTTTCCACCTTAGTTCGAGCGCCGGATCTGCCGCCCATGGGAAAGATACCGGTTACATACGGTATCTCGCCCACCGTGATCCGGTAAATGAAATCTTCGCGGCCACGGTTCAAGACGTCGCGCACCGACAGGTTATAGTCGCCCTCCTCGGCAATCTCGACTTTTAGCACCGGCTCCTGGCTGAAGCGGAAGTGGTCGGCCGAGGCGAGTTCCGTTCCCTTTGCGTCTGTCAGCGTAAGAACCGCCTGAAACCATCCCGGCACGGCATCCGACATGAACGGAATCAGCGCGCGGGTCATCGCTGCGATGACGATCTTCTGCCCTTTCCGCGCATGAAAGCGGTAGAGGTCTGCGCTTCCGGGCATCATCTGTCCATTGATAATCGCAGGCAGGGCGATCTTCCGCGGTGCTTCATAGGCTTCGGCGCGCGCCTGCGCGGATAGCGGCAAACCGCCGCCTGCGGCCAGCGAAGGCGGTACATGCTGGAACGGACGCGTTATCTCCGGGAACCGGTCAACCAAAAAATTGAGCGGATTGGTGAATCCCTGATTCGTCAGCAGGCGCAACTCGTGGTTGCCCAGGGTGGCATGAGCATCCACGGTAATGCGCAACACAACCGATTGCGAGAGCGCCGGCGCCATCCTCATGCGTTGGTCTGTGTCAATCTGTTTGTGCAGATCGGCGGCGAGCATTTTATCCTCGGGCGTCCACGGCATGCGGACAACCGATAGCGCTGGCGCTGCCGCCGGCACGTCTTTGGCTGGGGGAGCAGCCGCGTCGGCTGGAACGGTTTTAAATCCGGGCTTGCTCAGAGGCGCACCGCCCGGGTGTTGCACGGGTTGGAGACTCGGAGCTGGCTTCGCCGGTGCGTTGGAGTGGCTTTGCTCCAGCTCTTTCAATTGAGTGCGTAGATCGTCCAGTTCCTTCTGCGCGAGCGGCTTGGAAAACCCGATGACCTCCGCCTTCACGCCGTCTCCGGCAAAGAAGGCCTGCTTGGCTCCATCCAAATACTGGCCGCCAACGGTCACTTCAAAGGCGCTTCCCAGCCGGCCTCCGGCGGGATAGATGAATGCGGCGTGCGGCACATTCTGCTGTCCGCAGGCCGCTGCAATTCCCAGAAGCGCACCCACAATCGGCAGAAGCAGAGACCTGAGTGTGCGTGAGATCATGCGCAGTGTGTCACACTCACGTAGAGACCTGCGAGTGCGCGAGATCATGCCCGCGCTCCCATGATCTCGCGCAGCATTCCCGCGGTTTTCAGATTCTCGCCCTGGCCCGCGCCGACGGTTACAGTCTGGCCGAGCGGATGGGGCAGCGTGGCGTGAAGGTCGATTCCCAGTTGCGTATAGATGCTGGAGATCAGGTCCATCGGGTAGACCGGCCTGTCTTTTACCTCCTCGCCGCGCGCATCCGAGGAGCCGATGACGTGGCCCCCGGCAAAGCCTCCGCCGGCCACCACGGCTGAGAATACCTGTCCCCAGTGACCCCGGCCGCCGTTCCACGGAGCCTCCCACTGCACTTTGGGAGTGCGTCCGAATTCGCCGCTCCACCAGACAATCGTGCTCTCCAACAGTCTCCGGTCGGCGAGGTCCGCCAGCAGGGCGGCCATCGCCTTGTCCATCTCCGGAACGCGGCGGCGCATGGTCTGGAAATTATCCTTGTGCGTGTCCCAGCCGCCCTGATAGTTGATAGTGATATAGGGAACGCCGAACTCCACCAGCCGCCGCGCCGCCAGGCACGACTGTCCGAAGGTGTTTCTCCCATAACGGTCGCGCATCTCGTCCTTTTCCTGGGAGAGATCGAAGACCTTGCCGCCGTCGCCGAGAATCAGCTCGTAAGCCTGCCGTTCGCTCTCTGTCCAGG
>CAWDQS010000195.1:0-12425 GCA_963804295.1 uncultured Acidobacteriaceae bacterium
CAGCGGGTCGCGCAGCTTGCGGCTGGCTACGCTGATGAACTGCGTCTTGAAGCGGTCAATGTCCTGCAGGCTGGTTACGTCTTCGAGAGTGGTCACGGTGCCCAGCAGACGCCCTTCGGAGTCGCGCATGGGTGTGGTGCGCAGACGGAAGCTGCGTTCCTGCTTGCCGATGCGCATAGGCAGCAGGGAGGCCTCGTCCTCCGTGGCCACGGCCTTCTGCATGGAAACGGCATCGCGGATGGCGCTCAGGATTTTGTCGCCGCCGGGCGCTTTGGCCAGCGCCATGCGGTCGGTGGCGGCTTCGCCCAGCAGCTCGGTTGCAGCCTGATTCACTTTAAGCAGGTGTCCCTTGCCATCGGTCACGATGATGGGCTCAAAGATGGATTGCAGTACGGCGTCGGATAGTTGATACTCCATCTGGCGTTGACCGGCCTCGGATTCGCGCAACTCTCCCAGCCGCACGGCAATGCGGTTCAGCTCACCGGCGATCACGCCGAAGCTGTCGCGGCTGCTCCACTCCACGCGGTGCTTGGGGTTGCCCTGGGCAATGCGGCGGGCATCGCGGGCCAGCATGTGGATGGGCCGCAACACCGAGTAGACGGCAACCACGGCAATTACCGCTGCTGCCGCCACAAACAGGCTCGCGAGCTGGAGTTGACCCGCCGCCGCCAGGGCGTTGTGCGTGACCGCCTCCAGCCCGGCAATCAGGCCGACCAGAAGCACGCAGCCGAGAATCAGTCGCTGGGTAAGGTTGAGCATGGACCGGTCTCCAACCGGGAAAAGGCAACTGTATCATTTTCGCGGAAACAGCCTCAATGCGCAAAGTACAGTGATCATAAAATAGTAACCTGTTGACAGGCCGTTGTCCTGGTCCTACGCTTGAATTATGCATGTTGAGCTCACTCCAGCACAAAACTCGTTCGTTGACCTGGGAATCCAGGAAGGCCGTTTTCGCGACACCGATGAGGCTGTGCGGCAGGCTCTTGCGCAATGGGAAAAGCGGGAACGCGAGCGCGTCGAATTGCTGGCCTCGCTTGACCTCGCCGAGCAATCCCTTGATGCCGGCGAGGGAGAGACCTACTCCTGCGAAACTATCCACGAGTTGGTTGAGTCAGTTCAAGTGCGCGGAATTGCACGGCTAGCTGGTCAATAATGCGCATCCGTTTGGCGCCGCAGACCAGAGACGATCTTGATGCAATTTGGCTATATGTAGCGCGGGAGAGTGGCAGTCAAGCTCTGGCGACCCGTGCCGTAAGCTCAGTGACAGACAAGTTTAAGTTCTTTGCCAAATTTCCCTATATTGGCAAGGCTCTCGAATCGGGCTTGCGCCCCAACGTCTACACTTTTCCTGTCAATAACTATTTGATCTTCTACAGCGTGAGGCCCGGAGAGATACGAATACTTCGCATCATCTACACTAGCCGCAACGCACCAGCCGTTTTTGCCGAAGAATGACTTCTTGTTTACCAAGTGAGAAGAACTGGAAAAAAGTGAACAGAACACGGTACGTTGTTCTCCGTTTTCCACGATTCAAAATTTTATTTTGGACATTTCAGCAAGCTTATATATACTCTTACCTATGAATCAGTCGCTTCATGCCTCCCGGCATTTCGCTTGTTGCTGTTGCCGCTAGCAACAGTCCTTCCGCGCGACTGAAGATCCATTCTGCTTCGGCAATCCTTTGGGCATAGCTGTTTGTGTCTCTGTATTTTGCATGAGATAAAACGCTTTCCGCGCTTTGCATGGCGCAGCGGGATGCTTCCGCCGCACGATTTCCTCTCAACCTAAATTTCATCAAGGAGAAAATCACTATGCGTGTATTTGCATTCATTTTCCATTCGTCAGTGCTCTCAAACCGCTGGGCATTGCTCATCCTGCTGTTCGCTCTTTCCTTTGGCCTCCGCGCCGCGCAGGCGCAGAGCCTGGGCTATGAAGGCCCCACGGGCGTCTTCGTCACGCCGCTGGCTTCGGTATCCTCCTCGCCCGCCAAGGGCCTTGGCCAGCCCTCGGTCGCCTATCACTTCCTGGCCGCCGGGCCGATCGTCGGCGACTTCAGCACCGTCTCCGTCACTGAAGGCTTCGCCAGGCGCTTCGAGTTCGGCTACACCCATGAGATTCACAACGAGGACGGCGGCAGCAAGGCCGCGCTGGCACCGGCGCTGACTCCGCTGTGGGACTCCGGCTTCGACATCGTGCATGCCAAGGCGAACCTCATTCCCGACGGCTTCGGAAAGCAGAAGTGGGTTCCGGCGATCTCCGTGGGCGGAATCTACCGCACCGGCGACAAAGTCGGCGTCAACATCAACACTCTTGCCGCGTATTTGCTCCATAATCAGGATGGCATCACGATAACTCCAGGTAATCAGAAGACCGCCAACGGCGACGTCTACTTGGTAGCCACCAAACTCTTCACGCAGATCAAGAATCTTCCCATCCTGGCGAGCGCCGGCTTGCGCGGCACTAACGCCTCGCTGTGGGGCCTGGGCGGCAACGCTCCCGGATTCGAGGGCAAGGCCTTCGGTTCCGCGGCCTTTGTCATCAAGGGACCTGCCAAGAGCACCATCATCCCGGCCTTCGAAATTGCAGAGCAGCCCCAGCATATCTCCTTGGCCACGCCAACGAAGACCTTGGGCTCTTCAAAGGCGGCAACGCTCTTCGATATTCCCACCACAGAGGTTTACGCCGTACGCATTGTGCCGTTTGCCACGCGTAAGCTGAACGTCGATGCCGGCGTACTGCACGCGGGCGGCTACATCGACAACCCGCTGCTGAACGAGGTCATCGCCGACCACTTCAGTGGTCCCACGGCTGCCGGTAAAGTCAACCTGAACATTCGCGCCCGCGTGGCCTTCGGCATTTCTTACGGCTTCTAAGCCAGTGGTCAGTGAACAGTGGACAGTGGTCAGTTGCGCCTCGATTGCACGAGCAAATTCGGTTTTCTGAAAAAATCGCTTAACTTGCTGCAAGAGATATTAACAATTCATCTGGCCACTGACCACTGTTTATGGCATCTGGCAGACTGTCAGCACGTCATTGTGCCACCGGCAGGCGAGGCCAGCCGGTTGAGGGTAGGCAACCAGCACATAGTTGACGCCAAACTCCTCCTTCAGGCGCTTAAAGTCGGCAAGCTGGAAGCGGGTCCAGCCTTTCTGGGCCTGAACCTGCCGCTGACACACTTCGGCCAACTCAGGAATCTGCGTTACCACCGCCGTGTCTTTGATGGAATCAGCCAACTGACTGCGTTCGGCCAGCGCGCGGAAGCTGTGGTAGTCCTCTCCGGGCGCGGCCATATACTCGGGGTCGAGAGCAAAATAAGCGTCGGTGGGAGTGTTCTGTTGAATCCAAGCGAAGGCTTGCAGCCATGGGTTGGCAGTGGAGTTTCTGGGCAGTTCCAGGTGCTCGCTGCCGCTGAACTGCAACCTCTGCGATGCAAACATACCTGCATTGATGACCAGCAAATAGACCGCCCATCGCCAGAGACTTGCCTTGAGCAAGTATTTGCCCAGCAGGCAACCGCCCATCAGCGCCATGAAGACATAGATCAGTTGGAGAAAGCGCATCGGCTGCAGGGGAGCCAGCCGGATGAGGGCAGGGAAGCCCAGCATGAGCATGGCTACCGCCAGTTGAAAGACTCCGTAGAGGAATACGGCCAGTGAAAAGCGCGCCAAATGCGACTCGCCGCGCTTGCACGCGACGCGCCAAAGCAGCCAGAAGAGAAACAGGGGAGCCCATGCGCCCATCCACTCATACCAAGTCCAGCGGGAGAGGAAGAAGTAGTGGCGCATATTGAGTGCCTCGCGCCAGGCAGGCGTGGGCGGCTCGAAGACCCAGCTCAGGGGAACAAAGACGGCTGCCCCAAACCAGTTTCCAGTCCCGTGCCCGGCCGTGCGCCAGCGCAGCAGCCAAGGATGCAACGGTTCCAGCACAACCATGGCCAGAATGAAGCAAAAGGAGATGCCCAGGGCGCCCATGATGGGATGCAGCAGGAACGCCAGCAATAAGAGCGGGACTGCCTGCCAGCTTTTGCCAGCCAGTATTCGCGAAACAGTCAGCACAATGATGGCCGTGGCCACGTTCCGCGGGTGCAGATGTTGATCGAGTATATTGAGCGCGGTTCCTGCCACCGGAAGGGTGAACATGGCGGTGACCATGGCAACTCCGGCCCACTGCGCCCGCGCTTCAGGAAAGAGCCTGCGCGCAATCGTCCAGCAGCTGTAGACGATCAATGCAATCGACGCAAACTGCCAGAGAAGCTCTGTGTCAGCCAGTGGAATTCCGGTCCAGCGCACAAACCCGGCAACCCAGTTGTCGAAGAAGCTGGCCTGCATCTGAAGGAGAAAAAAGCTGGAATCGTGGGGGTAAAGCGCCGGATTCAGTTTGAATTTGACGGCGGTCAGGTAGACGCCGTCGTCTTCAATTCCGGGATGGTAGCCCATCACGGCCAAGCCGAGCATCGAGAACAACAAAATCAATAAAAAGTTGATCGGGAGGTAGCGCTTCAACCGGATGAACCCCTTATACTTAAACGCAGAATGTGGTCAGCACCAATAACTCCATCGTACACGCCAGCCAACGGCGCGGCAACGCAGACCCAGCCGGCGGAAGAGCCACAGTCGCGCGAGCCGGAGCGCCTGTCGCTGGTCATTCCCACCCTGCGCGAGGCAGATAATATCGGCGGCCTGCTGGTCCACATTCGTTCCGTGCTCGATCCCCTGAAAATGGCCTACGAAATTCTGGTGGTCGATGACGACAGCCGCGACGGCACCGAGGAGATTGTCTCCGCCATCTCCCAAAAAGATCCGCGCGTGCGCCTGCTGATCCGCAAAGGAGAGCGCGGCTTGTCCGGGGCTGTTCTTTACGGCTGGCGGCAGACGGACGCGTCGATTCTGGGCGTGATGGACGCCGACTTGCAGCACCCTCCGGAGTTGCTGCCCAAGTTGATTGCAGCGATTTTTGCCGGCAACGACCTGGCCATAGGCAGCCGATACACCGCGGGCGGAGAACTGGGCGCATGGAATCCCGTACGCAAGTGGCTATCTATGGCCGCGATTTGGGCTACATGGCCAATCCAGCGTCCCGGCGTTCGCGCTCATGATCCCATGACCGGATTCTTCCTCGTTCGCCGCGAGTGCGTCGACGGAATCGCCTTTCAGCCCGCTGGTTTCAAATTATTGCTGGAAATTCTGGTTCGCGGCCGCTTGCGTTCGGTTGCGGAGGTTCCGTTGGCATTCGGCAGCCGCGCCCAGGGCGCAAGCAAGGCCAACTTCAAAGTAGGCTGGGACTACGCCAAGCTGCTGGCAAGGCTCTACTGGGATAAATTTGGCTGAGACGTCAAGGTTAGCTATAGTGTGCGATGGAGTGTTACGGCTGAGATGGTCAAACTCAAGCAAAATATTATTTCGGCATGCAGATGGATTGTCGAGAAACTTGAGCAGAATATGGGCATTGCCGTAGCCCTGTTAATGATTCTGATATTCGTTCTCGCGCTGGGCCAGTCCGCGGACAAACTTCTTTGGTACGACGAAATAATTACAGTGAAAACCGCGTCTCTTCCGCATTGGGGCGACGTTTGGAACTTCTACAACAACGGACTCGACACTACTGGTCCGTTGCCCTCGCTTATCACCCGGATCGGCTTGATGCTGCCGGTCAGTCCTGAAATTGGCGCCAGACTTCCCTTTACGTTTGCCTATCTAGTCATGTGTTTGTGTCTATATAGCTTTGTGCGTCGCCGCTATCCGGTGGGCTACGCTCTCGCTGCGCTGCTCTATCCTTTGCACCACCTTATCTTCTACTATGCGACGGAGGCACGTGCCTATGCCTTGGTGTTGGCAGACGCTGGCGTTGCCATGCTCAGTTGGCAATCAGCGGCAATCGGCCGGCATCGGCGATGGAGCTTGATTGGTCTGTGGCTTGGACTGGCCTTCGCTGTCAATGCACATGCCTTCGCGATCTTTCTTATTGTTCCCTTCGCGCTGGCGCAGTTTTTTCAGGATTTCAAACAGAAAAAACGGGACTGGGCTATATGGGCCGCTATTGTTCTGTTTCCAGTTGGTATACTTCCGGTGCTGCATGGCGAGATGTTGGCTGGAAAAGTATACGGGACGCACTTCTGGTCTCAGCCGGATATCCAGTCCATGTTCATCTCATATCAAGACTTCTTCTTTTCATATTGGAGCTACCCCGCTGTTTTGCTGCTGATTGCCATTAGCGCCGCACTTCTTCAAAGGCGGAGCCAGCCGCGTGTCCGCGAATTGCAGAGGGGAGGCTTCTCTTTACCGGAGTGGGTTCTTGCCGCCGCGCTCGCTCTTCTACCGGTGTATGTGGTTCCGGCATCTTTCCTGCTTCATATTTACAACATAAAGTATGTAGTCAGCTGCAATATAGGCCTGATCCTAATAGCTATTGCCGCCGTGGCAGAGTCGGCGCGGCGAAGCCGCCTTGCAGGTGTCACGCTGTTCGCATTGTTCCTGCTCGCATCTATCCACCATCGCGTCGTCACTATTGTCGATGGATGCCAAGCTTTGGTCCACCCGGACCGTGTTCATGAGCAGCTTCAGACCAGCTTTAACAATCTTCCATGGGTGAAGTTACTTGAGCAAAGCCGGCTTCCTGTTGTGGCGGATTGGTCAAATATTTACGGCGAGTTTGATTATTATACGAAGCCAGAATTACAACACCGGTTCAACGGGGTGACCGAAAACCGGAATATGAAAACATACGTGCATTTTACAACATTTGAATTCAACCTCTTATGTTTTAGAAAACCGTTGTCTTACCGCGTTGCAGAAATAGAGGACTTCATATCCGAGCACCCGCATTTTCTACTGGTGGAGAAGCCTGTGAAAACTGTCTGGATGCCGCGTTATTTATACGACCAGCAAGCGGCGGGCACTGCCTCCTACAAATGTATCGGACCTGACTGCGCAGGAACCGGTATCAACGTCTATGACGTGTTCTTCACGAAGTTGCCAGTCTTGCCGGAAATAGAATCAAAGCCGGATTCAATACCGATTCATTAATGTTCTGGAGCATTACAGCGCAGGCAGCAGCATCCGCAGCAACAGGAACCCGCCCACGCCGGCGAAAAACACCAGCGCCATGCGAATTCCCGGCTCGCGGTTGACTTCGGGCACGAGGTCGGTGGCCGCCACGTAAAGCGCGACTCCTGCGGAGATGGGTAATCCGTACAGCACCAGGCGGGGAGCCAGTCCAATCACCAGCACGCCGGCCAATGTGGCTGCCGCCAATGCCACGGCGGAATAAAGAGCCGCTGCCCGGCTGCGTCCACTGGCCAGCATCACAGAGGCCATGGTGAATCCCTCCGGCGCCTTGTGCAGAAAAATCGCCAGAAAGATCAGCCAGCCAAGCCAGTTGGAGACCGCAAACCCCGATCCGATGGCCACTCCGTCAAAGAGCGCGTGAACGCTCAATCCCGCCAGCACAGAATTGCCGGTATGCCGCGAGACGAACTCGCCGTGGTGCGTCTCCTCGCCAAAGTGGAAATGGGCGTTGATGGTGTGCTCCAGCAGATGCACCACGCAATATCCGGCCATGATAAGAACCGGCGCAAGGCTTTGACTCTGCTTCAGGCTTTCTGGGATCATCTCCAGCACGGCGGTGGCCATAAGGAAGCCTGCGCCGAGAGCGACAAAATAGCGCAGATAGCGCTCCACGCCCTTGGCGCGCACCAGTACAAATCCGCCGGCCACGTCGGCCAGCGCGGCAACTGCGCCGAGAATGAGGGAAATTCTGAGCATTGCGCTTTACCCGCTGTGCCGGATGTGCATCACGTCGCCATCCTGCACCACGTACTCCTTGCCTTCCAGGCGCAGCGTTCCTTTGGATCGCGCCGCAGCTTCCGAGCCGGCCTCCAGCAGCGCGTCCCAGCGAATCGTCTCGGCGCGAATGAAGTGATGTTCCAGGTCGGAGTGAATTGCTCCCGCTCCCTGCGGCGCTTTGGAACCAATCGGAATTGTCCAGGCGCGGCACTCGTCTTCGCCGGCGGTGAAAAAGCTGATCAGACCCAGCAGCTCATAGCTCTTGCGAATCAGCCGCACCAGGCCGCTCTCACGCAGCCCGTAGCTTCCCAAAAACTCTGCCGCCTCCTCGTCGTCCATTTCGGCCAGTTCGGCCTCCACCTTGCCGCAGATGGCCGTGGCCGCTGCGTTGGGCCGGTGCGCAATTTCGTCCAGTTTGAAGCGGCTTACAGCGGCCTCCAGATCGTCTCCCAGCGTGGTGCTTTCGCCGATGTTCAGCGCATACAAAATCGGCTTCTGCGAGAGGAACATGAAGCCTCGGATGAGCTTCTTTTCCTCAGGAGTCATCTCCAACTCGCGTAGCGGCAACTCTTTTTCCAGCGCCTCTTTCGACCGCAGCAGCAGGGCCTGTTCCCGCTCCAGTTCGCTGGTGCGCCCCTTTTTCAAATCTTTTTCCAGCCGCTCCAACCGCTTTTCCACCTGGGTCAAGTCGCTGATCATCAGGTCGAACTCAACGCTTTTTATGTCGCGCAGCGGGTCAATGGGCCCCACGTGGGCAATCGACTCATCCTCGAAGGCGCGCAGTACGTGAATCAGCGCATCCACATTGCGCAGGCTGGTCAGAAAGGCGGTCTCTTTCAGCGCCTCCTGCCCGATGGCCGCCACGTCCACAAATTCCACCGACGCATAGGTTGTCTTCTTCGGCGAGTAGAGCGCCGAGAGTTTGTCCAGGCGCTCGTCCGGCACTCGCGCCACGCCAATGTGCTCCTGGCGCGAGTGGCCGCGCTCCTCGAGTTTGGCTTTGGTCAGAATTTTGAACAGCGATGTCTTGCCCACCTGCGGCAGGCCGATGATGCCAGTCTTCATGTGCCTCTCATATGGTGGGCCTGCAGGGATTCGAACCCCGAACCAAGGGATTATGAGTCCCCTGCTCTAACCGTTGAGCTACAGGCCCTTCAATGACTTACGGCAACAGCCCGTTTAAGTGTAGCGGATGCTGTAGCGGGTGGCAGTCGTTTGGCTCGATTACGGCGAAACCGCCGGACAGTTGCAGCAGCTCGAAAGCTCGCTCCACTGCCTCCGGGGTAGGATGTACCACTGCGAAACCACGATGCTGCCGTGACCGGCACTCCGCGTGATGGTGAAAGCAACCACTCCCGATTATCAAGCCTAATTAGCATTGTATGACGTAGAGAGTGCATCACGAAATCGGATGAAGAGAGCGGGCGGCGCTTTCTTCGATTTTAGGAGCGCAGCTTCCCACTATGGATGATTGATGGACGTTCCCAGATAGGGTTTGCCATCCCGGTTGGCAGAGACAAATCCGCTGCCCTTGAACTCCACTTGCACCCGGAGTATGGCTGCCGCCTGATCTGTGTGCAGGATTTCCCGGCGCGCTTTCTTGCTCTTGCCTACCCGGGCCATCAAAAAGCCGAAGCATGCGCCATTGACCGGCGCAAGAGTAATGTCCGCCCGAGTGAGCAACCGAATACGCGGGACGCGCTGAATCTCTCGCCGTTCATGGGCAAGACGGAGCATCCGGCGAAGGTAGGGCGCCCGGATGATTGCGATGCGAAAAATCAAAGCTGCGAGGAGGGGAGGGGGCTGAGGATGAGGTTGGTGATGTTGCTGACGATGGGCTCGTAGCTGTAGCGCGGGTTGGCGGAGAGTTTTTTCCAGTCGGGATGGTTGCGGAAGGCGTCCCAGCGGGCGTTGTACTCGTCGAGGCTGGAGAGACTGAGCATGTATGTGAGGCAGGGCATGCGCGAGCCGATGAGAGTGTCGCCGAAAAAGACGGGATGAAAGCCGGCGGCCTGGAAGCAGGCGTACTCGCCGCTGTTGAACATTTCCACCTTGCGGATATGGGCCTGCTCGCTGGGACTTTCGTAGGTGCGCATTTGGAAGATGCGTTTAGATTTGGCGGCGGTTGCCGGAGGGGGCGTGAGGCGGGGCCACACAAACACGCCCAGGAAGATGACCGAGGCCAGCTCGGACGTCGTCAGTGCCTGCCAGCCCAGCTTCGCCGACAGCGCCGGGATCAGGGTTCCCTGGCGCGCCCAGTCGGCAAGCGTAATGAAATCGGACACCTTGTCCGTCGCAAAATAAATGGCCAGGAAAGCAGCAACGGGGCCACGCTCCCGCCATGGTATAAACAAAAAACTGTGTCGACAGGCGGCGCCCGCCGGCGGGCCTCTGCCACAATCCGGATCAGGAAAAACGCGGGGATCAGGCTCAATTCCCAGAACAGAAACCAGTGGACAAAATTTTGCGCGGTAAAGGTCGCCGAAGAGACCGAGATGTCCAAAAACAGGACTAGCGAGAAATAGAGCGGCGCGCGGTCCTCGATCCGCCACGAGGCCAGCAGCGCGAAGGGGGTGACCAACGGAGCCGAGAGCATCACCATCAGACGGCCGAGCCCGTCCACCGCCAGATGATACTCAATGTGGAACGCGGGATCCAATCCGACGCTCCACGAATTGATGCCCGGCGGAGAACGGTCAAAGGCCGTCCAAAGCGCCAACGCCCGGCCCAGCACCAGAAGGCCGACGGCAAACGCCAGGCCGCGCGCGCAGCCCGCCCCGTCACGGCCCAAGCCGGCGCCAGAACCGGCAGTGGCACAAACGTGAGGAGGGTCAGGACGGGGAACCCGTTCATGAGCGCGGCAGCCCCAAAGCAGGAACAGCACCAGCACACCAAACGCCATGCCGATCACCCGCAGATAGCGCTGCACCTGTCCATTTTGCAGCCGCGACAGCCCGCGGCCGCCGAGCCTCAGTCGCCGGCAGCCTTCGTCAAACCGCCGTTGACCACGGACTCGTCGAAAACCGATTCAGCCAGGAGAGCCAGACCACAGCGTAAAAACCACCAGCTCCGGGCCTTCAAAAACCAGCGATCCAGCCAGTCGCACGGCCGGCCCACCAGGCCTCAACCCAACCACCGTAGGCTCATAGAGTTCGTCGACGAAATTGCGGTTCCGGAGACAGCCGAAAAGGGCCGGCCGAAGCGCCGCCAGCGGGTCCGGCCCATCTCTGCGTTCCATCGGCCGGCCGCCGTAAAACCAGCAACCGGCCCGAGCCCCAGGGACACGAGGCGCTGGAAAGCAGCATTACCGGCAGCTCGTCCTCTTCACCGACCGGGCCATATCCAACTCCGCGCGCTCCCCCTTCAGGAAGGACTGGAACCAGGGCCACGCAGGCGTCCGAAGAAACCCAGAAGAATCGCAAAAGCCGCCAGGATGACCAGCGGCATGGTCATCAGCGCCGGACTTTCGTGCGGCGCGGCATGCTCTGCGGAGTGATCGGCAAGAAGTGATGGAAGACGGATCGGCCGCTCGCCCGCCGCCGCGATTGTCCGAAAAACACCAAGGACACCTGCCGCGTCATGTAGAAGGCCGTCAGCAGCGCGCCGAAAACCCGAGATAGAACGGCACCTGGGACAACGCTCCATGCCTGCGCCGCGTGCAGGATCGCGTCCTTGCTCCAGAAGCCGGAGAAGAGCAGCGGCACGCCGCACAGGGCCATCATGCCGATGGCGTAGGTCGCAAAGGTCACCGGCATGAATTTCCGGAGCCGCCCATTTGCGGATGTCCTGCTCCTCGTGGCAGCCGTGAATGACCGAGCCGGCGCCCAGGAACAGCAGCGCTTTGAAGAAGGCGTGCGTGATCAGGTGGAACATCCCGACGGCCACGCCGCCCACGCCCAGGCCCATCATCATGAAGCCGAGTTGCGAAACCGTCGAATAGGCGAGGATGCGTTTGATGTCCTTTTGCGCGACCGCGATGCTCGCGGCAAAAACAGCCGTGATAGCGCCGACCCAGGTGACGACCTGAAGTGCCTGCTGACGCCGCGCCATGCCCGCACGCCGGACATCAGCGGATATACCCGCGCCACCAGAAACACGCCCGCCGCCACCATCGTCGCCGCGTGGATCAGCGCGCTCACGGGCGTCGGGCCTTCCATCGCGTCCGGCAGCCAGACGTGCAGCGGCACCTGGCCGGATTTGCCGATCGCGCCGCAGAAAATCAGCAGCCCGATCCCCGTCGAAACGGCCATGCCGCCCGGTCGTGTGCGCGACCAGTGCTGGCGAGCGCGGATTGTTCCAGGCAGCCGTTGCCGTGGTCATAAAAGAGCAGCGTGCCCGTCTGCGAATAAAGCCAGACCATGCCGAGCAGAAACGCCAGGTCGCCGATGCGCGTGGTGATGAAAGCCTTCTTCGCCGCCGCCGCCGCGCTGGGCTTGTGATACCAGAAGCCGATGAGAGATAAGAGGTCAGGCCGACCAATTCCCAGCAGATGAAGAACAGCAGCAGGCTGTTGGCGATGACCAGCCCAGCATAGCCGCGGCGAACAAGGAGAGGAAACAGAAGAAGCGCGTGAAGTTCGCGTCGTGCGCCATGTAGCCCAGGCTGTAAATGAAGATGAGCAGCCCGACGAACGAGACCATCACC
>CAWDQS010000196.1:0-4305 GCA_963804295.1 uncultured Acidobacteriaceae bacterium
TCCCGCCAGGTGGGTAGAACCATCACGTCCATGACACGGTAATCGGGCGCCGTATCGGCAACATACCCGGTCAGGTGAATGCGCGGGTGGTTTATTATGCGAGAGCGCAGCTCCCGGCTGAGCGCATCTTCCGCGGCATCAAACCAGCCCACTAGCAGCAAATGCGCCTGCGGCCTGGCGGCCAGGATGGCAATAAATGCTTCGATCAGCTCCGGCAACCCTTTGTCGCGGGTCAGACGGCCCACAAAGCCGACCACAGACGCATCCGGGGGAAGGCCGAGCCGGGCGCGCAGGATGCCCGGCCCTGGCGAGAAGCGCTCCACATCGACGCCGCCGCTGCTGCCGCTCCCCAGAATGAGCAGTTTGGCTTCAGGAGCCACGCGCAGGGCCAGCGCCTGGCTACGCAGGCTCTCACTGTTGCACAGGACCATATGAGAACAGGCCGAGGCCACTCTCTCAGCGGCCAGCAGGATGTGTCGCTTGACTCCAGTCGTGGTTTCCAGTTTGAGCCCGCGCAGAAAATAGATCCGCGACGGCACGCCGCAGAGCATGGCGGCAATCGAGCCCAGCAGCCCTGCCTTGGGCGTGCTGAACTCCGTCATGTCGGGCCTCAGCCGCCAAAGCAACCAGCACAATCTCAACAGCGACAGCAGGTCCGAGACCGGCGCCATCTCACGGCGCATGGGAATCGCAACCGACTCAACCCCTTCCTTAGCGGCTGTGCTAGTCAGCAGCGCCCCAGGGCTTGAAACCAGTGTGACCCGGAATCCCGCCTCGCGCAGAGTGCGCAAACGGCCGCCAAGCACCAGGCAGGTTTGCGAGTGCGTAATGCCGATTACGATATGGGGGCTATGGGGCGAACTGGAAGGCTGAGCCGGACGAGCGGCTGAGGATGAAAAACGGTTGCTCACATGAAAGTATGTGGGCAAAAAAGTAGAATCTTCAATTTCTCCGTTGCGTTTAGACACGAGCCACTCCCAAAAAGGGCCTTCGCGTTCCAAAAAAGACATCGGAAACGCGGTAGGAAAGGTGCTCGACGAATTCAGAAGCTCATGCTTGCCGAACGCTCGGCCAGGCGAACAAACGCGCCGGAACGTTCACTCCTGACTTCCGCCTCAGCCGCTTCCCTCGTGACAACGCAGAAGAGACCAAATAAAGGTGATCTCCACTGGAGAAAAACAGATTCAGTATTATTAGGAAACATTACTTCGCTTAATATGTCAATGTGGAAAACTTTATCTGGAAAAGTGTGCTTTAATTGCTGATTAATTCGGGCACATGCTCTATACTCACTGAGATTTTATGGATATAACCATGACCGCGCATCCTCGCCCGAAGATTCTGTTGTTGATACCGCATCTTGGCGGCGGCGGCGCGGAGCGTGTGACATCCCTGTTGGCCCGAGGCCTATCGTCAGATAAGTACGAGTTGCATCAAGGACTTATCACACAAACGAATATAGATAAGACGTCTCTGGCCTCAGTCCACGTCCACTGTCTGGGCGCTCCCAGGGTCCGCGCCGGAGCCTTCAGGCTGCTCCGGCTGGTTCGCCGCCTGAAGCCGGAACTGATCCTCTCCGGAATGGCGCATCTTAATTTTCTGGTTCTGCTGCTGCGTCCCTTCTTCCCGCGCGGAACCCGCATTCTGGTGCGCCAGAACAGTACCGTCTCCGCCTCCCTGGCCTTTGGCGGAGTACCGGCCTACACCCGCCTCCTCTACCGCCTGCTCTATCGTCGCGCAGACCGGGTCATCTGCCAGACGCAGTCGATGGCCGATGATCTGGTCCGTGAACTGGGAGTTCCAGAGAATCGGCTGGCAGTGCTGCCTAACCCCGTGGAAGTTGAGGAGATTCGTGCTTCCATCAAACTGAATCCGGCTCATCAAGCCAGCCCCGGCCCGCATCTACTGGCCGTAGGAAGGCTAGCGCCGGAAAAAGGCTTCGATTTTCTGCTGAATGCCCTGGTTTTGGTTCGGAAGGAGTTTCCACATGCCAGCCTTCAGATTGCCGGCAAAGGTCCGGAGGAAACAGCTCTGAAGGCTCTGTCCCGCACACTGGGACTCGACGCCTCGGTTCACTTTGTGGGCTATATCGACCGTCCCTCGACGCTCTATCGAACAGCAACGCTATTTGTGCTCCCCTCCCGGCATGAAGGCCTGCCCAATGCCCTTCTGGAAGCTGCTGCCGGAGGACTTCCCATTGTGGCCTTGCCCGCCTCCGGAGGTCTCGCGGAACTGCTGTGCGGGCAATCTGGGGTGTGGCTGGCCCCCACACTCTCCGAGAATGCGCTGGCCGCTTCCCTGCTCGCTGCTCTTCGCGCCCTCAGACCGGGTGAGCGCTTTGCCCATTCTTTTGTCGATGCATTCCGCATCGACCGCGCTATTCAGACCTATGAGCGCTTGATCGACCAAACCCTTGCGGAGAAACAGTAAGCCAATAGATGACCGGCCCCAGCAGCGCCACCACCGAGGCTAGCAGCAGCGCGGAGATAGAGCCAATCTTTTCGTATCTCGCGGCATAGAGCGCATAGCCGATCAGCAACGCCGGCGCTACGCCCAACAGAGAAGCAACGCCAAGATTCCCCGCTTTGAAGGGCCGTTTCAGCTCCGGCTCGCGCAGTCGCAACACCACCAGCGCAACAAACTCCAATAGCAGGCTTGAACCGTAGAGAATCAGGTCAATCGAAATCAGCCGCTCAAAACTCAGGCTGAGAGCCGCAGCCCACGCCGCTGCGCAGACAAGTACCGAAACCCACGGCACGCCGCGCCGGTTGCGCAGGGTAAAAATCCGCGGTAACATTCCCTCCTCTGCCATGGCCAAGGGCAGCCGCGTGTAACTCAATACCAGAGCATTGAACATTCCAAATCCGTTGATGCAGCCGCCCACGATCACCGCCAGCCCCAGCAACGGCCCGCCCAGCGACACCGCCACATTCATCCAGTCGCCCGTCGAAAAGCTAGCCGTTGAAATTCCCGCCAACGCCATCGCCGTCAGCGGCAAAAGGTAACTCACGGCCACCAGCAGCGTCGACCAGATCATCGCCCGCGGATAGTTGCGTTGCGGATTCTCCACCTCGCCGGCGACGGTAGCCGCATTGTCCCAGCCCATGTAGTTCCACATCCCAACCTGAATGGCGGTAGCGATTCCAACCTGCGAGCGCGCCCCTCCCCATTGCACCGCGGGATGCAACGCAAACCCATGCCAGTAGCCAAGCGTCGTGAGAATCGCAAACGGCGCCAGCAGCATCACAAACAGCGCCATCGATCCATTGCCCACCGAGGGCGCGCCGCGCAGATTCCATGCCGTGCAAACCACCACTAACCCAACCGCCCATACATAGTGGCCCCATCCAGCAGTAAGCGTAGGGTTGAACTTGCCCAGATAGCTGACAAAGAGTGCTGGATAGAGGGCCATATCAAAGATGCTGGCAGCCAGAGACAGCCAACCCTCCTGGAAGCCCCAGAAAGGCCCCATCGCCCGGCGTACCCAGATATAAAAGCCGCCATCTGCCGGAATCGCACTGGCCAGCTCGCCCACCATCAGCGCCGTCGGCAGGCTCCAGACGAATGGCAGCGCCAGAAGAATGAGAATCGCCGTGCCATAGCCCGCGCCGCCCAAAATGTCTTCTATGCCATAAGGTCCGCCGGAGACCATAAAGTAGGTGGCGGCGATCAGCGGCAGAAGCAGCATCTTGGCCCGCGCACCACGGCTGAAGATCTGCTTTTCAGCAGTGTGCCGCGAACGGGTTGGAAGATGGCAACGCATGGCAGTCAATCAGAATCTGGATCAGGTACTGTCCCAGATAGTTTCTAAGAGCGGGCAAGGTGCTTCCGGCGTCTCCTGGCTCGGCGAACCTGGGCTCGCCAGATTGCCCACGCTTCATAAATTCGTTCAATCGGACCCAGTTCGGCGGGCGCATACTCTGCCAGCACGCGATCCACGGAGGTGAACTGCGCGGCATGACCACGAATAAAAGCGCGAAGCTCGTCCACCTGCTCGGCATGGGTAAAGTTGCTATGGATGCAAATGGTCCAAAAGCCCGCTGGATTTTTCCACTGGCCTCCAGATCTGCTGCGGAATCCATGTAATGCCGCCGCGCTCGAATGGAACGCGAGCAAAAGCCATCCGAGAGCAAGGGAATTCCCTCTTTGCGAAGCGCGCGAAGGGTGGCATGGTCAAAACCGTGGCGCGGCGCAACAAAGATCGTGGGATCGAGCCCCTGGCCGCGAAGGATCCTCCGCCCTTCGCGAATCCACCGCTGCTGTGTCACGTCCGGCACGCCAGCAAATTCACTGTGGCGATGCAGC
>CAWDQS010000197.1:0-4772 GCA_963804295.1 uncultured Acidobacteriaceae bacterium
TATCCGCCAAAGCGATTGATGGTCTGGATGAAGAGGAGGCGCGCCAAAATAAAGGCCAATCCAAAAGAGGTGAGGCAGAGGGCGGCTCCCGTCCAATGGCGGCTGGCGTAGAAGAGGGTGACAAAGGTGGCAAGCACGCTGTAGCCCATGCCGCCCAGCGCCAGGCCCATGCCATGCGGAGCTACGCGGCCCACTACATGGTGGAAGGGAAGGTGCTCGCCGGGGTGCACCGGGACAGGGCTCTTGCGGCTGGCCAGAAATAAGCTGAAGGCGCAGATCAGCAGGGTGAGCAGGCCGATGGAGGCCAGGCCCAACTGCGGATTCCCACAGAGCGTATCTAGGACCACGCCCAGCGGAGCGCCCAGCGCCATGGCGCCGTAGGTGCTTATGCCGTTGAAGGAGATGACCTTGGCGGTGCTGGCGGTACCGGCGCTGGTGATGCCCCACAATGTCGAGCCGGTTGATCCGAGGCTCTCGCCAACGCCCAGTACCAGGCGGCTGAGCATCAGAATAGAAAGGCTGAGCCAGGGAATGGAGTGCAGGGCGGCGGCGATGATCAGCACCGCTCCGCTCATCGAGCAGGCGCCCATCCCCCAGAGCACGGAGACCTTGGCTCCGGCGCGGTCGCTGATACGCCCGGCCCAGGGGCGGCTGGCCAGCGTGGCGATGTACTGGATGCTGATGACCAGGCCGGCCAGCGCCGCACTATAACCCATGCGCAGATGCACATACGGCGGCAGTACGGCTAATGGCAGCCCGATGGAAAGATAGACAACAAAGGTGAAGTAGACAAAGCCAAGGATGTGCCGCGTGCTGCCGTTCGGCGGAATCGAAGATCGTGCTGCTACGTCGGCTGTGGCAGAGCGATGCATGTAGTAGGAGGCAACCTGAGGATGGATTTACCTAGTCAATTATATCGGAGGCGGGGCGGCAGTGTGCGTTCGGAATAGGCAGGTCTTAGACTGGAATCATGGCGTCCACCTTTCATGTGGAGCATTTCGGTTGCAGGGCAGCGCGCGCTGACGGCGAGGCGGTGAGCGACAGGCTGTGCGCTGCCGAGTTCTGCGCCGTGAGTCCCGCGGAGGCCGATGTGGTGGTGGTGAACACATGCAGCGTAACCGAGGAGGCCGACCGGGCCGCGCGGGCCTTTATTCGCCGCACGCACCGTCTGAACCCGGCAGCGCGGATCGTAGTGACCGGCTGCTATGCGCAGCGCGCGCCGGTGGAGTTGGCGGGCCTTGATGGCGTGGCCGCCGTGGTGGGCAACAGCCACAAAGCGCTGGCGCCGAAGATTATTTTGGATCTGATGGGGGTCGCGGCACAGCACCCAGGCAATGAACTGATAAAAATCCAGGCTGCGCAAGCCTCGGCCGCCCCACCGCAGATGGTTTGGGCGGACGACCACTTTGCCCACTCGTTTCTTGAAGAGGCGCAAGTTGTACCCGGAGCGCAGACCCGGCCCAACCTCAAAATTCAAGAGGGCTGCGGGAACCGCTGCACCTTTTGCGTCATCCCGTACACGCGGGGTCCGTCCAAAAGTCTGCCCTCTACAAGCGTTCTCCGCCAGGTGGAGGGATTTGTGGCCGCTGGCGGAAATGAACTGGTGCTCTCGGGGATCAATCTAGGGCGATGGGGTAGAGACTTTGACGACGCGTGCAAGCCGTCACTGGCAGTGCTGGTGCGTGAGATCTTCGAGCAGACGGCGCTCAACCGCCTGCGGCTCAGTTCGATAGAGCCGATGGATTGGGACGCTGAACTGATTGGGCTAATGGAAGAGTTTGGAGGCACACGTTTGGCGCGACACGCGCACCTGCCCTTGCAGTCGGGGTCGGACGCGGTGCTGCGGCGGATGCACCGGCGGTATAGGCCGTGGCATTACGCGGAAAAGGTGGAGGCTCTGAGCCGCGCCTGCGGTCCGGAGCTGACCCTGGGCGCGGACGTGATGGTGGGCTTCCCCGGCGAGACCGACGCCGAGTTCGAGGAGACCATGGCGCTGGTGCGGGCGCTGCCCTTCGGCTACCTGCATTTGTTCCCGTTTTCGCCGCGGCCGGCCACGCCGGGCTGGCTGCTGCACGCCGCGAGGCCAGTTGCGGCGGAGGCGGTTGCTGAGCGGATGGCTGCCCTGCGCGTGCTGGCCGCTGAAAAGAGTCAAGCGCACCGCGGTAGCTTTTTGTGGCGGGAACTGGAGGCCATCACGCTGCACACGCCGGCGGAGCTGGCAGCGCGCGGATGGAGCGCGGCGCTGACGGAGAACTATCTGCCAGTGGAACTGGAGGGCCGGCTGGCGGCCAACCGGCTGGCGAGGGTGCGGGTGACCGGGCTGAACGCCGAAGGGGCGCTGGAGGCGGCGATCGAGAAACTGTCATAAACCCTTTGTTCAGATGAGCCGAGCCAATGCTATACTCAGGTTGCGTTCCTATCCCCGCAACGATTCCGGCAGCAGCTGGAGGCGGGCCGGAACGACTTTTGGAGGAGCACCATCGCACTCGACAAACGTTCGGCAAAGTCCTTTATACGCATCAACGATAAGATACGCGCGCGCGAAATCCGCGTGATCGACGAAAACGGCGAGCAACTGGGGATTCTGGCGCCCTTCGAGGCGCTGAAGCTCGCCCGTGAACGGGGTCTGGACCTGGTGGAGGTTTCGGCCAACGCGGTTCCGCCGGTTTGCCGCATCCAGGACTACGGGCGCTTCCTCTACGAGAAGGAAAAGAGCGAACGGGCCGCCAAGAAGAAGCAGAAGGTGATTACGGTCAAGGAGGTCAAATTCTCCGTGACCGTGGACGAGCACGACTACCAGACCAAGAAGAACAAGGTGTTGAACTTCCTTGCCGATGGCGACAAGGTGAAGGCCAGCCTGCGCTTCCGCGGACGGCAGATGGCACACCGCGATCTGGGCTATAACATCGTCAACCGGCTAATTCAGGACGTGGGCGACGCGGCCATAGTGGAATTCATGCCGCGCATGGAAGGCACCATTCTGCACGCCATACTGGCGGCGGCCAAGAAGCAGGAAGCGCCCAAGCCCAAGCCGCCCGAGCCTCCAGCTCCAGTCGCCGCAGCCAAGCCGAAGGCTAAGTAAGCCGCTGGCGCTGATTCCCTCAAGGGCTATTGATCCGGCCCATAAATAAAAGCACAGTGCCCCATCCATTTCGCAGGCTTCAACGCGAAAAGGGTGGGAGGCTAACAACGCTAAATGAGGGCCGGATCAATAAAGCCCTGTTGATAATGCCCTTCGATTGTCGGGATAAAACCTGTCAGCCCATATCTTAGGCCCCGAATTGCGATATACTGGTTTAGGTCGCAATAAGGCAGGGAAATCCCTGCATTGCGACTGTTTACGGGTGAACTCACCCTTCCGAAACGAGAATAAGAATGCCTAAGTTGAAGACCCATACGGGCGCGGCCAAGCGCTTCAGCAAGACTGGCACCGGCAAAATCAAGCGGGGCCAGGCGAAGACGCGGCACATCCTTACTTCGAAGGCGCCAAAGACGAAGCGCAAGCTGGGACGAACCCTGCTGGTTTCCGATGGCGACTACAAGAAGGTAGCGCGCATGATTCCTTACGCCTGACCATTGCATGGAGCAGCCTTTTGGATGGGTCTGTTCCATTGTTTACGGGCTGAGCTTATTTGGCCCCCGCTGGTTGCGGAATGCGTTCGCAACGGCGAGAGATCAGGCTTGATCAAAGCGAGTGAAGAGGTTTACAGCCTGCCCGCAAAGGGCGAAGGCCTCCTGCCTCCAGCCGCAAAACCGAACGCAAAATGGAGAAACCGATATGCCCCGCGTAAAACGCAGTACCAAGCGGACTGACCGCCGCAAAAAAATTCTGAAAAGGGCGAGTGGATACTTCCTTACGAAGTCCAAGCTCTACCAGGCAGCCCAGGAAGCCGTGGAGCGCGGCCTGAAGTTTGCCTACACCGGACGCAAGCAGAAGAAGCGCCAGTTCCGCTCGCTGTGGATTGTGCGCATCGCGGCAGCGGCCAAGCTGAACCACTTCAGCTATTCGCAGCTCATCAACGGCCTGAAGAAGGCCGGCGTGGAGTTGGACCGCAAGATTCTGGCGGAGATCGCCGTGAAGGATCCCAAGGGCTTCACCGAACTTGTGGAACAGGCCAAGGTGGCACTGGCCGCGGAGAAGGCTGGCAAGTAAGAGCAAGGCTGCAAGTGAGCGAGTAAGCGAAACGGCTCCGCGTTGCGGGGCCGTTTCTGTTATCGGGTTTGCAGTATCTGTTTATAAACGCCGCTCCACGCAATGATTTATCCTGCTGAATAAGCCTATGAATGAAGAAATTCCGAATTTGGATGCATTTGATGAGCCTGCGCTCGACCGGGCCTTTGCTCAACTGGAGCGGCAGGCGAGGGCGGCTGCCGCGGCACTGGACGATGATGCGGCTGTAGAGGCCTTTCGTCTGGAGTGGCTGGGACGCAAGCAGGGGCGGCTCAATGAAGTCTCTGGTCGCTGGCTGAAGGCTGCGCCTCCGGAGGCCAAGAAGCTGCTGGGGGTGCGCTTCAACGCACTCAAAAGCGTGGTGGAGGGGTTGCTGGACGCGGCCGTGGGCGCTGGTCCGACAGATGCGGCGCTCAGGGCCGAGGCTATCGACATCACGTTGCCGGGAACGCGGCGGCACTCTGGCGCGGAGCATCCGATTACACGGACGCTGAACGAGATTGTCGGAGTGTTTGCGGCGCTGGGCTACTCGGTGGGCGTGGGGCCGGAGGTGGAGACCGACTACTACAACTTCGAGAGCATGAATTTTCCGCCGGATCAT
>CAWDQS010000198.1:0-7989 GCA_963804295.1 uncultured Acidobacteriaceae bacterium
TCGATGGCTTCAGGGACCACAATATGTCCATAGCGCCGCTGTACAACTGTCCGGTATTGTCCTGTATCTGTTCCAGTATTCGCTCTAAGTCCGGGGTGAGCGGTACCCTGCTTTTCAGTACGTTTTCGTCAGCACCGTAATTCGAGTTAGCTTATTGCCTATCTCATCATGAAAATCCTCTGCCGTCCTTGCTCTGATCCTGTTCTGTTCTTCTGCCCTAAGCTCGCGAGCAGATTTTGGCGGCGTTGTTTGCGGTTATTTACCACAAACTGAAAAAAGACCCCGCCAAGGATGCAGGCAAGCAGTGAACCCAAACGGAACCCAACCCGTTTTCTGGAATGGGGTCACGATCTCGAAACGAAAAGTCAAGGCTTTTTACCGGGCCTTGCCTGCTGCCTCTGCATTCCACATGAAAAATATACCTGCCCGGTGGTCAAGCGGAATAACTCACCGAGTTGATCCCTGACCAGTCTGTCCACGGGGCTTCAATACCGTCCATTCTGTATCTGTATACCAGGCCCTGTGGACTGCTTAACGAAATACCGACGAATGAAAATGAAATGTTGTTGTACTTATAGGGAAGTCTCAATTGGCGCGGTATACCAAACCATTCATCCATGCCTTGACACCACGCGGGGTCAATGGACTGATGGCCGGGAATTTTTACAGACTGAAAAAGATACCGTAGGCCCTGTAGATGCTACACCTGCATGTGGCTGGAATTGGAGCGCCCCGCTAACCGTCCCGGACCAGGTACTGCTGTCCTTCATGGTACAGGCCGAAGAAATGCTCTTTCGCCATCCCGTTGATACCCTGTGCCCTGCCGAAGCTGTTGATTACCGGTACTACTGCCGTTGTCCGGGATATCCGGTCAATCCCGGAAGCAGTACCTGCCCAAACATCACCAAATGAACCATTTACCAGCGTATTGATAAAATCAGACTGCAGCCCATCTGCCTTGCAGATCTTTGTGACTCATGGGTGCGTGAATTATATACAATAATTCCTTTTTCCTTAGTCCCTATCCACAAGTCAGGGCCTGTGGCAATCACGCACTGAACCGGCACACTGTCTGCAATCGAATTTGTCTGGTATCGGCCAGTATTGCATTGTGATAGACCATAAGGCCTGTCTCCGTGGTTAAAAGTATGCTATCGCCACCAATATCAATAAAAGATAAGGCACTCTTGCCTGTCAAAACAGTTTTGAACTTTCCCGAGTCAAACACCATAACACCATTATTGAACCCCGCCCATAGGCGACCCGTGCGATCTTCATAGAGGCTCGTGATGGTATTGGACGGAAAGTTACTACGTTCAGGAGAAGCATATTGCCGGAATATGTTCTTCTGATAAGACCATAAGCCCTGGTCGCGGGTACCGATCCAGAGTTTGCCCCTGCGAGAATAACATAAAGCGGTTATAGACGGTTGCGGCCTCGATGGTATTTGAAGAAGGCTGGCTTTCCCATCACTGAAAACATAAAGCCCGTCATTGTACGTACCCAGAAATATCGAGTCCCTTCCATCGGAGGTAATAGACGTGACTTGCCCGCCGGGCAGTCCTGACGTTTCATCCAGCACGGAAAACTGCGAGCCTAAACCTATATATCCCCTGGCCGTCAGATGCCATCCATACGTTGCCTTCCTTGTCAGTCAGAACTGCGGTGAACGGATTATCGCTTAGACCATTTCGCTTGTTAAAGCATTGCAGTGTTTGCCCGGATATCTTCAACACGCCACGGGACATGCCCATCCACACTGCGCCATCCCTGTCCTGGCATACAGATGTCGCACGGATTCCCTGCAAAAGCGTATCATCAACAACCGACCACACCTTAAGTGATCCATTATAGACATGATAAACGCCTGGATTCCCTACTGCCCAGACAGTCCCTTCCTGGTCTCTGAATAGGGCCCGGATGACCGGCAAAGGCCCCCCTTTCGTGCCCGGATCAAATTTCAAAGTGTCCCACCTGCCGTTGATGCGCTGTAGTACTGCACTGTCTCCCGCCACCCAAAAGCCGTCTTTTTCCTTGAGTATGGATTTGACCATTCCGTGGCCAACAGGTGTATTGAAATGCTGTAAAGAGCCATGGGCGACAAAAAAAAGCTCACCCCTGGCCAGCCACCAAACCGTATCGTTAATGATCTGTATTTGCTGGGCCTGATTTGAAAGTTGCAGGTATTGGGCAGGGAGATTGAAAGTGGTAAATGACTTCCCGTTAAATACGGCTATCCATGACTGCCCGCCTACCCATATGTGATTCGCTGAATCTGTAGCCACAGACAATACTGCGTCTCCGGGCAAGCCATTTTGCCGGGTGTAGCTGTTAAAATGGGCGCCATCATATTCGGACAAACCACCCCATGTGCCAATCCATAAAATGCCCCTGCTATCCTGTGCAAGGCATGTGGCCTGGTTTTGACACGAATCCCAACTCATACAAATCGACGGCCAACTGGTCTCGCGCGATCCGGCCTCGGCCGACACCACGCTGCTGCTCACCTCGGGGAAACGCCTCTTCACGGCGATTCTTCCCGAGGAACTGGGCGGCCCGGAAACAAAGGCATGGGAGAACGGCAGTATTCTTCGTATCACGGGAATCTGTTCCATCCAGATTGATGCGCAGAGAACAGGAGTGGGATTGGCCGAGGTTCCGCCTAAGACCTTTCACGTTCTTATGCGCTCGCCGGCGGACGTGGTCATCGTCCGAAAGCCCTCTTGGTGGACACCGGTTCATCTGGTTGTGCTGCTGGCTATAGCGCTCAGCGGCACCCTGGTTGTGCTGATCTGGGTGGCGGTGCTCAGAAAGCGCATCCACGAAAGCGAGGAGCGTTTCCGCCACATGGCGCAGCATGATTCCCTGACCGGACTGGCGTCGCGCCTGGTCTTCGAAGACCGGCTCGATGTCGCCGTTGAAAGCGCCAAGCGCCATCGAACCGGGCTGGGACTTCTGATGGTCGATCTCGACAGATTCAAGGAAATAAACGATACATTTGGCCACCTGGCCGGCGACGAGGTCTTGCGCGTTAGCGCGGATCGCCTTCTGGAAGCAGTGCGCAAAAGCGATACTGTCGCCCGGATCGGAGGCGACGAGTTTGTGGTGCTGCTGCCCAACCTGCGCGATCCGCAATTCGCCCAAAGAATTGCCGCTGCCATTGTGGAATCTCTGGCGGTTCCCATTTCATTTGAGGATCGTGAGATGCCGGTTACCGTCAGCGTCGGAGTTTGCTCCTTTTCCGCGGGATGCATGGATGCGGACGCGCTGTTGAAGCATGCGGATGCGGCACTCTACCGCGCCAAGGAGCAAGGGCGAAACCGGTTCGTAGTCTTCACTCCCGAATCGACCGGCGCAACGATGAAGCAGGCAAGCTGAGCAAGGCGTTCACACTTGGGCCGCGTACCATTGATCATTACTGTGAGATCGGTCGAGGTGAAATGAGTGAAGTTGGGCTTCATTCCGCCGATATAAGCCGCATGTATCGGGCTTTGAGTGACGGCTCGCCGGGAGCCCCGCGTGAGGGGGGGCGGCGCCGCGGCTCGAAGCCTTTGGCTTATTCAATTGCGCTCTTACTTGTAGTCAGTTTCTTGCCCGCCATGCTGTCCGCAAATGCCGCGGCCACAAAGCAGCTTCCGAACCCGTTGCCCACGCTGACCACGGCGCGCCAAGCGCACGATCTTAGCAGCACGGAAGCGGCACGCGCCTATCCCGTCCATCTGCGGGCGGTGGTGACCTACTACGATATAAACCTCGGCCACGGATACGCCGCGCTCTTCGTTAACGATGCGTCCGGCGGCGTATATGTCAGACTTCCCGCGAATCAGATCGCGTCGCTGCCCTCAGGGACGCTGGTTGACGTGCGGGGCGTAAGCGGAAATGGGTCGTTTGCTCCGTATATCGAGCTTCCCCAGGTGCGCGTGATTGGACCCTCCCATTTACCGGAACATGCAGTCCGAGTGACCCACGCGAGCCTTTTCAGCGGCGCCGATGACGGCAAGTGGGTGGAGGTCGAGGGCGTAATTCATTCCGTTTCCTTGGATGACCGTCATGTCACCCTGCAACTGGTCATGTTGGATGGAACCATCAGCGTGATTATGATGCGGGAGGCGGGCGCCAATTACTCCAGCCTGGTAGACGCCTGGGTGCGCATTCACGCCAATGTCGCCCCCTTGCTTAGCCGTATTAGATTCCGGATGATCGGCGCGCGGCTGATGGCGCCGGACCTTTCGGCGCTCAAGGTGGTGGTACCCGCGCCAAGCGATCCCTTCAACCGGCCAACCATCCTCATTGACGACTTGATGAACTGGGACCTGATTCCCGTATTGAATCACCGGGTGCATCTGCGTGGGACGGTCACTCTTCAGTGGCCCGGTTCGTCACTTTGCATACGCGATACGAGCGGTGGAATCTGCGCGCAAACAAATCAGTACACGAGTCTGGCTGTGGGCGATGTTGCCGATGTGGTGGGATATGCTGAAACCGAAGGAGAGGCGCACGTCCTGACCGATGCCGTATACAGACGTGCCAGCACCGGCGAACCGGCCGCGGCCACGCCCTTGACCGCCGAGGAGGTTCTGCATGGCGTGCATGATTCCGAACTGATCCAGATCGATGGCCAGTTGATGGGCCGCGATCTGGCATCCTCCGACACCACTCTCATACTTACCTCCGGGAAATATGTATTCACTGCCGTACTTCCACAAAATCTGAATGGACCCGAGGCAGTTGCGTGGAAAAACGGAAGCAGGCTGCGCATCACCGGCATCTGCACGGTTCGGTTGGATGTCCAGAGCAGCGCGGTCGGAGAAGGAATCGCGGTTGCGAAGTCCTTTCGGGTTCTGATGCGCTCACCGGCGGACGTGGTTGTTGTCCAAAAGCCCTCTTGGTGGACACCGGTTCATCTGGTGGTGCTGCTGGCTATAGCGCTCAGCGGCACTCTGGTTGTGCTGATCTGGGTGGCGGTGCTCAGGAAGCGCATCCACGAAAGCGAGGAGCGTTTCCGCCACATGGCGCAGCATGATTCCCTGACCGGAGTGGCGTCGCGTCTGGTCTTCGAAGACCGGCTCGATGTCGCCGTTGAAAGCGCCAAGCGCCATCGAACCGGGCTGGGACTTCTGATGGTCGATCTCGACAGATTCAAGGAAATAAACGATACATTTGGCCACCTGGCCGGCGACGAGGTCTTGCGCGTTAGCGCGGATCGCCTTCTGGAAGCAGTGCGCAAAAGCGATACTGTCGCCAGAATGGGAGGCGACGAGTTTGTGGTGCTGCTGCCCAACCTGCGCGATCCGCAAATTGCCGAGAGGATTGCCGCAAACATTGTAAATACCATGGCAGAGTCCATTCCATATGAAGGCCGTGAGATGCCGGTTACCGTCAGCGTCGGAGTTTGCTCCGCTTTTGCTGGAGGACTGGATGCGGAAACGCTGTTGAAGAATGTGGACATGGCACTCTACCGCGCCAAGGATCAAGGGCGAAACCGCTTTGTAGTCTTCACTCCCGAATCGACCGTCGCCAAGATAGAGCTGGCAAGCTGAGCGAGTTCGCGGTGTCCGAGTTCTTAAAAGCGAACTGGGCGCAGCTGTTTACGGCTCATCGCTGTAAATCTTGACCTCCAGTTGACCGCCCTCCGACTGCCGGGCGCGGAACATCCCCGGCGTATTGAAACTCCACACCATCTGCCCGTCGGGAGAGATGGCGATCACGCCGCCGTCCCCGTGCAGCGACTCCAGTTCCTGGTGAATCACCTGGTCGGCGGCCTGCTGCAAGCTGATGCCCTTGAAGGCCACCAGGTTGCAAATCTCCCGCGCCACGCCCAGGCGGATGAAGAATTCGCCCGAGCCGGTGGCGGAGACGGCGCACGACTGATTGGATGCATAGGTGCCCGCGCCGATAATCGGCGAGTCGCCCACGCGGCCCGGCATCTTGGCCTGCAATCCGCCCGTCGAGGTTCCCGCGGCAATATTGCCAGCCCGGTCCAGAGCCACAGCGCCCACTGTGCCATGCACGTGCGATTCCGCCGACTCATCCATTTGAAGAACCGGGGGAATCTGCGCCACCGGTGTAGCTGGTCCCGCCGGTGGAGGCGGCGCGCCGGCCGGACGCGGCGGCACGGGCTTGCCCTCCTTTTGCAACTGCTTCACCAACGATTGCCAGCGCGCTTCGGTGAAAAAGAAGCTGGGGTCCACCTGCACCAGCCCCACCCGCGCGCCAAAGGCGTCGGCCCCCGCTCCGATCAGCATCACGTGCGGGGACTTTTCCATCACCGCCCGCGCCAGGCTGATGGGATGCCGTGTGCGCGTCACCCCGGCCACCGCTCCGGCCTTCAGATTCGAGCCGTCCATGATGGACGCGTCCAACTCGTTTTTGCCCTCGGCGGTAAAGACCGCGCCCCGGCCCGCGTTGAACAGCGGATCGTCTTCGAGAACATTGATCGCTGCCTCCACGGCATCCATTGCCGAGCCGCCCCGGTCCAATACCTTGGCTCCGGCAGCCTCGGCCTGGGCCAGCGAGGCGCGATAGGCGGCATCCCCATTGGGGCCCAGCGCGCTCCGCGCAATCACTCCCGCGCCCCCATGGACAACGATGCTCCAGTGGCGAGCTGGCTGCGGAGCCTGACCAATGGCTGCCAGAGATGCAATCGCGAAAACTGCCGCAAACACGCAACAAATCCATTTCATTTGCAATTCCTCCCGCATCGACCCCTGCCGATAACCTAGCCGTACCCCTTCCGAATCGTCAAATCGGCCCACAATATTTTTCCCCCATCCCCGCTGCAATGAATTAAGCTACTCGGCAGAATGAAAGACATCTACATCGCCGATCTGGCCAACTTTGACGAAGGCAAGCTCTTCGACGGCTTCTTCCTCGTCCTGGCCAAGCAGCAACGCATGACCAAGAACAACAAGCCCTATTTGAATTTGATTTTGGGTGACAAGACCGGCCAGCTTGAAGGCCGCGTTTGGGAGCTCACTGACCCGCGCATCGCCAAGGACTTCGAGCGCGGCGACATCGTCAAGGCGCGCGGCTCGGCCTCCCGCTTCGACGACCGCCTGCAGATGAAGATCGACCAGATTCGCGTGGCGCTGCCCGCCGAAGTGGACAAATCCGACCTGCTGCCCTCAACCACTCAGGATGTGGGAGTTCTCTGGCGCGCGCTTCTCAGCTTTATCGCCAGCTTCACCAACCCCGACCTCCAGCGCCTGCTCGGCACGATCCTTGCCGATCCGTCTATCGCGGAGGCCTACCGCGAAGCCCCCGCCGCCAAGCAACTGCATCACGCCTGGCTGGGCGGATTGCTGGAACACGTCATCAGTTTGTTGACGCTGGCCGACCGCGTCGCCGCGCATTACCCGCTCCTCGACCGCGACCTGCTGATGACCGGCGTGATTTTGCACGACATTGGCAAGTTGCGCGAGTTGAGCTGGGAGATCGGCTTCGAGTACACGGTTGAGGGAGTTTTATTGGGCCACATCCAGATCGGGACTGCTCTCACCGAGCGCGCCATCGACAGCCTGCCCAACTTCCCGCCGCGCCTGAAGACTCTGGTACTGCACATGATTTTGTCGCATCACGGCAAGTTGGAGTTCGGCTCGCCCAAGCTGCCCATGATTCCCGAAGCCCTGGCCCTCAGCTTCCTCGACGACCTCGACGCCAAGATGCAGGCCGTACAGGGCGAATTCGACAAATGCATCCGCGAAGGCAAGCCCGCCGACGAGATGACCGGCAAAGTCTGGGCACTGGACCAGCGGCAGTTGCTGAATACCAAGCGGTGGCTGGGAGAAGGCAAGGAATCGGGGACAGAAAAGCTGTAATTTGAGCGTGGAGATGAGATACAATGTATCTCAGGAGCTTGACCGATGGCAACCACGATGGTTCATATCCGCGTAGACGAAAAAGTGAAGACGGCTGCCGCAAAGACTCTGTCCGCAATGGGCATCTCTGTCTCCGATGCGGTCCGCATGCTGCTGGTGCGCGTGGCGGCGG
>CAWDQS010000199.1:0-12590 GCA_963804295.1 uncultured Acidobacteriaceae bacterium
GCTCGCCGTGCGCAGCCCGCCCTGGCGCGCCGCCGTCCACAGCGTCGGAACCTTAATCAGAGGCGCATACCAATTCCACGCGCCCGAGTAATGCTGCAACGGATCGAACTCCAGGTTGTTGTAGATGCCATGCTCCGCCGGCCAAACGCCCGTAATCAGCGTGGTGTGACTCGGATAAGTCACCGTCGGCCAAATCCCCACTACCCCTTCGGCATAGGTTCCGTTACGCAGCAATGTGCGCAGATACGGAATCTTCATGCCATGTTCATCAGCATGAGTAATGTATTCAGGCTTCAACCCATCAATGGAAATCATCAGCACTGGAGCTGCGTGACCCATCTGGATCAGCGCTGGAACCAGCAGAAAAACCGACAGCAATTGCATAAAAAAACGGCGAGAAATTTGCTGCATATAAAACGCTCCTGTTCAAAACAAGTCTATAGCGTTTGGAAAGAGCGTCGAGCGCATGAAGCAAGTCCGCAGAGGCGATGAGTGACGGTTTGTGGGTTTTGGAGAGAATAGAGAATATAAACTATTGATTTTGAATGAATTAATAGAGCTTACGCGGCCTCGTATGCACAAATACGAAATAATCTGCAAGGATTGGCGCGTTGGTAAAAATAAAAAAGGGGGGGTGGGGGGCGCCCTTTCCTTCACAGTCTCACAGTTTCACAGTAAATAGGGGGGGTGGGGGTACCCTTCTCAGGCGTCAAAGATGACGGACCAGTAAAGCCCCGCTCCACTGACCAATCCTATTGTGCGCCAATGTGAGGTAATTATCTGCTACGGTTTTCAGGGAAACAGAGATCAGAGATCAGGGGTTAGGGGTCGGAGAGACAGGGACTAGGGACTAGGGACTAGGGAATAGGGAATAGTGGTCAGTGCCCAGCAGGTCTCGGCTGGCAGGTTCCCGGCACAACCCCATACCCAAGATTTTAGAAATCAACCCGCGCAGCTAAGCCGCGATGATGCCTCATCGGCACTGCAGCTACACTTTCAAAAACTCCAAAATAATTCCATGCGCTCATCCTGTCAGCCGGGCAAAGCGGCGTGTCGATTCTGGAAAATCAACTCCTGTTACAAACCAGGCCACCGCGCCACATCCCGCCGCCACCAGAATCGAGCTGATGCGCAATGTGCAGTTCTGCGGCAGATCAGGGCTGTGAGCACATGTCACCACGGCCCCGGCAACGGCCGTCAGAACGGCAATCCATTGGTAAAAGTGAAGCCCGTATACGATCTGAGTCTGAGGCTCGCCACGATATGCCTCCTCAACGAAGCGTCCTGTGCCGGAGAGTAAAAGATAAGTGCCGCAAATTAATGTTGTGGAAGAATGAAGTTGCATCAGGCGCAGCAGCGAGACACCCACAATCAAGTTCCACAGAATGGAATAGACGGGCGTTGCATGAACAGGCAATCCCGCGAGATGTGCCAGTTGGCAGACACGCGAGCGTGGATGCGTGTAGCGAATTCCCGTCACCGTCTCAGTCGCGCGTCCGTGACAGCATCCCTGAACCAAGCAACGCAGTCTTCCGGTGCCCTGAATCCATGGGGCTGCTACGCAAATCACCGCCAGAACCACCCACAGATTTACATGCATCCATAGCGCGCAAGTGCCTCCAACTGCGGCTCCCAACATTCCTCCGTAGAAGCCCATGGGGCGCAGCAGCGCAGGTGAGCCTTCAACCCATTGCGCCCACAGTGCCGCCCCGATGGTCGAGCAGAGGAAAATGCTGACCGTCAACAGTTCGTGGCCTGGACCGAGCAGCGTGTCGATGATGCTAACTCCTATCAGAATCCCGGCAGCCGCGAATCCACCATGGTTGATGATTCTCACCGGCCCAATCCGCCATTCCTTCCACGAGTTAGCGATTCGTTCCGCAATGCGTAGAATGGTTAGCCAAATCTTCTTCGAGCACACCACCAGCGCATAGGCCGCTGCCCCGGCCAGCACATCGGCAATCGAATGCATTCCTGTCGTCACGCAGCTGACGGCAACCAGCACGGCCCACGTCCACCAGGCGTACTTCTTCCATCGCCCTCCCTCAGCCAGCGCGGATGCGGCAATCAGCGCCCAGGCAATATGAAACGATGGAAAGGCGGCAATCCCCGAATAGGGCGTTCGCTCCAACATCAGCAACTTGCCGAAGATCGTTGCCGGAATAAAAGGACGCGGCGGCACAAAAACCGGCAACAACAGATAGAGCGGAAAGATAAGCGCCATCGCCATCAGACCGCGCTGGGCAAAACGCCGCAATGCGTGCCCCGAGACGGCCAACAGCGGAGTCAGCAGCACGACGAGATATGTGCTGGCGTAGAGAATCTCCATCTGACCCCTCACCGGCAGACGGTGCTCGAAAGGCAAGTAGGTCGCAATCGCGCCGGCTTCCCTGCCTATGCGCCAAATCAGCTCATACAACGCCAGCCACGGCAGCAGCACCACTAGATAAACTCGAAATCGCTCCAGCAGCGACGGAGCCTCAGGCCGGTCCGATGGCAACCATATAGAGAATCCCCGCGCGCCAAAGCGATTCCGCAAATCCGGCACTTCATAACCCAGCACCAGCGCCGCGCTCGCCAGAGCCGTCATAGGTGTAACCAGCCACAATCCACTGGCCGAGCCGAAGAAAATGGCGACGCCAGCACAGACAATCACGAACCCGCCATAGATCGGATGTGGAACCAGCCCATAGATGCCGTTCTCCACAAAACGCGACGGAGGAAATGCATTCATGGGCAATCCGTTGCCGTAGCGCCAAAGCGAAAACATTCCTGTCAGCATAACGGCCACGCCGAACGCCGTCAGCATCGCTCCGAGAACCAGTGAGTGAAATGCCGCAAGGTGCACCTCATCGCGCGCGCCATCTGCCCACAACACCAGCGCCAGCGGCAGCACCACAACAAACATAATTCCGTAGAACACCTTGGAAAAATGAGAGCGAATCATAGCTTCCAGTGAACCACCTCGTGAATCACCCATCCTCGACTGATGAGACCCGGTTCTTCCAATGTGCCGCGGCTTCTCCACTTCTGCTCTTCAATGTCGCACAAAGAGCGGGGAAGCAGTTTGCCCAACGCTGGCGCTCCTGGAAGAACTGTTGACCCCAGCCGCCCGGCGCGAAGAGAAAAACTCTCCTCCATGCGCAGCGTTGCGCCGGGAATTGCAACTTCTGAGTCCGACACCTCAAGCGTCTCACAATCGCGGCCGTTATGCATTGCAAAGCTCGTCGAATACTCGCCCTGCCAGTCAACCCAGGCAAGCGATTCTTCCTCTGAAACAAATCTTCCCCAACGCAGTTGGCGCATCGGCAACTGCCACGGAGGCAGCGTCACCGACAAGCATTCCGCATAACCCAATCCCCGCAATTCCTGCCCGCCGACTCTCAGAGTGACCAACGATCGTGGTTGAAGGCACTTCCACTCCACCGCGCCGGATGCATTCTCAAAAACCGTGCGCTGAACCGGTGCGGCATCCGCCTTCCAAATTCCTGAGACATCCAGCCGAGGAAACTCGACAAGAATCTGGCTGCTAGTTGATGAGAGCCGAAAACGAGCCATCGACGAATGGGTTTCAGTCGAATCCCCATAGACGGAAAGAACGCTGCTATAAGTCAGATGCACACCGCGCCAATTCAAATCAGCACAATACAGAATTGCGGCATCGCCCGAATCGGTGACGCAATCCAAATACCACTTGACCAAAGAGAACGCACTCACCACGCGTAGCCACTTCCTTTCGCGCAAACTTCCGAAGATAATCGATAAATTGGGATTGCCTATTATATTCGTGTTTGGCGCGCCGCCAAACGCGTATCCCAACCAGTTATAACCCTCTTGCCTGCGAAACCAGTGAACCGCCCCGACCCCGGCCAAATTCCATTTGTTCCATCTGCCCTTTATCTTCAAACGCGGCTTCGCCGCGTGGATTGATTTTCAGAAACGGGTAAAATGCATTTTGCGGGGGTTAAAACCCCCGTCTCCCTCCGACTTGTACGGCAGTCAGGGTTAAAACCCTGGCCTACCAGTTGTGCCCTGATACAAAGCATGAAAAGCTACCGCAGGTTCTTCGACTTCGCTACGCTCCGCTCAGGATGACAATCTGTTGGTTGTTCAATCCTCTTGTGGCTGAGTCGTGAAAACCGCGGCATCTCCTACTTCAGGTAAGCGCGGACCAGGTCGATCAGGTCTTCGGCCAGCTCGGGGGCGATCTGCTCCTTGGCGCCGTCGGCCAGGTGGAAGCGGATGTGGGTCTCCAGGACCTCGCCCATCAGGCCGTTGACGCCTCCTCGGACGGCGGCCAGCAGCATGAGTTGGCCTCCGCAGTCCTCATCGGCGGCCAGGGAGCGCTCGACGGCGTCCAGTTGGCCGCGCAGTTTCTTGATTCTTTGCAACAACTTGACCTTTTCGCGATCATGGGTGGGCATGGAGGAGCTCCTTGGTTGACAATACCTACCCCCGGTATGGTATATACAGAGTGGGGGTACGGTTGCATCTCCATTTTATCCCTATCTTCATAAATTCACGATACGATTGGAGTGCTTACTCATGTTCCCCGCCCGCCGCCGCATCAGCCCGACGCTCCTCCGACCCAGGTATTTGCGGCTGGCCGGCCTTGCGCTGGCGGCCATAACCATTCGCGCCCAAACTCCGACCGCACTGCCCCCCGCGCCTCAGAAGCAACTCATTATATTTCAGCATCTTGCAGAGGTCGATTCCAACATCCTCATGTCTGAATCGCTCGCTCTTGACGGGCAGCATGGCAGCGTTGAGCGCCAACCCGGCGCGTCGACCCCCACCCCTCCTGCCACGCAGGAGGAGCCCATTGTTACCATGGCCCCATTCCACAGCAATGGACGCTACTGGCTCTCCGGCCAAGCTAACATCATCTTCCAGGGCGACCTGCCCTTCCATTCCCCCTACGCGGGCACCCACAGCTTCCTTAGCGGCGCAGAATACAAGACCTCTCTGCTGGGCACGCTTTACACCGCGGTAAGGCCAACACATTCAATTAGATACAACACCGACCTGATTCTGGACATAGAGAGTTCCGGCGGGCGCGGACTGAGCCAGGCGCTGGGGTTGGCCGGCTTCACTAACCTGGATGTGGTGCGCAACCCCACGCTGAGCACCCTGCCCTACATCGCGCGCTACGGGATTCATCAAGTCATCGGCCTGACGGAGGAGACCGTGTCGCAGGAACCCGGCTTCTTCGCCGTTGCCCCAAGCGTGCCGGCGCGCCGCGTCGAGTTGCGCGCCGGCAAGATGACGCTGCCGGATTTTTTCGATGTCAACGGCCCTGGCTCGGACAGCCACTTGCAGTTCATGAACTGGACGGTGGACAACAACGGCGCGTGGGATTATGCCGCTGATACGCGCGGCTACACGGTAGGCGGGATGGCGGAGTACGACGACCGAACGTGGAGCCTGCGCTACGGATTTTTTGCCATGCCCACGGTGGCCAACGGCATCGATATGGATTGGGCCTTCAGCCGCGCCCACGCCCAGAACGGCGAGTTCGAGCTGCGGCACAGCTTCGTTCCCAAGCGCAAAGGCGCCGAGCGTATTCTTTTTTTCGCCAACCGCGCGCACATGGGCGACTACCGCGAGGCGGTCAACGCATACCTGGCCGGAACCGACACCACGCCTAATATTTTGCTGCATGAGCATTTCAGCGCGCTCAAGTACGGATTTGGCTATAACACAGAACAGGAGCTGACGGAGAATCTGCGTGTCTTTGGCCGCTTCGGATGGAACGAGGGACAGCACGAGTCCTATGTCTACACCGAGGTAGACCAGACGGTCGAAGCTGGCGGCGACTACGCCGGCGCGCGCTGGCATCGGCCGGTGGACAAGATCGGCCTGGCCGTGGTCACGAACGCCATCAAGCGCGATCATCAAAATTATTTACGGCTGGGCGGCTTGGGATTTCTTCTGGGCGACGGCAATCTCAACTACGGCCGCGAGAACATCGTCGAGAGCTACTACAACTGGCACGCGTGGCGGGGATTATTCTATGCCGTCGATGTGCAGCACATCAATAACCCCGGCTACAACCAAGACCGCGGGCCGGTTTGGGTGGGGTCGGTGCGCGCGCATATCGATTTCTGAAGCAAGGGTGAAATTATTCTGAAGTATGGGTTAAATTACTTGTCCGTCCCGACAGGCTGTGCTGGCGAATTTGGCTCGGGGGGCAGCGTGACAATCACCTCGTTGGGCTTGATGTAGCGCCGCGTTCCGCGCGCCACGATGCCGATGGCGTCAGGGTTGGACTTGAGCCGCTCGATGCGCTCGCTGAGGAGGGCATTCTCCTGCTGAAGGCTGATGATCTCCTTGCGCAGCTCGCGGCTCTCGACGCGCTTCTGCTGCCAGGCCAGCAAGCCGTTCTTGCCGATAATTCCGTGCCACAGGATCAGCATGGCCAGCGCCACGGCCACCGCCGACGCAACCGGTCGCCATACACGCAGCACAAACTCACGCACACGCTTTGTCAGGGAGCGTGGATCTGCGTGCAGCCCGATTCCCGCTGCGCTCGTCCTGGCTTGCATCTTGTCGTCTTGCATGAAATCCATTCCGTTCCTACTCGAGTACAAACTTTTTGGCCGCCGCGCTGAGCGTCTCCACGTCCTGCTCGCTGCGCGCTTCCGTGTAGGCCCGCACCACAGGCTCGGTTCCTGAGAGGCGGTAGCAGACCCATGAGCCATCCGAGAGAATCAGCTTCAAGCCGTCGGTCCTGACCACTTGCACAACCGTGCGCCCGCTCAGCTCCTCTGGATCGGCCTTCAACTTCTTAGTGAACGCGGCCATGCCTGCATGGGTCAAGTGGAAGTTGTCACGAATCGGATAGAAGGAACCAACCTTGGCAAATAATTCTTTCAATTGCAGGCCCAGGCTCTTGCCGCGCACAGCCACCATCTCCGCCACAAGAAGGCCGGCCAGCACGCCGTCTTTTTCCGGCACATGGCCGCGAATGGTCAGCCCGGCCGATTCCTCGCCGCCGATGGCGATCTTGTCTTCATTGATCAGCTCGCCAATGTACTTGAAGCCTACCGGCGTCTCGTAGAGCGGCACCTTGTGGTAATCGGCCAGGGCGTTGATGAGGTTGGTGGTGGCCACGCTCTTGGCCACTCCGTTGCGCCAGCCGCGCGTCTCCACCAGGTAGTCGAAGAGCAGCGCAATGATGTAATTCGGCTGGATGAATGTGCCGTCCGCATCGACAATTCCGAAGCGGTCCGCATCCCCATCAGTCGCAATGCCGAGAGCTGCACCTGTCTCCTTCATCTTCGCCCGAGCGTCGCCGAGCAGGCGGTCGTCCGGCTCCGGCGCATGGCCGCCGAACAACACATCGCGATAATCGTGGACCGTTTCGACACGTACGCCCGCCTCATGCAGCAGCTCGGAGCTGTAGCCGCGCCCCGCGCCCCATAAGGGATCGTAGACCACCTTGATGCCCGACTTGGCAATCGCTTTCAAATTCACCAACTCGGCCAGCCGCTTCAGGAACGCCGGCTTCACATCGGTCGTTTCAAAGCCGACTTCGGGGGGATTAGCCTGCGGAATTGCCGCGCCGCTCGTCTGCAACGCCGCAACCTCCGCCTCAATCTGTTGCGTCACCTGCGGCAATGCCGGCGCGCCGTCGTGCGTGGAGAACTTGATGCCGTTATACTCCGGCGGATTGTGCGAGGCGGTAAAGTTGATGGCCCCGGAGGTTTTGAGTTCGCGCACGGCATAGGCGATGGCCGGCGTCGGAGCGGCCTCGGGAATGATGATCGGCGTAACGCCGGCCCCAGCCAGCACACGCGCCGCCACATCCACAAAGCTCTCGCCGAGAAATCTGGGGTCGCGGCCCACCAGCACGCGGTGAGGCTCCGGTTGCGTTTTCACGAAGGCGGCAATCCCCGCCACCGCCAGCCGGATATTGGCCACCGTAAATTCATCGGCCACAATCGCCCGCCAGCCCGAAGTGCCAAACCTGATCCCTGTCGTCATCGTTCTTCTCCCGCGTGATCTTTTTTTCAGCTTCAACTTCATAGTGCCTTAGTCAAGTTTAACCGACAGGCTAAGAGGACTAATTTGACAAATGGTGTCCATTGGAGTACAAGAAGATATGCAGACCGTCGTCGAGACGCCAGGGTATCTCAAGGCAGCCGAAGCCATCTTTAGTCAGGCGGAACGCGATCAGATCGTCGCTATGGTGGCAGCAAATCCGGAGTGCGGTGAGGTCATACAAGGAACCGGAGGCTACCGCAAGGTTCGGGTTGCTCGCAAAGGCATGGGAAAGCGTGGCGGGGCGCGAGTGATTTACATCCTTCGCGGAGAAGATTTTCCGATCTTTCTGATTACGGCCTATGCCAAGAATGAGAAAGAGAACCTGACCATGCAGGAACGCAACCTATTGGCCAAACGCGCCGATGAAATATTCGCGAAGTACAGGAGATAAGCGATGTCAACTATCTTTCGAGACTTGATGAACGGACTGGATGAAGTAGATGCGTTTCTGGCTGGGGAGACGGCTGGCTACAAGGTCAACCTGCCTGCTGAGGTCGATGTGAAGGGCATCAGAAAACGCCTGAAGATGACGCAAAGCCGATTCTCCGATACCTTCGGCTTCAGTCTGGATGCGGTCAAGCACTGGGAGGGCGGACGACGCACCCCGGAGTCCTCGGCACGGGCATTCCTGACCGTCATCGCCAAAAATCCTAATGCTGTTATTGCAGCGTTGCACCCGCAACTCCGGCAACTGCATTCCAAGTAAGGGAGAATAGAAATGTTAGGTCGATTGCCAATTATTGTGATCGAACAAGCTACATCACGACTTGTTATCATATTTTTTGTCAAGAGAGGTGGAATCTGAATGGAGCCAAATTCACAGGAGCTCCTACAAATTGCGACTATTACTGGAGGGTGTGCACTACTTGGCGCACTGCTCGGAGCCGCCATCGCAGGATATTTCACACTGCGTGCAAAACGAAATGAATTTGTCAACGACTACTACAAAACGGTCGTTGAACGTCGCATTGAAGCGTATGAAGCATTGGAAAAACTAATCGTTGCCTTTAAGACCTCCATAGCTGAGAATGATTCTAAAACTTACCACCTCCCGTTTGTGTCAAGGAGCCAGAATGACAATTCACTTATGCTGGTAGGTGAAGTCATGTCACAAGGATTGTGGCTTAGTGAAGAAGCATTCGATTTGGTTCGGGAGCTGAATTACATCCTGTTTCAAATGCCTAACAGCAAAGATGAATTAATTGCCTTCGGGAAAGAGCATTACATGAAAATAGCTGAATTGCGCGAACATCTTGAACGAATATTGGCTGCTGATATGTTAGATATGCACAGAGTCAAACAATTTCTTTCAAAGAAGAAAAGGGCACGGCATGGGTTCCATCTAGTGCAGCTTTACCCAAAAGGAAAAGATAAGAGATCCTGAATAAGACAATGGCAGAAGAAAATGCCCTCACCCACTCCTCCAGTCCGCCTCGTCCTGACCACCGTCGCCAACCCCGACGATGCCGCGCGGCTGGGCCGCGCGCTGGTCGAGGAACGGCTGGCCGCCTGCGCTACACTGATTCCTGGTGTTCAATCCATCTACCGCTGGAAGGGCGAGGTAGAGTCTGCAACCGAGACGCTGCTGCTGATCAAGACCGGCCCGGAGCAACTTGACCGCCTGCAAGCGCGGCTGCACGAGTTGCACAGCTACGAGACCCCGGAGTTTCTGGTTCTGAAGGTGGATGCGGCCAGCCAGCCTTACCTCGACTGGCTGCTGGAGAGCGTCCGCCAGCCGTAACGCCTGGCTTCAATGCCCGGCTCGTCTGGTATTCTGAGCCTGGTTCATGCCCATGCGCTGGTTACTGTTGGTGCTTCTCGTCTCGTTCGCGGCGATGCTGATTGCAGCCGTCGGGGGGGCGCTTCACGTCTGTGTGCAGCGCGCCCGAAGCCGCTCCAAAACTTCGGCGAGCGCTGATGCGGCTTCCGGTGCGGCTGAGGAAACCGACACCGACGTTTAGGATCATTGGCCGGTCTCCAAGCCATATTTCGCAGTTTTTGTTGAAAGGACATTCATCCCCCATGAGTAAACCCAACAAGCAGGATGCCAGCCCGGCTGAGATCATCGACATCTCCATCGCTCATAGTCCCGACTCCGATGACGCCTTCATGTTTTATGGCCTGGCCACCAACAAGGTCCGCGTCCCCGGCTACCGCTTCTCCCACACCCTGTGCGACATCGAGACCCTCAACCGCCGCGCCCTGGACGAAGCCTTCTTCGACGTGACCGCCATCAGTTTCCACGCCTACCCTTACCTGCAAGAAAACTACACGCTTATGGGATGCGGCGGCAGCGTGGGCGAGGACTACGGCCCCATGATCGTCTCCAGCAAGCCGCTGGCACTTGAGGATCTGGGCCGCATCAAGATTGCCGTTCCCGGCACGCTGACCACCGCTTATCTGGCGCTTAAAATCTTCAACCCCGCCATCCAAACCGAGACCGTGCCCTTCGACCAGATCATCCCGGCTATTCAGTCCGGAACCTACGACGCCGGGCTTATCATCCACGAGGGCCAGCTCACCTACTCGGCCAGCGGATTGAATAAAATTCTCGACCTGGGCGTGTGGTGGCGCGAGACTACCGGCTTAATGCTGCCGCTGGGCGGCAATGCCATCCGCCGTTCGCTGGGCGCGGAAAAACACAAGATCATCTCCAAAGCCTTGCGCGACAGCATCCAGCACGCACTGGATCACCGCGAGGAGGCGCTGGAATACGCCATGCAGTTTGCCCGCGATCTGGATGTACGGCTGGCCAGCCGCTTCGTCAGCATGTACGTGAATGAGCGCACCCTGGACTACGGCGCGGACGGCCGCGAGGCCATTCGCACGCTGCTCAAGATGGGCCACAAGCGCGGCATCATCACAGTTGCGCCCAAAGTGGACTTCGTTGATTAGGAAGTTTTCAACCAGCCGGGGTGTTGCTGACGTTTTCGGCGCGGCACAAATCCCGCTGTAACCTTGGGATTGAATATGACTGTTCCGCTCTTCATCACAAGCCATTCTCTTTCTTACAAGACTGCGATTGGCATCCAGACAAGGCTCTTGCTGGAAGAGTTTCCGGCGTGGAAGCATCTGTTCTGGGACAATGCGGAGTTCAAGAAACATGATGCGCGCTCAGCACGAATTGAGTCGGCGTTGTTCTGCCGATTCAGCATTCTCAAGTACAAACCTAAATCTCTTCCCGCGCGCATACTGGCCGGCGCCGGCCTTTCCCGGTGGAATGGCAATGAGTTGAAGCCGGCCACTAGAAGGTGGCTGCGCACAACCTATAAGGATGATGTTTCGGTTGTCTATGTTGCGCCCTTGTCAATCAGAGACAGTGAGCGCATGAAAGCGATCCTCACGGAACTCGAAAAACCTTTCGTTCTGCATTTGTGGGATTTGATCGACAATAACCAGGCAGGCTCAGAAGCGTTCCGCTGGTTGATCGAAAGAGCCGCGCACGTCTGCTGCCTGTGCGAGGCGATGGTTGATTACATCGCCCCGTTGCGGCCGGATGCGCACATTCTTCGTTTTACAAGAAAACCTTCCTTGCATCAGGCAACGCCTCCTGAAGCTGGACACCTGCGCATCGCCCTGATTGGATTTTGCCTACCCTATGTTGATGGGTTGTCGATTTTGAATGAGGCACTGAGGATCGTAAAGGAGCGAAACCGCAAGGTCACACTCATCTACATCGGCAACAAGAAGCGCGTGAGGGGCTGGGTAGGTGTGCCGGTAGTTGTAGATAACAGGAAATTTAGGAACCGTAGTTTCATCTCGTCGCTTCAAAGAAAACATTGAAGAGATGGATTATTCTCCTGTTATGAAGTTAAGACCGGTGACTTTTAATTATAAAAGTGATAAAACCAAACGTAGACAGTTTGGGCTTATTGCAGAAGAAGTTGAGGGTATATTTCCAGATCTTGTGGTGCATGATGATGAAGGTAATCCACACACGGTTCGCTACCAAGATCTTCCAGTACTATTACTCAATGAAATCCAAAAGCTCCATGCTCGTATAGAAGAGTTAGAGAATAATCTATAAAGGAAGGAATCACATGGAATTAAACACAAAACCAACCATTTCACTTGAAGTAAAAGGTGCAGTACATACGTATGTATTTTCTATGCCAATGGGTGCGCAATTTGGTGAAGCATATGACGCTGCACACACTATCTTGCAGGAAATAGTTAGATTAGCTACTAATGCAGCTGATCAAGCAAAACAAAAACAAGCTGAGGGTTAATATGGGAAATTTTGTAGTACCTATAGTACTCACTAATATAGATTCTGATGACGTCACAGCTGACTACAAACCAATTAATCCAGATGGGTTGGATGGTGCCTGTTTCTTATTGCGCATTTTTAATGATAGCGATGATTCTATCACTATCAGCTTTGATGGTGTTAATGATCACGAATTTCTGTTAGGTGATTCGAGTCTTGTTATTGAATTACAAGCTAATTCCCAGCCCCAGAATCAAGTATGCCTTTTTAGATCTGGCACTATTGTTTATGTAAAAGGTACTGCTGGTACGGGTAATATTTACCTTTCAGGCTA
>CAWDQS010000200.1:0-11347 GCA_963804295.1 uncultured Acidobacteriaceae bacterium
CTGGACGCGGCTGCCGATGGCGTGGTGGCCTCGACCTTCGGCTTCAGTGGACAAAAATGCTCGGCCTGTTCCCGCGCCATCATCGAAGCACCTATTTATGAGTCATTTACGAAGAAGCTGCTAGAGCGCGTGGCCAAGCTGACGGTGGGCGATCCGGTGAAAAATCACAACCTTGGCCCGGTGATCAACAAGGGCGCGCTCGACTCCATGCTGGCCTACATCGAGATTGGCAAGAAGGAAGGCCGTTTGATCGCCGGCGGCAAGGCTCCTGAGATTGATGGCGGCTATTTCATTGAGCCTACAGTGTTTGCGGACATTGCACCGGATGCCGTTCTGGCCCAGGAGGAGATCTTCGGGCCGGTGCTGGCGCTGATCAAAGTGGCCAACTTCGAGGAAGGAATGAAGGCAGCCAACAACACCGAGTACGGCCTGACCGGTTCGATCTACTCCTCCGACCGCGAAAAGCTGAACATCGCCCGCCGCGACTTTCACGTTGGGAATCTGTACTTTAACCGCAAATGCACGGGCGCGATGGTGGGAGCGCATCCCTTCGGCGGCTTCAACATGAGCGGCACGGACTCCAAAGCCGGTGGGCCGGATTACCTGCTGCTGTTTACGCAGGCCAAGAGCGTGGCGGAGAAGCTGTAAGGCCGCGCGTTCCGTTCGATCCTTCCCAGCTCTCAACAATGGGAGCTGGGAACCCGATCTTCCTTCTGTTGATCCGGCCCCCAAAAAATGCAACACTACCTCCCACCCATTCCGCAACAAGCGCGGAATGGATGGGTCACAGCGTTTCAAAACTTCTGGTCCGGATCGATAAAAACTCCAGTATCAGGACAGCATTGCGTCTGACCGGGCGGCATTGAGGGTGTTGAAAAACTCCTCGAAGCGCCTGTTTTCGGCGGCGGTGCGCAGAGGCTTCACGCGTTCAACGCAAATCTCCTGGGGTGTGGGCTGGCTGGTCAGGATAGCCACGGATTCGGCCAGAAATTCTGCCAGCGGCATGGCCCGCGGATCGTCGACACCGTTCATCAGGCGGGTTGCCACGTAAGGCGGAATCAGTTCCAGGACTTCGATCGGCGTGTTCTTGAGCTGATAGCGCAGCGATTGCGTATAGGAGTGAAGCGCGGCCTTGGTGGCGCAATAGGTGGGAGTAATGGCCAGCGGCACAAAGGCCAGACCGCTGGAGACGTTGATGATGGTGGCGCGGGGCTGCTTTTGCAGATGCGGTAGCAGCGCGGCGATCAGGCGGATAGGGCCGAGCAGGTTGGTGGCCACAGTGGCTTCCGCGTCGGCCAGATCGCTCTGCTGAGCAATTAGTTTTTCCGCGCGCATGATGCCGGCGTTGTTGATCAGCACGTTCAGCGACGGAAACTCGGCGGCGATTTCAGCGGCAAAGGCGCGGATGGCCGCGGGATTCTCAATGTCTAGCGGAATGGATTTCATGCCGGGATTGGCGGCAACGGTTTCCTCCAGAGCCTGCTTGCGGCGGCCCGCGATGATCACTTGGTTGCCGAGCGCCTGAAGTGCCTCCGCCAGGCCGCAGCCGATGCCCGAGCCGCCGCCGGTAATCAGAATGGTATTGCCGGTGGAATTCATGGGGAATGTCTCCTTCGTGAGGGTAGATACGATATAGATTCGCACACGAAGAGAAAGAATCGATGGAAAACCATAAAATAATAGGCGGATTCAACAACGAAGCGCAACGCCAATCACTTTATGAAGAAGTGGGAATCCCGCTGAATCGCCGCATAGAGGGTGCCAGCGCCCGCGCGCGGAAGATTGGCTATCAGTCAGCGGCTTGTACCGTTGCACCACAATGCATGGGGTGCGGCGCGGCTGCTTCCTCGGCTTCCAGTTTGCTGCCCACATCTGCCGCGGCGGCGGCGAGGACTCGATGGTGGATGGTGAACAACGCCAGTTCAAGGCGGTCGCTGACGCCGGTCTTGTCGTAGACGGAGCGCAGATAATTCTTGATAACCTGCTCGGTGGTTTTGAGACGGGTAGCGATCTCGCGATTCTTGCATCCCTGGACGATGAGGGCGACGATGCGCATCTCCTTGGGGGTGAGCCGGTCTCGAACGCGTGTGCCCACCATGTCTTCCTCGACTGACTCGGCCACCATGAGTTGCTGAGGCAACCAGGTGCTGCCGCCGGCCACGGCGCGCACGCACTCCACCAAAGCCGGGCCGGTGACGCTGCGAAAAACCACGCCGCGAAAACCCTGGTGCAGGTAAGCGCTGGCGTTGTCGGTGTTCTCGGCAATCACGATGCCGCGGCTGCCGGTGGTCTCCAGCAGCGCATGCAACCGATCCATATCCGGCCGCAAGGAGGCGGCAAAGAGAACAATGGAGCCGGGAAAGGTGGTGATGGCGTGATGCATGCGGTCAAGATCAGTGCACTGAGCGATGATGCGCACATCTTCGTCCATGGCCAGCACTTTAGCAGTGCCGGCGCGAAATATAGCCTGCGAATCTGCCAGAATAATCTTGTTCATCATGCTCGCCTCATCCGCTGCACACCCTGAATCTCGAGTAGATGCCCGCCTGCGCATGGTTTCCATCACGACGGAAACGCAGAATCATGCACAGGCGTTGGCACTTCTCTTGGCAACTTTATCGGCAGATTACCAAAAACACTTGAACTGCTTCAATCTGCAACAAAAAGAGCGGAGCAGATTCCTTTGGTGAACGGTCCGGAAAATTTTCTGCTGTCTCCGGATGATCTCCCACGAATGAGATTACAGCTTCCGGACGCGGAGGGTCACGAAGATTTTCGGCCGGAGGCTGTGAATTTTTCCGAATATGTCTCTTGAGCCGATAGAGAAAGCGAGGCGGGTTCTGTTTTGAGCATGGTCCGAGCCACGCCGGATTCTTTTCCCTTAGAAAATCTAAACATCGTTCTCCACAGCCCCATGCGGTGAAGTTGGAATGCGCTGTGCCGATGAAGTAGATGGAGATGGAGAGGTGTAAATGGCCGATCGCACGGAACTTCTAGAGGTTGCGATGGACAGTATACCGGAGGGTGTCGCGCTGCTTGGCGTCGAGGGCCAGATCGTGCTCTGGAACCGTTCGGCGGAGGCGATTACCGGGTATGGGAGCGCCGACCTGCTGTCGCGGCAAGCGCCAGAGCCGCTGGAGCCGCTGCTAACAGCTGGCGCGCGGCTGGTGAATATAGAACCGGATGCCGGGGGGCAACTGGGCCATAGAACGCTGGTTCATGCGTCGCACAAACAGGGCCATGACGTGCCGGTGATGGCACGCTATTTTGTGTTGCGCGACGGGATGGGCGGACGCATCGGCATGGCCGTACTTTTTCATCCCGCCGACAACCTGGATGCGCTGCCGCACGGAGAAAATAGCCAGGGCGGTGACGTGAAGGCGAGCCAGGCGGTTCTTGAGGACCGGCTGGCGTCAATGTTTGGAGACTTTACGCGCGGCGGCCTGCCGCTCGGCGTGCTGTGGATTTCCGTCGATCAGGCCGCGGAGCTACGCAAAACGCACGGCGCCAAGGCCTGCGAAGCGATGCTGGAGAAGGTGGAGCGTGCGATGTCCAACGGGCTGCGGCCAGCCGAGGAGATCGGACGCTGGGGCGACGATGAGTTTCTGATTCTGTCGCACGAGCGCACGCCGGAGATGCTGGCAACCCACGCGCAGGCGCTGGCCGGATTGGCCCGGACGGCAGACTTCCGCTGGTGGGGCGATCGGGCAACGCTGACGGTGAGCATCGGCGCGGCTCAGGCTGAACAGGAGGAAAGTTTGGCGGAGTTACTGGAAAGAGCAAAAACCTCAATGATAACCAGCTTTCAAGCGGGCGGAAACCATACCACGTCCACTCCGAGGAGGCATGCATGTTCGCCATCATAGGCATTGTCGTAGTGTTTGGATCGATCCTCGCCGGATTTCTGATGGAAAAGGGTCATATATTGGTTCTTCTTCAGCCGGCCGAATTGCTGATTATTGCCGGCGCGGCCTCGGGCACGCTGTTGGTGGCTAATCCTGTCAACGTGATCAAAGACATCGCCGCCGGATTAATGGGGATCCTGAAAGGCTCGCCCTTCGGCAAGGAACGCTACTTGAGCACGCTCAAGATGATGTACCAGTTTCTGAACAAGGTGCGCAAAGAGGGACTGCTGAGCGTGGAGATGGACGTGGAGAAGCCCGCGGAAAGCTCCATCTTCAAAAACTATCCGGAGTTTCTCGCCGACCATCATGCTCGTGACTTTGTCTGCGACACGCTGCGCATGGCCATCACCGGAGGCGTGGAGCCGTTTGACATGGACCAGATGATGGAACTGGACATGGAGGTGCATCATCACGGTGTGATGTTGCCGGTCAACTCACTGACCACGGTTGCGGACTCACTGCCAGGATTGGGCATTGTGGCCGCGGTATTGGGCGTGGTGATCACCATGGGTTCCCTGGGCGGCCCGCCGGAGGAGATCGGTGAAAAGGTTGCGGCAGCGCTGGTAGGAACATTTTTGGGCATTCTGCTGTGCTACGGCGCGGTAGGCCCTCTGGCATCGAACATGTCTAAGACGGCTGACGCACAAGACGAATATCTGCATGTTCTACGCGTGCTGATACTGTCGTTTCTGAAGGGCTCGGCTCCCATGATCGCAATCGAGATGGGCCGGCGGGCGATACCCGCGCATGTGCGACCCAGCTTCGACGAGATGGAAAAGAACTGCAAGAGCCAAGCAGCCAGTGCAGAACCGGCCGCTGCGGCGGCGGCATAAGGCGAGCGAAGCCTTTTCAGAAAGAGAGCGGCATTATGGCAGCCAGATCGAGCCAACCGATCATCGTCATCAAGAAAAAGGGCGGCCACGGCGGCCATCACGGCGGCGCGTGGAAGGTGGCCTATGCAGATTTTGTCACCGCCATGATGTCGCTTTTCATCGTGTTGTGGCTGATGGGTTCGAGCGAGAAGGTAAAGAAGGCCGTGTCCGGATACTTCAACGATCCCAAGGGAACCGGCAACCTGATGGGCACACTGCTGACTGGCACTGGCACTGGCAACGGCGTAACCATGGCGCAGGTGTCCACCGACGAACTGCAAAACCTGAAAGAGAAGCTCGAAGAGGAGATCAAGGCGCGCAAGGAGCTGGAGAAACTCTCCAAGCAGATTGAGATGACGATCACGCCCGAGGGTCTGCGCATTGAACTGATCGAGGGCAAGGACGGCACCTTCTACCAAAGCGGCAGCGCAAAACTGAGCGATAGCGGCCAGCAGTTGCTGGCGCTGCTGGGCAAAGAGCTGAAGACGCTGCCCAATTCGCTGTTGATCGAAGGCCACACCGATGCGACGCCGTACTCCAGCGACTCGGGTTACAGCAACTGGGATCTGTCTGCGGATCGCGCCAATTCAGCGCGCCGGCTTTTGCAGCAGGACGGCGTGCGCACCGATCAGGTGACACAGGTGCGCGGCTACGCCGACCAGATGCTGCGCATGAAAGACAATCCCACCGATCCCTCTAACCGGCGCATCTCGATTCTGATCAAGAATGACACTGAAAAGGTGCCGGAGTTCACGGCGTCCGGCGTGGTAAATGGATCAACGCCGTTGCCGGCATCCACGAAGACGCCCGCCGCGGCAGAGAAGGGAGCCACGCCTCCAGGCGTTCAGCCTTCCGCGCAACCCGCTGCCAACGCGCCAGCTCCCGCAGTCGCTGCTCCAGCGGCCAAGCCCAGCCTGATGGACAAGATCAAGGCTATGCTGCCGGGGAAGCAGAAGTAAGCCGGGGCAGCGAGCATGGTTGTCTGTTTATACATTGGTTACCCCACCCCCACCCGTATTTTGGGCGCAAAATCCTTGTTTTCTTGAGGTTACAGGCAGGGCTGCGCTGTAAAATCGTCAAAACAAAGGAGTTCCCTGCAAAATCGTCCAGGATAAGGAGTTACGGGCCGTTTCGGCCTCTTGCGGCTGAATGGCGGCGCGAAAATGGGCGTGCCGGACGATTGGCGGGAAAGCTTCTGAGGATGATTATGCACGAAACGGGGAAATAATCTGCAAGACTGGCCGTCCAGGCAGGCGGCGCTTGCGCGCCATGAGGTTGGTGGTCTCCCACTCATTCACGATTGAAAAACGATGATCCTTCGACTGCGCTCAGGAGTGGATGAATGGGGCACGAAGATTCGTGGTGAGTAGATGGCCGGGGCCACCTGCCTAGATGAGCGGTGCTCACGCGCCGCCAGGGATTTTTGCGCTGGCCAAAGCCTTCGTCCTTATCGATGCGTCACCTACCGATTCAGAGATGAAAACTGGTGCGCTATAACGCACCAGTTATTGTAAAAGGTGAAGCTATAACGCACCGGTTTTTAAGAAACGATTCAAATGGTGCTTTGGCGGTATCCCCGGTCCCCAAAAGCGAGGGATACTTCGACTTCACTCAGTACAGGCTCAGGGGCACCCTCAGCGTGGTTTGGAAAAAGTCACTGGGACCGGTGCCACCCGCCCGCATATTCTAAGTTTGTAAAGATAAGAAAAGCCCGAAGGGCGGATCAATCAGGTTCGTGGTCAATTCTCATTCTCCCATCACATGCCTGGGTGGCCCAGGTCTGGATTTTCAGACCTGGGATATCGAATCACTCAACCTTCTGAGTTTGTAAAGACAAGAAAAGCCCGAAGGGCGGATCAATGAGATTCATCATTTCCCATGTCTCAGAATCGAGACATGGGCCACCCAACTTTTTTGGTCGGACATGCGCCACCCGCCACCCGTCCTCAGCGTGGGTTGGAAAAAGTCACTGGGACCGTGGCCACCCGCCCTGGGTGGCCCAGGTCTGGATTTTCAGACCTGGGAACTCGAATTACTCAACATTCTAAGTTTGTAAAGACAAGAAATACCCGAAGGGCGGATCATGGAGGTTCATCATTTCCCATGTCTCAGAATCGAGACATGGGCCACCCATCTTTAGTGGTTTTGCTCACTTCTCCCGGCATCCGGGCCACCCGCCTTATTGTGACTCTTCAGGGTTGATGAACTGCCCACCCGCCTTTCCCGCCTCAACACACGAATTTGCAGTATGAGGAAAGCTGTTTGTTATATGCATAGCGCCAGAAACAGCAGCAGAAACGTCAATCGATGGCGTTGACCGATTGCAAGAAAGATAGTACATAGGATGCCAATCGCAATTAGTATTATTGGCATCTTGTGGTTTGACTGAAAATCCATTTTTTCCCTCATTTGTTAGTTCCGGTTGCCACGATGCTTCCTGCTACTATTGTTTCCCCAATCATGATTCCAGGCACACAGCCAACCACTGTCGCGCACCCTCCTGCTGCCGTTAATACCCCGCCTGTAATACCAAGCCCAACAGTAATCGGATGGTCCTTGACGTTTTGCCAGAAGGAAGGTGTGGCTGCATCTTGCAACTGCGCAGTGCGATCAGAACCTAATCGATCCATCGCTTGATCAGCATTCAAATGTTCTTCACTCGATGTTTGTGTTACCCGAGAAATATCATTAGTATAATATGTCTTCGTATCAGTTTTCACATCCATCGCTTGTACTGATGATCCATTTCCCATATTTATAGTTGTCTTTGTTGTCGTTATAGTAGATGTAACAGAAACGACATTTCCACTGCTATCCGATTGTTTTGTGATCGTATTATTTGTTTCTGTAACTTGCATAGTATGAGTCTTCTCATTTGTGGTATAGCTACATCCTGAATTTGCAGTACTCGTTGCACATGGATTGCCATCATGCCCATCCGGATCGGTTCCTCTCAGCGGGTTGTTGTACATGTAGGAATACAGATTCAAGCTTTGCGGATTGTCGAGCTTGGCATATGGCACGGGCATCACTTTTACTGACCAATCGGGGGACATAAACCGTCCCATGCTGCTGCTGTAGTACCTAGCCCCGAAGTAGTCATTTCCGGATTCTGAGTCGCGTTCTTTGCCGGTGAAGTGGTGTTCGGTGGGGGCTTGGAGGTTGCCGCCGGAGCAAGTGAGTGCGTCGCCGAAGGGCAGGCTGGAGCAGGTTTGTTCCAGCACGCCGGCGTAGTCGGTTTGGGCGCGGCGGCTGCCCAGACCACCCCAGCGACGAAGACCTGTCGCCGGGGACCCCGGCAGCGGATCGTTGAGGTAGAAGTGCAGGCCGTCGTTGTCGTAGGTGGCGAGGAGCGCGCCGCCCGCGTAGACGTTGGTGTGCTGCCAGGCCATGGAGTTGTTGGCGTCCATGGCCATCTCGGTGACCTGCTCGCCCGAGGGGCCGAGGATGTAGTCGCTGGTGGTCTGGAAGCCGTTGACGGCCGGATCGCAGGACCAGGCGGTGATGCGGCCCTTGGCCACGCGCGTTCCGTCGGCGTCCCGCCCCGTTGACGAAGACCTGTCAACGGGGACCCCGTCGTAGAGGTAGCACATTTCCATGACGGAATCAGTATAGCTCTTGAAAGTCCGGTTGAGATTAGTGGTATCCCCGGTCCCCAAAGGCGAGGGATACTTCGACTTCGCTCAGTACAGGCTCAGGGGCACCCTCAGCGTGGTTTGGAAATCTTACCGGGATCGTGGCCACCCGTCTGCCCGTCCGCCGCCTTTACAATCGAAAGTTCTTATGCTTGACGATCATACATGTGAAAGCACGTAACAACAATGCAAATGCCGAGTATGTAAGGCAGTTAATCATAACCAACAATGCCGTCGTTATGAGGCCCGGAATGGTCCTAAGCCAATCGCCTGGCAACATCAATGATACAGGCCATAGTACATACATAAAGTCTATCTGGCCGTAAATGAGAATCCCCGCCACTCCGTAACACCACAGAACTATCACGACGCACGCTGCTATCAGCCCAAATGCGCTGCCTATCACAATTGCTCGACGATTCCCCATATTTTCCTTTCAGATTGGATCAAAATTAAAACACGTCGCTCGAAAGAACATTAAGTTTAACATTCGGCGATAGGAAAACATACCCATTCTCTTTCGCAAAGAACGCGAATGAATGGGGCACAGCGTCTCATGGCTCATGGTGATTCTTCGGGACTGATGTGCGGGCCACCTGCCCTGGAAACGGCGCTCCACGCCTCAACAGCAAGCAGGCCGCCCCGGAGGACGGCATGCTGTTAATTCAATCGTTCTCAGGACTGGGCAGCCTGTTCGTATGCCGTACATACAAATCAACCAACATATACAGTGCAAGTCCCTCGATCATCAGCACAGGTATCCACAGCAGCAACCCAATGTTTCTGACGTTTCGCAATACGACTGTAAAAAGAAATGTCATGAGTGCCAGATGTGCAACAAAGCAGATCGATAAAGCAATCCAAAATGAACGCAAAAACCATCTATTTCGATTAACACTGGCCACATACCAGAAGGGAACCACCGTCCCAATCAGTGCTGCATCCCATTTTTGTTCTGCCCCATATAAATACAGGACCACTTCAGCCAGTGCCACGACAACACACCCTCCGACTGTGCTTGTCGTGCTCAATCTAAAATTACTACGGCCTACTGATGTTCTATGCATTCCCCTGCCTCGATTGTTGACTTTGTCACACTTAATACAATTGATGCTTTACCACCAAATTCACCCAATCCTCCTAGAATCTTCTTTGCAGTGCCTGCCGACATTCTCATTGCAGTTTGTTTTGCCGCTTCCTCTCCAATATCAAGCGCATCCCCTTTCGTGACTGGGGACAATGACCCATATGTTGCTGCTGTTGCAAGATCCTGAAGAAGGGATATTCCAGTAAGATCTTTGGCAAGACCGAGACCAGAAGATCCTATGCAACTAGCGACGATGTCAAATTCTCCTTGTGGACTCAGTGAACCAATATTGGGAGCGCGTTTAAGGAGGTCTCCCAATTCATATGTACCTTTCAGACCAGTGTAACCCATCGCTTTAACGAGCCAACTGTACTCCGGTGCATTCACGTTCATATCATAGGCTTGTATTGTAGTCTTGTTTCCACTTGCGTCGGTTGTATATCCCGTCAGACCGACATTATCGCTATTCGTGAACAAGTCCACATGGGTTACGGTGCCATCAACCCAGTGTCCACCACTCTGCCCACATTCTCCAGAACTGCTCTGTCTATCAACACTCTCTACTCCATTACCAGCATTGTTTAGGTAAACACAATCATATCCATCAGGATCGACGTTTGTCAGAGACGATCTTTGGACAACGAAAGAATGCCGGTCGGGGTTCGTGGTCTCCCCGGTCCCCAACTGCGAGGGATTGGGCAAATACGGCATCACGCTGCAGCTGCTCTACCAGTCGGTCGGCCAGCTCGAACGGCAGTGGGGCCGGGAGGGCAAGCGGGAATGGTACGACGGCGTGTCGCACCGTTCCTATGCGGCCGTGCAGGACCTCGAGACGGCGAAGGAGCTGGAGGAGACCTTCGGCAGCTACGCCGTCATGGCGACGTCGGAAGGCTCGAACACCGGCTCGTCGGGCAAATCCTTCGAGACCGGATCGCGGTCACGCGGCGCCAACACCAGCTACCACGAAATCAGCCGCCCGCTGATCCGCCGGGAGGAGCTGATGAATGACTGCCGGACGGATGAGGTGTTCGTCATCATCCGTGGCGCGAGGCCGCTTCGCTGCGGCCGTGCCATCTACTTCCGGCGGCCGGAACTGGCGGAAAGGGTCGCGGCCAACAGGTTCAATGCCAATCCTGTCGCTGCATGCCGCCGCCGACTGAGCGAGCCCGTCAACACTCTTCGGAGATTCCCCATGTCCAAGGAAGCCGCATCGGCTGATCTGCAAGCCGCCGCCTATTGGCGGAGCGTCGCCCGTGCCGACCGGTCCGAAACCAATGTGGCGGTGACGAAGGTCACTGATCTGACAGAGGCGGCGAAGCGCGAAGAAAAGGAGCCGACCGAGGCGCCGCGCCGCGCGCGGGGGTTGAGTGCGGGCTGACACCGGCCTGGCGGGACGACACGCGGCGGCCCCCTTTCCGGGGGCCGCCGCCGTTCGCTACATCCGCCGTCCACGGCGGCGGCCGGCGGTGGCGTGCTCTCGGTGCGCCTGCACGCGCTCCATGGCGGCGCGCATTGCCTCGCGCACCTGCGGGCCGATGTCCCTGATCCGCTGCAACAGGTCGCGGCGTTCGGCGGTGGTGTTTTCCGAAACGGGTTGCAGCGTCTTCGCCGTTGCGTCGTCCCGCTTGCCCTGGAAGGTCGCCGCCAGCGTGCTCCTCGCCTTGCCCATGACCGCGCGCTGCTCAAGCCGCTGCTTGCCGGCCTGCATCATCCGGATCGTTCCCGTCCGCAGGTTCTCGGCCCGCGCGAGCATGGCGAGCGATCCTTCCTTGATCGGCTGGCGCGCGAAGTTGCGGGCGACGTTCTCGATCACGTCGCCCTCGCGGATTTGGCGCAAGTCGCCAAGCG
>CAWDQS010000201.1:0-8159 GCA_963804295.1 uncultured Acidobacteriaceae bacterium
TGGCACACGTCGCTGGGTTCGAGGGGGACGCCGTACGTCTTCATCGACCACGCGTTGGTCGGCCAGTTGCCCGGGTATTCGCCGGGCAGATCGACGCCCAGGCGCGAGCCCAGCCCGTACTGCAGCGCGTAATAGCGCAGCCGCTCGTGTCCCAGCCGGTCGCCGAGTTGATAGAAGTAGCCGTCCGACGACGCGGCCAGCGCGTGCACGAAGTCGGTCGTGCCGATGCCGCCCGCGGCGATGTCGGAGAAAAGCGTGCCGTGGCACTCCCAGCTGCCGGAATCGTAAAGGACTTGATCTTGCCCGATGACGCCGCTGGTGATCGCGGCGCTCCCCGTGACCATCTTGAAGGTCGAGCCGGTCGCGGTCGCGGCGCCGATCGCGCGGTCGTAGAGCGGCTGCAGCGGATCGTTGAGATACGTCGAGTAGGTCGACTCCTTGATGCCGTTGGCGAAGTCGTTGGGGTCGAAGCTGGGACCGCCCCAAGGCGCTGGTCACCGTTGCTGGCCGCACGCTGCTGGAAATCACGCTCTCCCGCCTGCGCTCCTTCGGCGTTAGCGATGTCATCGTAAACGCGCATCATTATGCGCAGATGATTGTCGATTACCTCCAGGCTCACAACAAATTCGGCATGAAGATTGAAGTCTCTTGCGAAGCGGAATTACTCGACACCGGCGGCGGCTTGAAGAAGGCAGCGCACTTCTTCAGCAATAGTCCGCAAGAGCCATTCATCTTGCACAACGTAGATGTACTCAGCAACATCGATCTGGGGCAAATGGTCCGCATTCACTCTGAGCAGCGCGCCCTTGCAACGCTGGCAGTTCAGCAGCGGGAATCATCGCGGCAATTGCTCTTCGACGAGCAAGGCCAACTCCGCGGACGTCGCTCCGGGGCGGAGGGAGAGACAGAACTCGTACATTTCCACAAGAAGAGCGAGACAACTCCGTGCCCCCTCCATTCGCGTTCGTTGCGAATGGGTGGGAAAGCACAGAGCCCACACACCGAGAATTGCGAAAATTCTTTAGTGCGTCCTGCCGAACAGTTGCAGTCGCTGGCCTTCTCCGGCATCCACGTCCTCTCTCCTCTAATCTATTCGAAGATGAAAGAGCAAGGCGCATTCCCCATCATCGACGCCTATCTGCATCTCGCAGACCAAGGAGAAATGATCATTGCCTTCCGCGCCTGCGGATGCTATTGGCGCGATCTCGGCCGGCCGGAAAACCTTCTCCAAGCCGCCCAGGATATCGCCAACGGAAAATTCTCACTGACTTGACGCATCAGCGTGATGGCTTTCCAGAAAAGAGCGAATGTTACCCCAAAAGTGCGTATTTTGGTCTGAGAAAGGCCGAATAGTCGCAGAATCCAGGCTCTAAAATGGATCAAATCGGCCCCTGTAAATCGCCGGAAAGCAGGGTGGGAATTGGATTACCTGCCGCACTTGCTGGGAAAATAAGATGCGTTTGCCCCGCGGTACAGGGAACGCCGTTGCCGCCAGCACCCCCTGCGCTGGTACACTTCCTTGGCAGAGAATTCCAGCAAGATTGCTGGCAGAGTTTTGGAGGAGCACCGTGGCCGACGTACAACCGCCCGCATTTCATCCTTTTGTTTCGCCCAACGAGAAACCGCGAGAGTTTACTCTTCGCGCAGTAATTCTAGGCTCGGTGTTCGGCGTCATCTTTGGTGGCGTCACCGTTTATGTCGGCCTGAGGGCCGGACTTACAGTGGCCGCATCAATTCCGATTGCAGTGCTGTCCATCAGCATTCTGAGGTGGGTCACCACAACCTGCAAGAGTAAATTCGTACAGTCGATCCCCATGCCTGGAGCGTTGAGGAGATTCATCAGCATAGAATCCTCAATTCTGGAAAACGTGATCGTCCAGACCACCGGCAACGCGGGCCAGTCGATTGCCGCGGGGGTGATTTTCACGCTGCCGGCGCTGATCTTTCTGGGCTTTGACCTGGAGTATGCGCGCATCTTCATGCTGGCGCTGATCGGTGGCTTTCTGGGTGTGCTGTTCATGGTGCCGTTGCGCAAGCAGTTGATCGTCGACGAGCACGAGAACCTGAAATTTCCCGAGGGCACGGCCTGCGCCGACGTTTTGATTGCCGGCGAGAAGGGCGGCTCGTTTGCCAGCCGTGTCTTCTTTGGCCTCGGCCTGGGCGCGCTCTACGCCTTCTTCCAGAATGAAAACCTCTTCGGCGCATGGCCGGGAACGCCTGAGTTCCGGCCCGACTTTGGCCCGCAGCACGTGCTGAAAGGCGCGTCGATCAAGGCCGACGCAACCAGCGAGTACCTGGGCGTGGGTTACATTATCGGACCCAAGACGGCGGGTGTGATGTTTGCCGGCGGCGTGCTCTCCTGGCTGGTGCTGATGCCGTTGATCTACTTCTTCGGCAAGGCGCTGCCCGGCCCTGTCTACCCCGGCACGCAGCCCATCGCGCAGATGGGGCCTAGCGACCTCTGGATCACCTATATCCGTCCCATGGGAGCGGGCGCCGTGGCCGCCGCCGGACTCATCACGCTCCTCAAAACGCTGCCCACCATCATCAGCGCGCTGGTCTCAGGCTTCAAGCTCATGCGCAAGGGCAAGGACGCCACGGCCGCCAAGCCGCTGCGCACCGAGGATGATTTCTCCATGGGCACGGCGATGATCGGCTCGGCGCTGCTGGTGGTGCTGATGTTCTTCTTCCTTTACTTCAAGCCGGTGCCGGGAACCCATCTCGGGCCGATTGAAAACCTGACCGCTTCCCTGCTCATCGTCTTCTTCGGCTTCCTTTTTGTGACTGTCAGCTCGCGCATCGTGGGCCTGATCGGTTCCTCGGCCAACCCCATCAGCGGCATGACGATTGCAACTTTGATGGCCACGTCGGCCATCTTCCTGGTCAGCGGCTGGACGGCTCCGGCCTTTGGGGCGCTGGCCATCACCATCGGCGGCGTCGTCTGCATTGCTTCGGCCGAGGCTGGCGACACCTCGCAAGATCTGAAAACCGGCTACCTGGTCGGCTCCACGCCGCGCAAACAGCGTTACGCATTCCTGATCGGCATTGTCATCTCTACACTTGCCATCGGTTATGTCCTCCAAAGAATGAACGACGTGTTCACGGAGTTCCATGCGGCGCCGCAGGCCTGGGATCTCTCCGCATCCCACTCCGGCGTCGCGGAGCAGTTGAATCCCGAGGGACTCAATGACGGGATTCCGGTAATCGGCGCGGACAAGACGACCACAATGCATACCAAGAGCGAATACATTGTGCTGAACGCGCTGGGATCCTCGGAACTTGCCGACGGCAAGTACCTCTATTCGCCCGCCACCAAGCGCATCGAGGTGCAGTGGATTCCCGGCATAGGCAGCGAAAAGATTGCCGCGCCCCAAGCTCGCCTGATGGCCACCGTCATCAGCGGCATCCTTAGCCGCAAGCTGCCCTGGGGGCTGGTGCTGCTGGGCGTTTCCATCGTTTTTACGGTTGAGCTGCTGGGCATTCGTTCGCTGGCCTTCGCCGTCGGTGCGTATCTTTCCATTGGCACCACGCTGGCCATCTTTGTGGGCGGCATCATGCGCTGGCTGGTGGACGCGGCGGTGAAGAAGGCCGGCGGCGACGCCAACGCCGAGGGTGACGTCTCCCCCGGCTCGCTCTTCGCCAGCGGCCTGATCGCCGCCGGAGGCATCGCCGGCCTGATCGGCGTGGGCCTCAAGGGCTACTCTATGACGGTCCATCCCGACAATCCGCTCAGTCCCATCCACTATCACATCACCGACAACCCCGCCGTCTCGGTTCTGGCGTTTGCGGCGCTGGCGGGTTCACTGTATTACTTTGCGCGCAAGCCGCTGAAGAAGTAATAGCGAAGGCTGTTGAATCCACTTAAGCGGACGCCCCAGGCATAATGCTTGGGGCGTCTATTGATGCGAAAGAAATATGCGAGGCAGGCGCCCCACCTCGCTCCTTACCGCTGCAGGGTGAAGATCACACTCACCGTGGTCTCCACCTCAACGGGCTGGCCGTCGAGTAGATAGGGGCGATAGCGCCAGCTCTTGACGGCATCCAACGCGGCCTGCTGCAACATCATCGGACCTCCTGTGACGCGCAGGTTCTCAATCGTCCCGGTTTTGGAGATGATGGCCGCGAGCGTCACCGTGCCGCTGATTCCGGCAGCTCTGGCAATGGGTGGATAGACCGGCATCTTTTTCTCGAGCAGTAGCCCTTCCTCAGTTCCATTGGAGACGCGCAGACGGGTATTCACCGCAGGATGGACGATGGGTCTGCTCACGCTCGCGCGAATGGGGCTGTTGCTGGGATCCGCAATGATCGACACCAAGTCAGAGTTGAAAATGACGGGTGGATCAGGAACGGCAGGGATAACGATGATCTGCGGAATCGTGCGCGGCGCAGCAAATGGATTGTTAAGCGTCACAGTTGCGGGCCGGGCCGTCTGCGTGGGTTGTTGCTGCGGCAATTGGGGCTTGGGCGGCACAAACGCTTGCATGAAGAAGGGGCTGAACTGGTGCGGCAACATCGGAGGGCAGATCAGCGGAATCATGACGAACGCCAACAGGATGGAGGCGTTGAATGCGAATGTTGCGACCATCCATTCATGACTACTGGTGTGGATTCTGCCTGCGGATTCAAAGATTGAGTCTTCAAACATGGCCTGCCTCCCTGAAACGTATTCAGCCGGACCTGCTGGAATGTGGAGGCCATGTTCAGACGCGAGCGGGCTTGCCACTCGGCGCGCTATCTTAACGCGGGGAGCGGGGCTCTAAGCACTCCGCATATCCCAGTCGGAACCACTGTACTTAGATAGACACCGGGGCCAGGAAAAGTGTTCCCAGAAAGATATGGGGTGTTAGAGAGTATATTAAAAATGGCCTTGCTAATAAGTCTGCAATTTCTCCAAGGCTAAAGCCCGTGTTAATTATCTGACGTAATGCGGGGGTTAAAACCCCCGCCTCCCTCCACAGTAAATTACTCCGACAGTACCAGCCTGCCCATTACGTTGAAGGTCTGCGCGAACACTGATACGCCCGTGTTGGGTTGTCCGCCGCCTACCGAGATAACATACTCGCCATCGGCGACGATAGGGATGCCGTCTTCGGTAACCATGCTCAGGTCGCGCGCATTTAACTCGAAGCGCAGCCGTTGAGAAGCGCCAGCTTCCAAGTGAACGCGCTGAAAGGCGCGCAATGCACGCAACGGCGCGCCCGGCACTTTGGGAAAGCTGAGATAGAGCTGAGTAACTTCGTCGCCCGCGCGATGGCCGGTATTAGTGACAGTAACTTCCGCGACTAATGGGATACCTGCAGTTACCGGATTATTAGGGATGAATAAGTCACTGTAAGTGAAGGTCGTGTAACTCAGACCATAGCCGAAGGGATAGAGCGGCGCGCCCTCAAAGTAGCGATAAGAGCGGCCCTTCATCGCATAATCCTCGAAGGGCGGCAACTGAGTTACACCCTTGTAGAAGGTAACAGGCAGGCGTCCGGCGGGGTTGTTATTGCCGGAGAGGGTTTCAGCCACAGCCGCGCCGCCCTCTTCGCCGGGATACCATGCTTCGAGGATGGCGTTGGCGTGAGCCGCTGCCCAGTTTATGGCGAGAGCGCTGCCGTTGGTGAGCACCACTACCAGCGGCTTGCCGGCGGCGGAGATGGCTTCCAGAAGTTCCTGCTCCGGCTTGGGCAGGTCGATGCTGGTGCGGTCACCGCCCTTGAAGCCTTCCTCGTGCACGTCCATCTCTTCGCCTTCCAACTCGCTGGTAATGCCCACCACGGCGATGACAACATCCGCGTCTCGTGCAGCGGCTACAGCCTCCGGTTGTGGCATGAGATCGGCCTTCATCCAAACCAGCCGCGCTGCCGCTGCAGAGTTCTGGCCCCGGGTGTGCGTCACCAACACGTGGTAGTGCTTGCCTTTTTCCAGATGCACGCGGCTGAGCTTGGGCTCGGCGCCGCCATCATGGTTGGCCCTGGCCACATTTTTGCCGTCGAGCGTGAGGCGGAAAGATCCGGTTCCTTGAATCCCCATGCTGTAATCGCCGCTCTCTTGCGGCGTCAGCGTTGCTTCCCAGCGGATAGAAAGAGGTTTCACCCCGGCGACCTCGGCTGGCAACGGCGCAGCAGAGACATCGATGACTGGTTCAATGCGCGTGACGAGCGGCGCAGATTTGCCCTTCTGGTCCCCAGAATCCAGTATGGAGTAAATGGCCGTTGCACCCGGCTTACCGTCCGAGGTCAGCACCGCGGCTGGCACCAGCGTGACCTCTTTGCTGAGATACTGCGTGCCAGGCACATAGTTGATCGTTGCAGCGGGGAACTCGGCGCGCAGCCCATCGAGAATGGAGACAGTGTGCGAAGGGATGCCATTATAGTTGCCCAACAGCACATTGGTCTGATCGGCCAGCGGGCCGACGACGGCGAGCTTGATCCCTGAAGTACGCAGTGGCAGCACGCCATCGTTTTTCAGCAGCACCATGGACTCGTTGGCGATTTTGCGGGCCAGGGCGCGATGTTCCGCGTTGTCCAACAGTTTTTCGTCGATTTTGTTGTAAGGCACCATCTCTGGCGGGTCGAACATTCCCAGCTTGATACGCGCGGTGAAGAGGCGCGTGAGTGCCGTGTCGATCTCGCTCTCCTTCAGAAAGCCTTGTTGGACGGCGTCGAGATAGGGCTTGTAGTCGTGATCGTCAAAGACCTTGGAGAGAAAATCCACACATTCGTTGTCCATGCCGCGTTCGAGGCTGATGGCCGAGGCCTCGGGCTGGGTGGGTTTGAAGTGATGACCTTTGAAGATATCGATGACCGCGCCGCAATCGGAAACCACATAGCCCTTGAAGCCCCACTTGCCGCGAAGCTGATCTTGAAGAAGGAATTCGTTGGCGCAGGCAGGCTGGCCGTTGATGCTGTTGTAGGCGCACATCACGGAGCCGGCATGGGCCTCGGTAACCGTGGCGCGGAAAGCGGGCAGATAGGTGTCCAGTTCGTCATGCTTGCTGACCGTCACGTCTGCAATGTGGCGCGTAGGCTCAGGTCCGCTGTGAACGGCAAAGTGCTTGGGCGTGGAAATCGCGCGGTAATAATGAGGGTCGTCGCCCTGCATGCCGGTGACAAAGGCCACGCCCAGGCGCGCGGTGAGGAAGGGGTCTTCACCATAAGTTTCCTGGCCGCGTCCCCAGCGGGGATCGCGAAAGATGTTGATATTTGGCGCCCAGAAGTCGAGGCCTTCGAAGATGTTGCTGTGGCCTGCGCGCATAGCCTGCGCGTGCTTGATGCGCCCTTCGATGCCGATGACCTCGGCCATCTGATGAATGGCCGGCGCGTCGAAGGTGGCGCCCAGGCCGATCGGCTCTGGAAACTCGGTGGTGCCGTTCACGGCCACGCCATGCAGCGACTCGCTCCACCAGTCGTAAGCCGGCACGTTGAGGCGCGGAATGGCTCGCGCCTGGTTCACAAGCTGGGTGGCCTTCTCTGGAAGCGTCATGCGATGGACCAAGTCGGCGGCTCGCTGCTCGGCGGGCAGGCTGGGATCAAGATACGCGGGTTTTGCGTCCTGCGCTCCGGCCAGATACACCGCCGCGCCGCACAGCAACATTGCAGCTATGCATCGGAATTCAATGGTCTTCATCGCAAGCCTCTTTCAGTGATCAGTGATCAGTGAACAGTGGTCAGAGAACAGTTTTCAGTTGTCAGTATAGGCGCATCGGTTCGGCTCCGGAGTTCTGGAAAGCGATTTTGTGCTGATTAATTCGTTGTGCGCTACAGCTTCATGCCAATTGCGTGTAACCTTTTGTGTGCCGGGGCCGTAAGGTTAGGTAGGAGGGGGGAAGGGCGGATGCGGAACGAGGCGAGCGGCGTCCTGAACCTTTTTCGGCAAGGGGACGCGGATGCTTTCGAGGCGCTCTTTCGCCAGCATCAGCGCGCGGTTTACGGCTGGATTCTGCGCAATGTCCGCAACCCGGCGACGGCCGAAGAGTTGACCGTCGAGAGTTTCTGGCGCATTTATCAAGCCCGCGCTCGATTTGATCCGGCGCAGGGGTTCGAGGGCTGGGCACGGCGCATCGTTACCCGCGTGGCGCTCGACTGGCTGCGGACGAAAAGAACAGAGAGCGAGCTGAGCGCGGAAATCTGCGCTGAAGTTGCGGCACCGGTTGAAGTCGATCCGGCGGTAAC
>CAWDQS010000202.1:0-4135 GCA_963804295.1 uncultured Acidobacteriaceae bacterium
GAGATACCTGAGTCTCACGTCCTCGGTGGAATGTGTGGATGATGCTCGATCAAAGTTCTACACCCGCGTGCTGGATCGCGCGACGGTTGCGCCGGACTGGAAGAGCTCTGAGCAGATGTTGCGTCCCGATGGTGAGTACCGGTGGGGAGTGGTAGTCGATCACAACGCGGAGCCGGTGACAGCGGGCGCAGGCTCATGCATCTTTCTGCATATCTGGCTGGGACCGGGCGTGGGAACCACGGGATGCACGGCCATGGCGCAGGAGCAGCTTGAAGACGTGCTCGCGCGGCTTGATCCGGCGAGAAGGCCGCTGCTGGTGCAGTTGCCGCGCACTCAGTACAAGAAGCTGAGAAGGCACTGGAAGTTGCCGGCTTTGCCGCGGGGACGATGAAGCTATTCTGGATTGAAAGGAGCAACTTCTCTCACTCAAAGTCCGAACGCATCTGGGTATCTGACCTTGCCACAAATACCTTCGAGCGCATCGGGCTTCAGCTCAAGCGCCATGAAGGACTTTGGATTGAACGGACTCTCGATGAAGCGAGCCTTATCGGTCGAGAAGCCGAAGCGCTGATAATAATCCGGATGGCCGAGAACGAGAACAATCTGCTCGTTTTGCGTGCGTAGCCAATCGAGGCCGTGAGCCGTCAACATTGTTCCAATACCCTGGCGTTGAAACTTCGGCATTACCGCCATGGGAGCCAAGGCCACTGCCGCAACGGACTTATCGATGATCTCAATCGACATCCGGCTGAAGAGGATGTGGCCAACGATCAGGCCTTCAACCTCGGCAATGAAAGAAGAGAGCACGACCTCTTGAACGCGCAATCGATCAACAAGATCAGCCTCATCTCGCCGGCCAAAGGCCTCTTCGTTGACGAGGCGAATCGCGGTGCAATCTTCCGGTAATTCACTTCGGACGATTAGCTTGTTCTTCATGTCTCAACAACTCATCGATAGGCTTGACTGCGGTGTAGAACGCCAGTGACGGAAAGGATGGGGCACGGGCAAGTTAGTGCATAATCTTATTGGCTGGAGAGAGAATTCTGAGGGAACAGTACAATAGAAGTCCTGTTGCAATAGATGTTACTGGCGCAACTTCAAGCATAACCGTGAAAAAGTTGTATTCGGCGAAAAACGCCGCAGGAAATATTATTTCGGAAAACTGCCCTCCTAAGACCCCTCCACAACCTGCTACGGCATAAATCGTCATCGAAAACAGCGTACCAAGTCCAGTGCAGAGCATGACCACGCCAAAATTATTTATTACCTTAGTTCCCAACCAAATTGCCCATGAGGACAAAAACGTCGCTATCAGGGCAGTTCTAAGTGTGAAAAATAATAACTGTTCAGAGTTCCTTGTAAACAGATCACCCGAATCTTTCCATCGCCAGTCGAAAAAATATATTAATGCTAAAGTACAAACAATGAAGGTTCCAATCATTGTGATAACGATCGCGAATAAATGCGATCTCGTGTTAAGTCGATTCTCCATCTAATCCACCCGATCCTTGACGCCGCATGGGCAGAATGAAACGAACTCGAGGAGAATATCTTTGTGAGAGACGCTTTCGCCTCGGTCGAGTTGAGCGCTGGATTGATTGAGAGCGTTCATTGTCTGAGGTGTAAGTTCCTCTTCTTCGACCGGGCATTGCTGAATGAAATCGAGTTCCATGCACACCCCCCAGAGTGGGCAAGATGCTAACTCTTCTTATCGTACTCCTTTTCGATTTCCACGCGGGAGGCCGCGCTATTGTCCAGTCCCCCACTACTTCGGTAATTGCGACGCATCCCAACCGCCGCCGAGGGCGCGGACTAATCGTACGCTGGAGACAAACTGGCGGGTTTGCAGATCGACAGCGGTGTGCTGGTTCTGGAGCAGCGCGGCCTCTGCCGTCAGCACTTCGAGGTAGCTGGTGACGCCGCCCTTGTAGCGCTGGCTGGAGACCTCATAGGAGTGTTGGGCCGACTCGACGGCGTGCTGCTCGACAGTCGATTCCTGCTCCAGAATCCGCAGGCCGGAGAGCTGATCTTCCACATCGTTGAAGGCTGCCATGACTACTGCCTTGTAGGCGGCGGCCTGGGCTTCGTAGCTGTGGCGGGCTGAGTCGGTGAGGGCGTGGCGCTTGCCGGCGTCGAAGAGCAACTCCGAGGCCTGCGCGCCGAGGGACCATAACGCGCTTGGGCCTTGAATTAGGGTGCCGGGTTGCATACTTTCAAAGCCGCCGATGCCAGTCAGGGTGATGGTGGGATAGTAGGCGCTGACGGCAATGCCGATCTGGGCGTTGGCGTTAGCGGCGCGGCGCTCGGCGGCGGCAATGTCCGGGCGGCGTTCGAGCAGTTGCGAGGGTACGCCGACGGGAACGCGGGGCAGAGACAAATCCTGAGACTGAAGAGGAGTGAGGACAAGCGGCGAGAAAGGGATTTTGAATTCAGAGAGATTGGCGTTGGCGATGGTGCCGATGGCGTGCTCGTACTGGGCGCGGGCGACGCCGAGGTCGATCAGTTGGGCGCGCACGGTTTCAAGCTGTGTTTTGGCCTGCGCAACGTCTGCCTCGGTGCCAATGCCCCCTGCGAGACGGCGCTGAGTGAGATCGAGCTGGTCTTGAAGATCGGCTATGGTGGCGGCGAACAGCCTGAGCTGGGCGTCCAGGCCGCGCAACTGGAAGTAGTCGACGGCCATCTCGGCATGAAGGCTGAGGTCGATGTTCGCGGCGTCGGCAGCGCTGGCCTGGGCGCTGGAGCGGGCGGCCTCGACGGTGCGACGAATGCGGCCCCAGAAGTCAGGCTCCCAACTGGCCTGGCCGGTAAGTTGGAAGTCACTGTAGGTGGTGGGCTTGCCGGGCGAGAAGGAGGGACCGTTGTCGGAAATCTTCTCGCGTTGGGCGGAGGGTCCGGCAGAGAGAGATGGATAGAATGCAGCGCGGGCCACGGTGATTTGGTCGCGGGCGGCGAGATACGTTTCCAGAGCCTGGCGGAGGGTCTGGTTGTTGGAGGCAATGCACTCCTCGAGTTGATTGAGTTGCGGATCCTGATAGATCTCCCACCATTTGCCTCGCAGCAGACCGTCGGAGGGATTCGCGGGTTGCCATGCACCTCCGGTGGGAGCGGGCGGCGGCTGGAGCACGGTGGTTGCACCAGTTTCCTTGTAAGCCGGTGGGGCTTCGTATCCGGGTCGGTTGTAGTTGGGGCCGACGGGCTTGCAGCCGGTGAACAGGATTAATCCGGCTAAACAGAGAGCGGAGACGATTCTTTGCGAGTTAAATGCCACGAGTTTTTCAGCGACACGAGGGGAAGGCATGATTATCTGCCTCCCGCATTGGTTTGGCTGGCGGGGCTGACCACCTGAACCTTTTCGGCTTCGATGAGGGAGTCGGGCGGATCCTGGATGACTTGGTCGTTGAGGCTAAGCCCGGTGACAATTTGCACGTTAGCGCCGTCGTCTTCGCCAATGACGACGGGAACCAGATGCGCGGTGTTGCCGTTGACGACGACGCCCACGCGAAGGCCCTCCTTGCGGAAGAGAAGCGCGGCAGCGGGCACGATGAGGGCGGGTCCGGCGGAGGGCGTCTTGAAGTGGACTTGGGCCAGGGTGCCGGGGAGCAACTCACCGGCATGATTGTCCACGTCGATTTCGACCAGAAGTGTGCGGCTGACGGGGTCGATGGCGTCGGAGGTGCGAACCAGAGAGCCCTGATAAATTTTTCCCGCGTGCTCGGCGAAGGTCAGGTCGATCTTCGCGCCCGGCTTCACATTCGCGGAGTAGATCTGCGGCAGGTTGGCGTAGACGCGCAGGGTCTGGATGGCTTGCAGATGAAAAAGCTCCTTGCCCGCGCCGGTGTCGATGAGCTGGCCGGTGTCGATGTTGCGCGCGGTGATGACTCCGTCGAATGGTGCGTAGACTTTTTCAAAGGATTGCAACTGGCGGAGCCGCTCGACATTGGCTTGGGCGGAGCGGACCTGCGCCGCGGTGGATGTGGCCTGGTTGACGAAGGTGTCGGTGTCCTGGCGGGAGACGGCGTCGGATTGGACAAGACCTGTGTAGCGCTCGGCCTGGATGCGAGCGTTGTTGGCGTTGGCCTGTGCGGTGTTCAGGTCGGCCTCGGCCTGGGCCAGTTGCTGGTCCAGCTCGGGGGTG
>CAWDQS010000203.1:0-4811 GCA_963804295.1 uncultured Acidobacteriaceae bacterium
GGAGCCGACCAACCACCTGGACCTGGCCGGGATCGAGTGGCTTGAGGAGTTGCTCAACTCATCCTCGTTTGCCGCCGTCACGGTGAGCCACGACCGTTACTTCCTGGAATCCACGTCGAGCGAGATCATCGAGCTGAATCGTGTTTATGCCGATGGACTGCTGCGGGTGAAGGGCAACTTCAGCCGGTTTCTGGAAGAGAAGCAGGCTTATCTGGAGTCGCAGAACCGCCAGCAGGAGAGCCTGCGCAACCAGGTGAGGACAGAAATCGAGTGGCTCAGGCGCGGTCCCAAGGCGCGGACCACGAAGTCAAAGGCGCGCATTGATACAGCCAACGTGATGATCGGCCAGTTGGCGGAGATGAATGCGCGGACGGCGGTGGCGACGGCGGGAATTGACTTCGAGGCCAGCCTGCGCAAGACCAAGCGGCTGATGGAGTTCACGGGCGTGGCTTGCGACGTGCCGAGCGGAGATGCTGCGGATCAGCCGGGAGAAATCCTGCCTCCGCGGCGGCTGTTTACCGGGCTGAGTTTTATTCTCACCGCAGGCATGAAGGTGGGGCTAGTGGGTCCCAACGGCAGCGGCAAGACGACGCTGCTGCGGCTGCTGCGGGGCGAGATGGAGCCGGCCGAGGGCACGATCAGGAGAGCCGATGCGCTGCGGCTGGTCTACTTCAGCCAGATGCGCGAGCTGGACGAGAATCAGACTCTGCGGCGCGCGCTGGCTCCGGAGGGCGATTCGGTGATCTACCAGGGACGGCTGGTGCACGTGGCTAGTTGGGCGGCGCGGTTTCTGTTCAGCGGCGAACAACTGAATCAGCCGGTCAAAAATTTGAGTGGCGGCGAGCGGGCGCGGGTGCTGATTGCCAAGCTGATGCTGGAGCCGGCAGATGTGCTGCTGCTGGACGAGCCGACCAACGATCTGGACATTCCGACGCTGGAGATTCTGGAAGACAATCTATTGGAGTTTCCCGGCGCGCTGGTGCTGGTGACGCACGACCGCTATCTGCTGAACCGCGTCTCCTCAATCGTGCTGGGGTTGGACGGACGCGGGCACATTGGGCGGTTTGCCGACTATGCGCAATGGGAAGACTGGATCGTGGAACAAGACGAGCTGGCACAGGGTAAGACGGGGCGCCGTGCCGATGGTTCAAGCTCCGCACAACGGACAGGCACACGGGCACAAGGCGCGGGAGCGAAGAAGAAGCTCTCTTACCTTGAAGCGCGGGAGTTTGCGGCTATCGAGCAGCGGGTCGAGGTCTCCGACGCCCGCCTGGCCGCCGCCCACGAACGCGTTGTGCATCCTGAGATTGCGACCAACGCGGTCGCTCTTCAAGAAGCGCTCAAGGATCTGGATGCGGCGCAGCACGAGAACGACGCGCTTTATGCCCGCTGGGCGGAGTTGACGGAGAAGGCGGGCTAATGCAACTCATATGAATGCTTGCCGGTTCTGAGTATGGTTCCGGTTTGCCAGCCAGCCAGGTGGAATGTACAAATTCATCTGAAATATAATACGGAACGCTGAAGGAAGGATGTCTTCGATGCGCATGAAATGGTTTGGCGCGCTTGTTTTGTCCTTTATTTTAGGCTGCACCGGATGGGCGCAGACAGCTCCCGCGCCGGTGAACCCTCATGCGTCGCCGGAGGCGCGGGCGCTGCTTGCCTATCTCGATTCGATCTCCGGCACGGCGACAATCGCCGGACAGCACAATTATCCCAATTCGGGCGCGCGCTGGACCGACATGGCGTACGACCTTACGGCAAAATATCCAGGCCTCTTCGGTGGGGACTTCGGCTTTTCCGGAGGCGAGGACAAGGATTCCGTGCTTTCGCGGCCAGCGATGATCGAAGAGGTCAAGCGGCAGTACCGCAACGGCGCGGTGGTTACGCTGACCTGGCACGAGGTGCGCCCCACCGAAGACGAGCCGGTCACCTTTCACGGCAGTGTGCAGGGCCATCTGACCGACACCGAGTGGAAGGAACTGCTCACCCCTGGCAGCCCACTCAACACCCGCTGGTGCTCGCAGGTGGATGTAGTCGCCGGCTACCTGCGGCAGTTGCGCGACGCTCATGTTCCGGTGCTCTACCGGCCGTATCACGAGATGAACGGCAACTGGTTCTGGTGGGGCGGTCGACCGGGCCAGGACGGTTCGGCCGCTCTCTACCGCCAGCTCTACGACCGCTTCGTCAATGTTCATCATCTGGATAACCTGGTGTGGGTATGGAATGTGAACGCGCCCGGCGGCAATGCGTCAGCGATTACTGACTACTATCCCGGCGCGGAGTTTGCCGACGTGGTCACCATGGACATTTACGGCGAATACAAGCAGGAGTACTACGACAGCATGATTGCGCTAGCCGGCGGCAAGCCCATTGCGCTGGCCGAGGTGGGCGGACTGCCTGGCCTGGAAGTACTACAGAAGCAGCCGCGATGGACTTATTTCATGTGCTGGAGCGAGTTTATCCAGAGGCACAACTCACTCGAGCTGGTCAACGCCGTATATCACGCGCCGCAGGTGCTGACCCGCGACGATCCGCGGCTGGCGGGGCCTCTGGCGGCGATCCGCAAAGCCAGCAACGGGAGCGCGCCTGAGAACGATCCGCATCCCGCCGTGCTCGCTCCGGCGCAATAAAAGGAACAAAAGCTGGTGGCTACCGCTCGCCCCAACTGAGCTTGTTGCGCAGCGCCTCGAAGAAGCCGCCTCCGGTCATGCGGACCAGGTTGACGGCATGCGCGGACTTGCGGCAGCGAATCTCATCGCCGATGAGCAACTCGATGCCCTTCTGGCCGTCGACGGTGAGCAGCGCCGGGTTGACGACGCCCTCGATGCGGACGGTGAGCAAGGCATCTCCGCGCGCCACGATGGGCCGTAGTGTGAGCAGGTGGGGGCAGATGGGGGTGACCACCATGGCATCCACATCGGGGGTGAGGATGGGGCCGTTGGCGGCCAGTGTGTAGGCCGTGGAGCCGGTGGGGGTGGAGACGATGACGCCGTCGGCGCGGAAGCGGGCCACGCTCTTGCCGTCCAATTCGACGGCAAAGTCTCCCATGCGGGCGATATCGCCTTTGGAGATGACAACCTCGTTCAGTGCCTCGTAGTCCGAGAGCAGCGCGCCGCCTCGCGACAACTCGGCATGCAGCATGGCGCGGGAATCGAGAGCATGGCAGCCATCGCAGCCGCTGTGCCAGCTCTCCAACGCCGGATAGAGGTCGGCGAGACGAACCTCGGTGAGGAAACCGAGATAACCCAGATTCACGCCCAGGATAGGGGTTCCGGTGGAGGCAAAGATGCGCGCCACGGAGAGGAGCGTCCCGTCGCCGCCCAGTACGATGACCAGCCCCGGCGCCTGCGCGGGCATTTGCGCGCGGTCCATGGCCGGGGCAGCCGCAGTGTACTGTCCACCCTCCAGGTCGAGCAGAGGCTCATAATCGTGCTGGCGCAGCCAGGCGATCAGCTCCGGCAACAGCCGGGCCAGCTCGGCCTTCTCGGTTTTGCAGACAATCGCGACGCGAACCATGCGGCTTTAGTGTAACGGAACCCATGGGCTGGGGCCAATCTCCGCCTACGGTGGGGCTAACACAGCGCATCTGCAAACGGCGCTAACTCCGCTCTCCCCGCCGCGCGTAGAGCAGAAACTCCCGGTTGCCCTCTGCGCCAGTTATAGGCGAGGGGATGATCTCGACGACCTGCCAGCCCAGCGAACGAACACAATCGGCGACCCTGTCTATGGCCAGCTGATGCGCTTCGGTGTTGCGGACGATGCCTCCCTTGCCCACGCGGCCACGCCCAACCTCGAATTGCGGCTTGACCAGGATGACGGCTTCGGTGAGCGCTGGGGCGGCAGCATAGACAGGCCCGAGCAACAATGTGGCGGAGATAAACGATACATCCATGACCAGCAGCGTGAGACTCGGGAAGCCCTGCTCTTCGGCAAGAGCACCGGGCGCAAGGAATCGGGCATTGGTGCGCTCCACCAGGCGGATGCGCGTGTCGTTGCGCAGCTTCATAGCAATCTGGCCGAAGCCGGTATCGACAGCGGTGACGTGCGCCGCTCCTGCTTGCAGGAGACAATCCGTGAATCCGCCGGTGGAGGCGCCCACGTCGAGGCAGGCGCGGCCCTGGACGTTGATCTGCCAGTGAGCAAGCGCCGCGGCCAGCTTGAAGCCTCCGCGGCTTACGTAGGGCTGATCCTCGCCGAGCAGCCGGATAGGAGCGTCGGCGGGAACCGTCGCGCCAGCTTTGTCCACCTTTTGTTCTGCGACCAAAACCCGGCCAGCCAGGATGAGCGCACGCGCCCGCTCGCGGCTGGGAACCAGTCCTCGCTCGACCAGCAGCAGGTCCACGCGGATTTTTGTTGGGCTGACAGCCAACGTCGAGTGCCCGTCACTGCTGTCGACGGTTACGCGGTGGCAGATAGGGGGCAGCGGATTCAGCGACAGCGCAACACCTCCGTTGCCCTTCTTTGGTTTGGGCGCCGGGAGGAGCGGTGGACGCTGGACTTGAGCGGAGTCTCCTTCACAAGTATGACCGACACGGAGACGATCTCGGCGGCGACACTGTCGGTTTACTACTGGAACGAATTGCAGGGCGCGACCACTTTCGAACTTGCCAATGCCATAGGCGATGGTGACTCGTCCCTGACCCTGAACGCCCCAGGACCGGCGCAGGCAGGGAGCATTCTGCAGATCGATAGCGAGGTGCTGGAAGTCACAGCCGTCAGCGCAGACGGCACGCAATATACGGTGCAACGGGGCGTGCATAGCAGTCCGGCCAGCGCGCACACTGCGCAGGCGGCCGTTTTTCACCTAGCAG
>CAWDQS010000204.1:0-10802 GCA_963804295.1 uncultured Acidobacteriaceae bacterium
TAGCGCTGTTTTTGCTTACCTTTGTGCTTCAGCCCTATCTCATTCCCTCCGAAAGCATGGAACGCACACTGCTGGTGGGCGATTTTCTGCTAGTCAACAAGCAGGTCTATGCTCCGTCCGGCAGCCTTGCCCGGCATCTGCTGCCTTATCGCGACGTTGCGCGTGGAGATATTGTCGTCTTCCATCATGCCCAGCACCCTTATCTCGTCAAGCGAGTGGTGGGCCTTCCCGGTGACCGGCTGCGCATCCATGATGGCCACGTCACGGTCAACGGCGTACTTCTCAACGAGCCTTACGCGGCATTTGAACCCGTTGCCGGCAGCCTTTTTAACGACGATTTTCCCGCCAGGGTTTATACCGATCCTGAGGTGGATACGGACTGGTGGAGGCAGATGCAGAGCCTCACCCGCGACGGCGAACTGGTGGTGCCCGAAGGTGAGTACTTCGTGCTCGGAGACAATCGCAATCACAGCACGGATTCCCGCTATTGGGGCTTCGTCTCGCGCCAGCAAATCGTGGCCCGTCCAATGGTTATCTACTTCTCCCTCTACCGGCCCTCCACTACCGATCTCCGACAGGCCACGCTGCAAGCCGCAGATGATAAACTCGGACACGACAGGCAGTTCTCCGCAAGACTCGCGGAATTTGCGCGTTGGAAGCGCATCTTCCATGTGGTGCATTGAAGACAGAGATCAGAGATCAGGAAACAGTAGTAAGTGGTCAGAGTTCATTATTCATTGGTCAGGCATCCGGGTTTTCAACTGATCTCTGACCCCTGATCTCTGATCTCTGAAATGAGCGCACAGAATGACCAAGAAAAAATCGCCGCCCCCCAAGACGCCGCCAGAGCCTCCACCCGCTGAAGAACGCGTAGAAGAGACCTTCCCCGAAGCGGTAGCCAGCATCTGCTCCATCCTGGTCATTGGCCTGTTCATCCTCACCTTCCTCGGCCAGAACTTCGTCATTCCCTCCGGCTCGATGGAGAAGACGCTGCTGGTGGGCGACCACCTGCTGGTGGATCGCATCACCCTCGCTCCGCCCTCGAAATGGATGCCATTGGTCCACTATCGCGAGCCAAAGCGCAACGACATCGTGGTCTTCATCAAGCCAGTGACGGACCCGGACGCGGACGGCAATCCTCAATACCTGATCCTGGTGAAACGGCTGATTGGCGTGCCCGGCGACCGCATCCACCTGCGCGACGGCATCATCATTCTCAACGGCGTGGCCCAGGACCAGCCGTTCGCCCAACCGACAACCCCGGAAAACCATCTGGACTTTCTCGACGAGTTTCCCTCCCTGCCGCCTCCCGAAAGCCCGCAGGTTCCGGACTCCTGGTCCAAGGTCGACTTTCCCAAGAACCTTGAGAGCGGCGACCTGGTGGTTCCCCCAGGTCATTACTTCATGATGGGCGACAACCGCCATAACAGCCTCGACTCGCGCTACTGGGGGTTTGTGCCCAGGGAGAACATCGTGGGACGGCCGTTGTTCAACTACTGGTCGTTCGAGACCCCGGAAGACCAGTACGTACAGTCCGGAATCGGCAACAGCCTGGCCTGGATGGGCCACGTCGCACTGCACTTCTTCACCGAAACCCGCTGGGACCGGACGCTGCATAGGGTGAGATAACAGTTTTCAGTGGTCAGTGGTCAGTTAAGAAGCCCGAATAACTGAAAACTGACGACTGATAACTGACAACGGATATGACAGAAGAGACCGAATCCCGGCAACGAAAGCGCAAGCGGCTTTGGCTTGCCCTGGCAGCCTTGGCGGCCATCCTGGCAATCCTGATTGTGCCCCCGTTCCTGAGCGTGAGCCGTTACAAAAGCAGCATCACTCAGTTGATATCCGCTTCGCTGGGCCGCCCGGTGCGTCTGTCCTCGGTAGAAGTCCGCCTGCTGCCCCGGCCCGGCTTTCTCCTCACGGATCTCACTGTCGAGGAAGACCCCGCCTACGGCGCTGAGCCTGTGCTCCACGCCAGTTCGGTTACCGCCTCCATTCGCCTGCTCTCGCTGTGGCGCGGGCGTCTGGAAATTGGCGCCGTCAGCGTGGACGACGCCAGCCTGAACCTGGTGCGCTCCGCACCCGGCCATTGGAATCTCGACTCGATCCTGCGCACGGCTACCGCTCAGGCATCATCCGAAGCGGACAAGCAGGACAATCCCGGCAAGCCCGTCCGGCTGCCCTATCTCAAGGCCACAAACTCCCGCATCAACATCAAGAATGGCACGGAAAAACTGCCATATTCCCTGCTCAACACCGACCTTTCCTTCTGGCAGCAGAGTCCCGGAGACTGGCGCATCCGGCTGCGCGGCCAACCCGTTCGCACCGACCTCAGCCTTGAACAGGGCGACACCGGCACAGTTCGCCTGGAGGCAAGCTTGCGCCAGGCCGCGGAACTGCGTCAGATGCCGCTGCATATTGATCTGGAATGGCGCGATGCGCAACTCGGCCAGCTCACACGGCTGCTTTTGGGCTCCGACGCAGGATGGCGTGGCGACCTCACCGGCGAATTGCATCTCGACGGCACTCCGGAGACAGCCCAGATCAAAACCCGGCTGCGCGCCACAGGCGTCCATCGCGCGGAGTTTGCTCCGGCCACACCCATGGACTTCGACGCCAACTGCAACCTGTTGGCCCACTTCACCGCACGCACCATCGACAACCTGCTCTGCGACTCTCCGCTCGGATCGGGGCACATCCGACTCACCGGCAACTTGCCCAGCGACGGAGGCCCGCCCAGCTATTCCGTCGAGCTGGATCGCATTTCTGTTGCCGCCGGCTTGGACGCACTGCGCACTGTGCGAAGCGATCTGGCTCCCGGTCTCGAAGTTACTGGGACGGCAAGCGGCAATATCTCCTACGACTCCGAGAATGCCACACTGCGGAAACCAGTTCATCCCAGCTCAGCCAAGGCCCATGCGGCAGTGCCAGGGCCGCTCTCCGGCAGCCTCACCGTCCAAGGGCTTCAACTCAGCGGCAACGGCCTAAGTCAGCCCATTCGCATTCCAAAATTCGTTTTGGCGCCCGCAAACCAGCCCTCTGGTTCTGGCCAGGCGTTGACGGCCACCGTGGCTATACCTGCCGGCGCAGCAGTCCCGCTCTCGGTTTCCACGCGCCTTATGTTTTCCGGCTATCTGCTCACTGTGCGCGGACAGGCCTCCATCAGCCGGGGCAGGGAGATGGCGCGCGTGGCAGGCATTGGCAATGCCACGGCATTGGACGCGCTTGACGGCGACCCAGTCTCCGTGGACCTGTCTGCCAGCGGTCCCTGGATGCTGCCAGTTCAGACGCTGCCAGCCCAGACGCTTTCCTTGGGCGGCCTCTCATCCACCGACGTCCCTCCTCCGCCCGCATTCCCAGCCGACATCCTTAATGGAACCGTCACCCTGCGCAATGCTACCTGGAAGGTCGATTACCTGGTCAATCCCGTAGAAATCTCCCAAGCCACGCTTCATCTGGACTCGGATGAGTTTCGCTGGGATCCGGTTGTCTTTTCCTATGGCCCTGTGAAGGGAACAGCCAGCCTCACCCTGCCCGCTGTTTGCAGCGCTTCCCAGTCCTGCCCGCCGCACTTTCAGCTCCAGTTCGGCTCTCTGGATGCTGCTGTTCTCCAGGCCGCGTTCCTTGGCGCGCAGGCGCGGGGCACCATGCTTTCCACGCTCATCCAGCGCCTCCGCTCCAAGGCCACTCCTGCCTGGCCCAGCCTGGAAGGCACTGTCAAGGCAGATTCGCTCATCCTCGGCCCGGTCACGTTTCACCAGCCTGTAGCCGCCCTGCATACGCTTGCCGACGGAGCCGAGATCACCACCTTCGATGCCGCGCTTCTCGGCGGCCGAGTCCACGGAACCGGCAAGTATCACGCCGCCGCCACCGCCAAAGACAAGCCCTCCTACGCACTGGAAGCCCAGTTCGACAAGCTCAGCCCGCAGGCCCTCGGCCAGTTGCTCGGCCTGCGCTTTTCCGGCGGTACATTCGACGCCAATGGCAAGATCGAGCTCACCGGCTTCACCGGCGCAGATCTGGCCGCATCGGCAAAAGGCACTCTCCATTTCGACTGGCAACATGGAATCGTAGCCTCAGGCTTGGTTCCTCCGGCCCTGGCTCATTTTGATCGCTGGACCGGCGACGCCGATATCGCCAATGGCGCCCTTACGCTCAAAGAGAATCAAGTCAAGCGCGGTGCTAACACCACGCCGATCCAGGCCTCGGTTACCCTCGCCGTCCCGCCCAAAGTAGCCTTTCCTACGCCCAAACCAGCCCCGGCAAAGCGGTAATTCTGCCACTCGATTTTAAGACCTGAAATTCAGACAATTCCGTTTACTTTGCCGCCAATTCCATCGCCTTCAGCGACTCGCAAAACGGCGCGCGCAGCACGCCGCGTTCGGTGATGATGGCGGCGATGTATTTAGCCGGGGTTACGTCGAAGGCTGGATTGCGGATGCCTACGCCGTTCGGTGTGAGCTGCTTGCCGCCGTGGTGGGTGACTTCAATTGCGGGCCGTTCCTCGATGGGGATGGAGTCGCCAGTCGCCGTGGCCATATCGACGGTGGACCAGGGCGCTGCCACATAAAAAGGAATGCCATGCTCTTTGGCGAGGATGGCTACGTTGTAGGTGCCGATCTTGTTGGCGACGTCGCCATTGGCTGCGATGCGGTCCGCGCCGACGACCACGGCCTGAATGTTTCCGGCTCGCATCAGGCTGGCGGCCATGTTGTCGCAGATGACGGTGGTGGGAATGTGGTCTGCCATCAGCTCCCAGGCCGTCAGCCGCGCGCCTTGCAGAAAGGGCCGCGTCTCGTCGGCGAATACGTGAATCTGCTTGCCCTGCTCGACCGCCGAGCGAATCACGCCCAACGCGGTTCCATAGCCGCAGGTGGCAAGAGCGCCGGCGTTGCAATGCGTGAGTACTCCGCCCTTTTCCGGCATCAGCGCCGCGCCGAATTTGCCCATGGCCTTGCAGGCGGCAATGTCTTCCTCGTACATTGCGTGTGCTTCGGCCAGCAGCCTTTCCCTGACTGTGGAGATCGGAAAGTCCGCCGCACGCAGTGCCGCGAAGATCCGTTTCATGCGGTCGATGGCCCAGAATAGATTCACCGCCGTTGGCCGGGTTCCAGCCAGCCGCGCGCAGATGCGCTCAAATTCCGGCTCAAAATCGGCAGTGGTCGTGGCTTTCGTCCGCAGCGCGCCCAGCGCAACGCCGTATGCAGCGGAAACGCCGATAGCCGGTGCGCCGCGCACTACCATGGTGACGATGACATCGGCCACCTGCTCGTAAGTCGTGGCGAGTACATAGCTCTCCTCAAGGGGGAGCCGCGTCTGATCGATAAAACGGACGCCTTCCGGGGTCCAGGCAAGCGTAGGAATCATGGAATTCTAGTTTATATGGCGGCGGTGACTCATTGACATTCCACCCTCGGTAGTGACTCAATAGGAGATCCACTCGGCTTATACATGGGGTACTCCCATATTTTGGACGCAAATTCCGCGTTTTCTATAGCTTAAAAGGAGTGTTGCGCTGCATAATATTGAAAACATAGAAGTTCCGTGTAAAATCTTTCTAGCAAAGGAGTTACATGCAGTTTTAGCCACTGCCGGCAGCTTTCAGCTGAAAAGCGAAATGAAGAGGACGTGCCGGGTCAATGATTTGAATAGCTTACGTGGAATTCCATCCGGTTTCTCACCTGCAAAACGTCACTGTCATTGCTGCTCGCCTCATCATTGGTGGTTTGTGGCGCAGGGGCTTGTTTGGGAGTATGCGTTCGAGTCGCAGCCCATTGCGGAGACATAGGTTATTCGCGGTGGGGCATTGGAGGGAAAATGATTTTCCTTCCAATGCCCGGTGGTTTCGTTATTTCACCGTCCTTCCGCGATCAAAACAGCGCGGTAGCAGATACGTTTGCCGGGAGGACGGGATTCCCTAAAGTATTGCCGCTGTCCCGGTTGTTGCCGTTGGTCTTCACTTGCCCGCTGCAGTTGGCATTGATTCCACCAACCCCCGTTCCGTTGTCGAAGATGTCGTTGTTCTCCAGACGAATCTTCCCGGAATTGGAGGAGCAAACCGCTACACCATTTTGTGAGATCATCGAGCTTTCCACGCTAATGGTGGAAGGGAGCGCAATAGCCTGACCTGTTGACACCGCTATTGCATTTTGCGTAAGAACGGAATTCATGATTTCCGTGGTTCCAACCGAAGCATACACAGCATATCCCGACATATTCTGAATGGTTACATTTTGCAGCGTGGCTTGCATGCTTGCCGTGCCCCCATTAATAATCTGTACGCCGTAACTGCCATTCACCAGGGTCGAGTTTTTCATCAAGAAATTCTTTGGCGCAGCGTTGTCGATCAGAATGGGGTTATAAAGATTCTCGAACAGGCAATTCTCAATGGTCAGATTCAGCGCGCCATCCGTCTCCACGCCTATAGAGCCCAGAACTCCCTGCGTCGCACTGTTATAGAAGGCAAGGCCGCGAAGGGTAACATTGATCGCTGTTGACGAGCTGGGGTTGAGAATGTATACCCCAACTCCCATGGTCGTTGCACTGATGCTGGCCATATTGCTGCCATCGATGGTCACCGACTTTTGAACGGTCAACGGGCCGAACTCGCCCGGTGTCATCGCGGAGATCGAGCCGCCGGCTGCGGTTTTGTAGTACGCAGCCTGGAAAGAGCCGCAGGGCGAGCCTTGAGTGCAGGCATTCGAGTCGCTGCCGCTGGCGGAAACAAAAGTGCTAGCCAATTGAGCTGAGATTGAGGCCGCACAGAAGAGCATGGCGGCCACCACAAGGAAATAATTGCGAATCTTCATCGAAGTCTCCTGTTGTGGTTAGAGGTGAATCCATCGCCGTCTCCGCAACCGCCGGAGAGGCACGGCGCTAATACAGAGCGGTAGCGGATACATTCGCCGCGGGCAGAGGATTGCCATTGGTATTGCCGCTGTCGCGGTTGTTGCCATTGGTCTTCACTAACCCGGTGCAAGTGCCCGCCGCAACCCCCGTTCCGTTGTCGAAGATGTCGTTGTTCTCCAGACGGATCTTCCCGCCTGATGTGGCGCAAACCGCCGTTCCATTTTGTGAGATCATCGAGCTTTCCACGCTGATGGTGGTATCACTCGCGGTAACTTGACCTGTTGTCACCGCTGTTCCATTTTGAACAAGAACTGAATTCATGATTTCCGTGGTTCCAGCCGAAGCATAGACGGCAGATAGCCCCATGCTCTGAATGGTTACATTTTGCAGCATGACTTGCAGGACTGCCTCTCCCCCAGACGTTATGAACACGCCGTAAGTGCCGTTCACCATGTTCGTGTTTTTTATCGAGACATTCTTCGTTCCAGAACCGCCGATCGACACAGCATTATAGAGATTCTCTATCAGGCAGTGCTCGATGGTCAGATTCACCGCGCCGATTATCTCCACGCCGTTAGAGCCCTCACTTCCTTGCGTCGGACTGTTGTTGATGACAAGGTCGCGAAGGGTGACATTGATCGCGGTTGTCGAACTGGGGTTGGAGTTATGTCTCTGTTGATTTTGCTGGATGCGAACTTAGACCCTGAACTACAATCTGAAATAGAGGAAAAATCAATCAAATCTATGGAGTACATGGAAGCAGTGAAGTAAGGATACGCCAATCGGGTCCTTTCAAAATGGTTGAGTGCATATTATTGCCAGCAGCCCTTCCCTCTCGCTCTATAAGGCCCACGACTGTCTGAGAAGGTTGAAAATTAATCTCCGACAATTATGAGCACATTGAATCCGTTTTTCGTCCATGTTGAACCTCATGAAAGAGAATACACTCTGGGCCATTGTTCCTGTTCAGGATGCAAACGAACTGGATTCAAGAATCAACAGATGCTTCGCTCGGGCGCCATTTCATCTGCTTTTACGGATAGCTAACGATCATGTCGATATCGAGGATTTCTATTATAAACGAAAGTATTCAGGATAGAATGCACATAGGTGTCAAAATAGTCAAAACTTTGATCCGCTATAAGGTCCATTTGTTGTTTGCGGTAAGAGTCGGGGAGATTAGCTACCACATGCTAAAAGACAATTTCGTGGATATCTATAAAGTTGAAGAAGGCATTTCAGTAAGGGATATCATAGATCGCTATCGCTGCGGTCAGCTAAAATTAGCTGACAGCCCCAACACACGGCGTTGAAGAATCCTGTACAGCGGCTGGAGGAGGAGATCAAAATGAGGTTTCGCATCGCCAATGAAATTCCCGTGTCAGCACTGCACCTGTGGGAAACTTCGCACACACCTGAGTTTTGTGCTTTCTTGTCCAGAGAATATGGATTGATCCAGCGGGAAATGGATAGGGAGATTGATGGCGGCATCATGCACCGGCGAATTAGAACCGTCGTCGCCAGGAATATTCCTGAGTGGATAATCAGCATCGTCACATGTTTCCTCGGAGACAAAAGAAATAACTTACGATGAGATACAGGAAAAGTGTCTTGATAGGTTTGAAATGTTGCTGGCGCATTGAATCTCCAGTGATCAAAGACAGATTCTATTGTTCGGGGACTTTGTGACTCACACCGGTCGATGCCGAGTGCTGTGCAGAACGTGGAAGGGGAGATTATTGTCACATTAGTCGCTGTAGGTGGGACACTCCAAAAGAGTATCTGCAAGGAGATCAAAAATACTGCTCAAAATCTAGCTGAAATAGTGACCAAGTGGAAAGCATTGAACGTGAAATGATACAATTGTCGAACAGCCTCATCATAATTAATATCAAGGAACATGCACCTAAACACAACAAGATAACTCATGGGCTATTTTATTGTAACATGGATTGCATCTATTGACAATGACTATAAGCGAATTTTCTTGCAGCCTCAAGAAGTAAATCTTTTGGCTCAAGAAGGCTATCGAAATTATAACCCATCTTGGAGATGGGTGGATCTGGATATCAGTTTATCTCATTTCGTTCATTTTCTTAAGGAGCATCTTTTCAACATTGTATTTCCCGCTGTGGCCGCTGAGATAACGGGATTGTTGATTATTATCCCACTCAGGTATGGCGTCAGGAGAAAAAGGCCCGACAAAACCTATAAAACTAATTTATATACCCCATGAACAATATTCATTTCCTTCCCGCCATAGCGTGAGATCGTTTATCATTGCAGAGGTCATTGGTAGTCGATACTTGAATACGCTTGCTCCTTTGCTGATCCCGCCAGCATAATCAGCCTCAGCAGAGTGTGCCTGGCAAAGCACTACCTTTCCGATGTGCTTGCTGGAGCATTAATTGGCAGCTTCTTGGGCATAGTTTTTGCGCATCTGCTTTCCTAGCCCGGATTCCCACGTTGGTTTTTTGAGTTAACACCACGGAGCTTTCAGGAGAACTTGATGCGCAGGCGTTTGCCACCCAGCCATGGGATCGAAACATCGGTCAGGCTGAAATCAGCGGCAATCAGCAAGGCTTTTCTTTTACCTGAATCCGTGAGCCTGAATTGAAGACAATGCCGCAATGAGTTTTTTGAGTTCAGTTTTCGGAAAGCTCATGCCAAAATCAGCAAATTTCTGTGAAAAAAATTGGTTTGGCTACATTTTTTATACTTTCCGGCAAAAGGTTACTGCATTGGGTAAGTTCACATAATTCCTCCTTGAAACATTCGCCCTTGATAAATATTCGCATTGCAGCCCGCCTTATCGGTTTTTACGCGCTGGACAGGCGCGTGTGAATGGTTCGAAAAGCCTCAAAGGCCGGGCAATGGCGGCTGAAGACCAACTTCAAGCGGCGACCCGTCTTGACCAGTCGTGCGGCCATATACATAAGTTCTTGCATCACGGTTTTGATCCGACGCCGTTTGGCGGGATGCGCACGGGGTCTCTCCATCGACAAGTCCGATCTGGCCGATGAAGCGCAAGATATTGTAAGACAGTCCCCCCAGGGTCAAGCTGAAGTTTTACAGTGATCAGGCCTTCGACGCCTTCAGACGCCCGTAAACCCGCATGAATGCTAGATCGAATTTTTAAAACCTTAAAAAGGTAGTGCCACGAAGCATTTATTTTAGGCTTGATGTCTCGTGGTTTTATGAGCTATTTTGGGAGTGTCCTTAAAAGGAGATGCCCCCATGTTCGTGCGAGTCAAAAAATCGGGAAACAACCACTGCGATTGCGAATTTTTCTCGGGTTTCATTGGCCCTTTCCTTCCTCATGGAATTTTCAGCCGATCATAGACCCCTTGTCTATCTCATTTCATGCAGGCTTGCACCCAATCTCGGAGACAAGTTCGATCGTCGAATACAAGGTGAAGCTTCCCAGCGACACAAAAATTAGAGAGGGGTTCCGGGATTTAGAACTCTCCGCGTACCCCCTCCCACCGGCTACAAGCCAGCCATCCTACCTTGATCTCAAAAAGTGTACTTCTTGAAACATCGTCGTTGGCGTGTCTCTTTTTATGTCCCACAAATGCGTTCTTACATGGTCTTAGGAATTATGGAACGTTAAGAAGGGATTCTACGCCCTAACCACCGAAATTTCCCACCCCTGGCAATCCGGTTCTGCTGGCAACCTACTTCTGCAACCGATCCTGCATTGTCTGATATTTCGTCATAATAGAGTATACAAGTTTCTGATAGAGGATTGGAGCCAATGGATCGCAACGAAATTCGCGACCCGGACGGCAGCGCGGGCCCCTTTGGTGTCTGGACACCGGCAGACTTTTTAGACCTGGGTTCGCGCGATGCCCGACCAAGCACTTTCGCGCATGACCGCGGCTGAGGAACTCGAGGCACTGAGCGGCAAAAAACGACACGCACGGCTCAATGCGATCAAGGCGGCAGGC
>CAWDQS010000205.1:0-15603 GCA_963804295.1 uncultured Acidobacteriaceae bacterium
TTGGGCGAGTAGCCCTGCCTGCCGTGCACGGGGCTGGAGCTGGAGAGGTTTAGGATCATGCCGAGCAGTGTGAGAGCGGCGAGCAGCGCATGCGGCCAGAGAAATGCCCACTGAATGGTGATGCCTTTTTGCGAGTGGCCTTTCGCCGTAACCTTGAAGGGCCGGCCAAAGGGACGCACTATGCCGGCAACGATGGTCTGGCAGATGACAAAGGCAGTGAGCAACTGGGTGATGTCGGTCATGATGGGCAAGACCCTGTTGCCGGCGAGGTAGTACATATAGATAAGGTTGGCGATGAAGACCGGGGCCATCCAGTAAACGATCTGAGCGCCTGTGGCTTTGAGGACGGCGGTGCCGGTGAACCAGTAAATCATCGGAGCACTGATCAACATGATTTTGAAAGCGGCGCCAGTGGTCCAATAGAGGATGGTGTCAAAGAAGGCCAGGCGATTGATAAGTGAGTGATTGCCGCGCCCGGCAAAGTTCCAGCGCGTGTAAATTTGCTGAACAGCGCCGAGGCACCAGCGGCTGCGCTGGGAGATAAAATCGACAACAGACTCCGGCGCCAGTCCCAGCGAGAGCCGCTCGTTGAGGAAGATCGTGCGGTAGCCATGCTCGTCGAATTTGAAGCTGGTGAGCATGTCTTCCGTGACGGTTTCAACGGCCATGCCGCCGCACTCGACAAAGGTCCGGGCGCGAAAGATAGCGGAGGTGCCGCAGCAGAAAGCGGCGCCCCATGCATCCTTGCAAGGCATAAGAACATTGAAGAAAAAGCGTTGCTCGTCAGGCCATACGGAATTGCAGAGTAGATTGATCTGCAGCGGATCAGGATTGAAAAAATGCTGCGGAGTCTGCACAATGCCGATGGATGGATCGTCAAAAAGGCCGAGCACGCGCATGAGAATGCGGCGCGAGGGGACGAAATCCGCGTCGAGAACCAGGAAGAACTCCGGCTTGCGCGTTTCCTCCATGGCAATGCGCACGCCGTTGTTGATGTTGCCGGCCTTGGCATGTTTGCCCTTGATGCGGCTGATGTAGCGCACGCCGAGTTTTTCCGCCAGTTCCCTTACCCAGGCGCGGTTGCCGTCATCGAGAATCCAGACACGCAGGTCATCGTGGTCAATGGCCAGCGCGCCCACCATGGTCCGCTCAATGACATCTTTGGGCTCATTGTAGGTGGCGATGAAGACATCCACCGGCGCTTTGTGCAGCGGGGAGTACTGGTGCGCATCCGCCTGCGCGGAGCGGGAGAGTGTCCGCGACATAAAGAAGTAGACGAGCATGGAACTGACAAGTGTTCCGATCTCGATGGCCAGGAAGAGATGAGACCAGGCGCTCTGCAGGAGCGATTGGTGATCGGGCTGTGAAAAGAGAATCCGCCAGTACATGTAGCGAAGCGTTAAAAATGTGCAGGCGACCGAGGCAGCAATGCGCGCCCACCAGGCCTTGTCGCCAGCCAGCTCAAACAGCAGTATGAGAAAGCCTACTGTTAACAAGAGCGGAATGTAGGTGACGAGGAGGTTCATGGCTGCTTTCCGTGCTTAATCAGTTGCGTGAGCCGAGGCTCTGCACCGCGACTGCAGCAGATTCGGCCTTGCGCGCTTCATCAGAAAATATGCCTTTGCCAGCGTGAGACGTAGTTGCTCGGCTTGGTGGGAATTCTGACGCGAACATTGCGTCCGATTGCGCAAGTGGCCGTCGCCGGGTCATTGCCGCCTTGGCCGAGCGAGAGAATCACCGTAGCCAGCTTGCTGTTGGGCTCGCGGTAGGGCAAGGCCGCGAGCTTGTGGTCATAGTCCGTCTGCGGGTCGCTCTCCACGGAGAGTACTTGGGATTGGCGCTCTTCACTCTCGCCGGTGAGATGCAGATAGGCCGTGTGCCCGACTTGAATGTCGGCAATACGCTCCTGGGGAATGTCCACGATCACAAACTCGCGGCTGCAATCGATCAGCGACATGACCGAGGTTCCCGCGCCGGCATGCTCATCATTGATGGTGTTGAGCCGCCAGATCTGCCCGGCAATCGGCGAGGTGATCAGCGATGCGCTCATGCCCTGCGCGCGCGCCCACTCGCGCGCAATTGCGTCGCTCGCCTGCTGGGCATCTGCCTCGGCCGTTGAGAGTTGGCGCGCATTCTCGGCTAGCCGGATAGCGATCTCATCCGTGCGCTGCTGGGAATAGGCCACATCGTTATTCGTCCCCGGTTCAGAGAGGATTCCACGGTTGGCTGCCGCCGCCTCAGTTCTAGCTGTGGCTAGCGCGGCACGAGCCTCTGCCACCTCTTCACTCAAGACCGCTTGGTTCGAAATCAGTTTTTCATAGTCGGCATCGGCCATGATCCCCGCCTGATGCAGCTTTTCGCCACGGCGCAAATCGGCTGTGGCCTGGTTCAGGCTCTGCATCAGCGCGCCCAGCGAGCGCTCGGAAGCAACCATCTGCTCGCCCATGCGTTGATTGACGGCGCCCAGAAATTTTCCCGTGCGGCTCTCCAATTGCTTCTTCTCGGCGTAGAGCTCGCTGCGCTCGCGCTTCAAGGCCTCGGCGGACGATTCCGCGCGCACCTGCTCTGCTTTAAGTTCGTCAAAGCCGCGCTGGTCGTTGAGCGGATTTACCACCCGTGCCAGAACCTGCCCTTTGACCACCATTCCGCCAGCCGCGAGCGGCACACCAGTCGCCTGGCCCTCAATCGGCGTCCGCACGTCGAGCACATAGGCGGAAACGACAGCATCACTGCTCGAGATATACTCATGCTCTGAGAAAATCCCATAGAAACCTGCTACCGAGAAAAACAGCGCAAAGAAAATCTTCATTCTACGCGCGGTTACCAGTTCGGAAACTCGGGAATGCCTGGTTTGTAGCAATTCGCCCGGTAAAGCAACAGTAGACATTTCTTTGAATTCCTCAATGCAGTTATCGGCATGAGATGAAGTTGCATTAAGACGCAAGCTGGATTGTAGTAATTAGAACAATTTGAATTGAATCTACTGGAGATAGTTGAGACCAATACTGAGTGTTTTTTCCATTTTGCGAGGTCGTAAATGAAGTTTTTCTAATCCCGCAAGCTAGTATTCAGGCCAACTTTTTACCGGCTCTGCGCCTTGTCAGGAACGAAGAAATACCACCTGTGTGTGCGTGGCTCAAGCAAAGTTGGCTCGGGAAGCTGAAAATATGCTGCTGCGAGGGTTGATACAACGCCGGCCTGTGATCTGGCGGAGCAGAGTTCAAGGAAAGCCGCTCGCGTTACTGAGCCAGAATACGACACTGGGTTACAATTCAGTGAGATGACCACTGCGGAGGGATGGGTGAGCGGTTGAAACCGGCGGTTTTGAAAACCGTTGTGCCTGCAAGGGCACCGGGGGTTCGAATCCCTCTCCCTCCGCCATGTTATTTATAATAAACAACTTACGTGATATAAACCAGCAAACTGCGGCGAGTTTCCCCGTAAATTTGCAAGATTCTTTACCGCAATGGAAATGGAGAGCGTTCTCCGTTAGGCCCTATATAGAGAAGTTTCGACGGCAATCTCCAGTCGCCATTTCGGCAGTTCCCTTACAACGCAGAGTGGAAATGGAGAAACTTGACTCTTCTGCGTTTGCATGGTCGGCCCTGAACGCAGCGTCACCCGTTCCGGAAAAGCCCCAAGCAGCCGGCGGGCTGCTTGGGGCTGTGAGCGCAGGTGTCCCACTCCCACCCCTTACGCACGGCCTGAGGGCATCACTGCATCATAAGAGGTACAAGGAGACAGGCCAAAGCGCGACGACTGGCCATCGAACAGGATCGACCCAAATCCACCGTTTAGACCCTCTTTGGTCATCCCTTGGGGGTACATTGGGGGGATATCTAACTTTGAAATTTTCATCACATTGATATATATAGACTTATTTGACGACTTGAATCCCTCTCCACGGCGGGTGTAGCGTTCCTTAGTCGTTGCAATTTGTTTGAGACGCACCTTCTCATGTGACCGCTGGATCGACCTCACCGGTAAGGAACTCCGCCAACGAGTAAGTCTGGTAACTATATTATGTTACCTATGGAACTTGACAACAGTAGACCATTGGTTTTATTAACCACTCAAGAGTGACGCTTTCGTAACATTCCCCAAGACCTTCCCTGGAATGTTAATGATGCATGACAGTTGCTTTTTATCGTTTAGGTTTTTCCCCTTCATTCAGTTTTCTTGCAAGTTTTTCGCTTGTGAGAGAACGCGACATGGTTGATTGCCTCCAGGTGTCTCAAGAAGACTGAGTTCAGCCTATTCTCCGAGAATCCAATTTTCCTTCTTCATAGACGGCAGCCTGCACAACCTCAGTCAGAGGCTCAGGCCGTTGGTTCCTGCTGATAAAAAGCAGGCATTCATAGCGTCATCATTTCGCGAAAGCGCTCCTGTCTTAAGTGAAGCGGCTGGACCATCTGATGTGAAGGAGAAACCATGTCTCTCAAGTTGAATCCCCCCTGTTGGCGGACACAAGTTCGCCGATTGAGCGCGTACTTAATGGTACTCGCGGCAGTATTACTCACAACAATGTTGCCGAGCGCATTTGCCCAGGTGACGCATGTTACAAATCCGTACGTTGGCGCCACGGTATACGCCAGCCCGGACTATTCCGCCGAAGTCGGAACTGCGATTGCGGCTGAACCTGCAGGCTCCACGCTTGCCCAGCAGATGGCCACCGTCGCAAACTATCCGACATTCGTCTGGATGGACCACATCAATGCTATTTACGGCGGCACGCTGAACAGCGGCCGTCTGGGCCTCCAGGGGCATATCAATGCAGCGCTTGCCCAGCAGAAAGGCAGCGAGCCCGTCGTGGTTCAGCTGGTCATTTACGATCTGCCTGATCGCGATTGCGCGGCTCTGGCCTCCAACGGCGAACTGAGCATTGCAGGCGGCGACACGCCCATCGGAAGCACCACACCGCTGACGGGTACTGGGATTCAGGAGTACGAGAACGATTACATCACTCCCATCTACAACATCCTTGCGGCATACAAGAACAACCCGAATATCCGCTTTGTGCTGGTGATCGAGGACGACTCGCTTCCGAATATGATCACCAACACCGGGCTGAGCTTTACGCTCAACAACTGTATTGCGGCGAATAACGGTCAGACCGTTAGTACGAGCCAGCAACCTTCTCTTGAAGGCGTCTATGTGCTGGGCATCCAGTACGCGCTCAATCAATTCCACACCCTCCCCAATGTCTATAACTACCTGGATATTGGGCATCATGGATGGCTTGGCTGGCCTGCCAATTCAACCATCGCCTTCCCCTTCTTCGCCAATGTGGCCAAGGGAACGACTGCCGGCTTTGCCAGCGTTGATGGTTTCATCACCAATACGGCCAATTACGGTCCAACCAAGGAACCGTACATGGTTGGGTTTACAGAACCCCCCGGCCCAACCGTCGGCACCGGCACGCTCTGCGCCAGTCCCGAGGTCTGTTCTGGCACCTTCTATCAGTTCAACCCCGAAATCGATGAGGAAGACTATGCCGCGGAATTTGACGCGGGCCTTATCGCAGCCGGTTTCCCCTCCACGCTCGGGATGCTGATCGATACCTCGCGCAATGGTTGGGGCGGCCCGCTGCGGCCAACGGGCCCAGGCACCAGCAGCGTCATCGATACCTTTGTTGACGAGACGAAGATCGACGAGCGGGACGACATGGGCCAGTGGTGCAACCAGGAGAATCAGGGACTGGGCGTTCCGCCCACAGTGAACCCCGGGTATTTCAGCAATCTCCAAGCCTACGTTTGGGTCAAGCCGCCGGGAGAATCGGACGGCACCTACAATGGCGGCGGTGTCTATCCGCCCAGCACGCAGTGGAAAGCCGGCGAAAACGCCGACGAAAACTGTGATCCAGCACACTCAAATCAGCTGGCCAACGGCCAGTTGACAGGGGCGATACCAAATTCACCCCCGGCCGGTACTTTCTGGATCACTGAGTTCGCCATGGATGTCCAGAACGCATATCCGGCAGTTCCGATCGGCAATGGATTCCGTATCATAACCCCTGGGACTGTGACTGTGGTGCAGGGGAAGACCGCAACTACAAGTGTTTCAGTGATCGATTACGGCACCTTTGACGGGACCGTTACATTCAGCATCAGCGGCGTGCCTGCTAATGTTACTGCGACCTTCAATCCTGTTACTGTCACCGGCTCCGCGGGTAGTTCTCTCCAATTCGTGGTTTCTGCCTCGGCCGTTCCCGGAACTTATCCATTGACCGTGACCGGAACAGCCAGCGATGGGACGGTTGAGTCCGTTCCGCTGAGCCTTGTAGTCGGATACGCGCCTGGCTTCCTGATCTCGGTAACTCCAACAACGGTTAACTTGCCTCCGGGGACGAATCCCACCGCGACCATCACGGTCACCTATGTTGGCGGGCTTACAGGGAGCGTATCTCTGAGCGCAGCCAACCTGCCTCCGAACACAAACGCCAACTTCGCGCCATCGTCGGTCAATTCGCCCGGCGGGCAAATCACGGTGAATTTCAACGCCCAGACATCCACTCCCTCTGGAACATATACCAACGTCAAGATGGTCGGAACCGACGGCGCGGTCACGAATTCGGCGCCGCTCACAATTGTCATCCCAGGCTCAGGCGGCTTCAGTCTTTCGTCGCCGGCTTCGGTGTCGGTGCCGCTGAATGGCAAAGGTAACGAATTGATCACCGTAACTGACACGGGCACATTCACAGGCCTGGTGAATCTTGCTTACTCGGCTCTTCCGGTTGGCGTGACTGCTGCCTTCAGCTCCAATCCCACAGCCACGAATAGCACGCTGGCCTTCACGGCCGGCAGCAACGCTATTATTGGAACCTACCCAATCACCGTCACCGGAACATCGGGGAACCTGCCTGCCGCTACGACCAGCTTCAATCTGTTGATCACAAACGGTAATCCTGGCGGCTTCACCCTCACGCCCTCCGTGCTCAGCCTGAACATTCCGCAAGGCGGCAGCGCCACCGACGTTATCACAGTGGCGGACACGGGCGCCTTCTCCGGGCCTGTCACTATCTCCGCTGTCGGTTCGCCGACTGGTGTTACGGGTGCCTGCGGTCCCACGAATCCAATTACCGGTCCTGGTAGCTGCACGCTCACCGTGTCAGTCGCCAGCTCGGTTCCGTCAGGATCGGCCTCGATCACCGTGACTGGAACATCCACCACCGCGGGAACAGTAAGCTTTGTCATCCCAATCAATGTCACTGCCGGTTCCGGCTTTACGCTCTCCTCTTCGCCGTCGCCTCTGACGGTTATTCAGGGAGCAACTGGGGTTGAGAATATCCAGGTCAATGATTTAGGAACCTTCAAAGGATTGGTAACTCTTGCCCCCTCCGGCCAGCCTGCTGGCGTAACTCCCACCTTCGCCACCAACCCAACCACGGGAGCCAGCGCGCTCTCACTGAAGGTGGCTTCAACTGCAATTCCTGGAACCTATCCGATCACCGTCACCGGAACCGCAACTGGGCTGACTCCAGGCACGACCTCCTTCAATCTGGTTGTAGCTCCCATTGGCGGCTTCTCCTGCCACGTTTCTTATACGATTACCAGCCAGTGGCCGGGCGGCTTCGGAGCGAGCCTGAACATCCAGAACACAAGCTCGACGGCGATCTCCAGTTGGACGCTGACCTGGAGCTTCGCCAACGGGCAGACGATTCCGGCCGGCAGCCTGTGGAACGGAAATGTTGCGCAGAGCGGGGCTAAAGTCACTGTAACCAACTTGAGTTACGACGGCAGCATCCCCGCAAACGGCAGCCTGAACTCGGTGGGCTTCAACGGAACCTGGAACAACACCACCAACGCCGTGCCGACCAGCTTCGCGGTCAATAACACTCCCTGCCAATAACTTTTATCAACAGCAGCATAACGATGCCGCCAACACAGATTGAAATGGCGCCCACTCTTTGAAACGGGGTGGGCGCCATGGCGCATAAGGAGAAACCATGATTCAGCCGTTCAATTCCTCCCGCGTGCAGCATATTGCACGTCGATTGAGCGTGTACTGTTCAGTACTCGCGGCAATGCTTCTCACCCTTTTGACGACGGCGGCATCAGCTCAACTGGCCTGCAACGTCGGCTACACCATCACCAACCAATGGCAGGGCGGCTTCGGCGCGGCGCTCACCATCAGCAACACCGGCACCACCGCCATCAACGGCTGGTCGCTGACCTGGACATTCGCCAATGGCCAGACCATCCCCTCCGGAAGCCTGTGGAACGGCAACATAACGCAGAATGGCGCCAATGTGACGGTGACCAACCTGAGTTATGATGGCGCCATCCCCGCCGGCGGAAGCCTTGCCTCTGTCGGCTTCAACGGCACGTGGAACAACGTGGCCAACACCATTCCGGCGAACTTCGCGCTCAATGGCGTGCCCTGCAACGGCGTTAAGACGCAAAGCTTCACGCTAGGGGCCACGCCCTCTAGCGTAACTCTGTCTCCGAGCGGCAGCGTCACCGATAGCATTCAGATCAATGGCATGAACGGCTTCAGTGGCAGCGTCAATCTGACCGCTACCGGCCTGCCCACCGGAGTGACTCCAGCTTTCGTTCCCAACCCCGCGACAGCGACCAGCATCCTGACGCTCACGGCCAGCGCCACGGCTCCGGCCACCACTACGCCGGCCATGGTGACCATCAACGGCATCTCCGGCACGTTGAGCGCCTCCACCACCATCGCGGTGAGCGTAAGCGGCGGCACATGCATTCCGACCGCGATCACGCCCTACTTGCAGGTGAACGGAGGGGCATGGCAACAGGCCTCAACGGCGAGCGTACCTGCCGCGGCCACGGTGAATCTTGGCCCACAGCCTATCAGCGGTACGTGGAGTTGGACCGGCCCCAATGGATTCACCTCCAACATGCGCCAGCTCAACGCCATTGCGCTGACTGCCGGCGTCAACACGTATACGGCGACCTACACCAACGCTGCGAAATGCCCGAGCACACAGCCCTTCAACATCACCGAGGCTGGCGGCAGCTTCACGCTTGCGCCGGCGTCGCCGACCGTGACGGTCGTTCAGGGAAATAGCGGCACGGACCTGCTTACGATCACGGACTTCGCTCCGTTCACCGGGAGCGTGACGCTGACGGCGACGGGCCAGCCCACCGGAGTCGCGGTCGGCTTTGGCACCAACCCGGCGACAACGAACAGCTTGGCGACCTTCACGGTGGCTTCGTCTGTCCCTGTCGGCAGTTACCCAATCACTATTCACGGCGTCTCCGGATCGTCCTCCGCAACCACCATCATCACGCTGATTGTGACGCAGGCGCCGCCATCGGGCTTTTCATTGAGCGCATCGCCGGTAATTTTGCCCATCCCGCAATGCGGCTCGAACACAGATGTCATCACGGTGAAAGATATAGGCACCTTCACCGGCACTGTAACGCTCGTGACCTCCGGACTACCCACCAATGTAACTTTGGGATACAATCCAAACCCGACGGCCACAAACAGCACACTTACATTCACTGTGGGCTGCGCCGTGCCAGTCGGAAGCTATCCAATCACAATCACGGGAACCTCCGGCACACTTGCCCAAGTAGCTATTACCATCACACTCGAGGTGACGCCGGAAACAACCACCGGCTGCACAGGCGCCCTTTGCATTCTCTACAAGGGATACTTCCAGGAACTCTATGCCGGAATTCACAACGCTTCAAACGGGTACTTCAGCCCGCAAGGCGTCCCTTACCACTCGGTAGAGACGCTGATCGTGGAAGCTCCCGATTACGGCCATGAGACGGTATCCGAGACTTACAGCTACTACATCTGGCTGGAAGCATTGGAAGGCAATTTCCTGGGGAACTACAGCAGTATGCAAACAGCATGGAATAGTTTTGCAGCCAATATGATCCCAATTGCATACCAGCCGACCGCAAGTGGTTATACCCCCGGTACTCCGGCTACTTATGGTCCAACGTGGGATAGCCCGAGTGACTATCCTTCCCAGTTAAACGCTTCAGTGCCGGTTGGCCAGGATCCAATTGCGAATGAGCTGCACACAACCTACAACACCTGGGAAATCTACGGCGCTCACTGGATCATTGACTCCGACAACTGGTACGGTTACGGCCAGCAAGAGGATGGAACATCCAAGCCGTCGTGCCTCAACTCCTATCAGCGCGGGCCGCAGGAGTCAGTCTGGCTGACAGTTCCGCAGCCATGCTGGGATAACTTCAAGTGGGGCGACACCAGCAATGGCGGTTATCTGAGCCTCTTCACCTCCGGCCCATACACGCCGCAGTGGAAGTACACCGATGCCCCGGATGCCGATGCGCGCGCCATCCAGGCTGTTTACTGGGCGCAACAGTATGCTTCCACTCAAGGCGCGGCCGCCGTCAGTCAGGTAGCTACATTGACCCCTCTGGCCTCGGAACTGGGTGACTATCTGCGCTACTCGTTCTTTGACAAGTACTTCAAAGTTCAGGGCTGCCAGAGTCTCAATTGCGCAGGTGACACCGGCAAGAAAGAATCTTCCGCATACCTGTTGTCCTGGTATTACGCTTGGGGCGGCGCGTTGCCGGCGGATGGAAATTGGGCTTGGCGCATCGGATCGAGCGACGTTCACTTTGGCTATCAAAATCCGTTGGCAGCCTATGCGCTTACAACCACTTTGGCTCCGGCTTCGCCAACAGCAAAAACGGACTGGACCACCGGCCTTGAGCGACAGCTCGAGTTCTATCGCTGGCTGCAGTCGTCGAATGGCGCCATTGCCGGCGGCGCAACCAACAGTTGGGGCGGCGGCAGTAATGCGGACGAAACCGCATGGGGCGGACAGTACGCAGTTCCTCCGGCGAACACCCCAACCTTCTATGGAATGTCCTACATCGCGGAACCGTCCTACGACAACCCGCCCAGCAATCAGTGGTTCGGATTCCAGGCCTGGTCGATGGAGCGCGTTGCCGAATACTATTACGTAACCGGCGATCCGAAGGCCAAGATCATCCTGGATCCATGGATTGCGTGGGCAGAAGCCAACACTTCCACAAGCGGGACGACCTATTCAATCCCGTCCAGCTTGCTATGGAGCGGACAGCCCGCTCTCAACTGGAATGCAACCACCCAGAATTGGACGCCGGGCACTGCCTTCAACGCCGGACTGACCGTGAGGATTACGGCCTTTTCTCAGGATGTGGGTGTGACCGGTTCTCTCTGCAAGGTTCTGCTCTACTACAGCGCGGGGACCAAGCAGTGGACAGGTGCTCAAGACATGCCGTCCTATAACCTGGCGGTGACTCTGCTGAACGATGTGTGGGCAAACGACCGCGACGCCATCGGACTGTCAGCTCCGGAGACGGGCACCACCTACAACCAGTTCGATACGCCGATTTACATCCCCGCTGGATGGACGGGAGTCATGCCGGATGGCGATCCCATCAATTCCAGCTCAACCTTCCTCAGCATCCGGAGCAAGTACAAGCTGGATCCAGCCTACCCCGCGGTTGCGGCGTATGTTGCCGGAACCGGACCGGCTCCGATATTCCACTTCCATCGCTTCTGGGCGCAGGTTGATATCGCCTCTGCCTATGCGATCTTCGCCAATCTCTTCCCCAACGACTAACGGGAGGGCAAGCCCCGCCAGCCCGCATGACTTATAAAAGCCGCTTTGCGGGTTGGCGATAGCAGTGAAAAACGGGCCGTAGTTTCCGAGATGCCTTCATTCCTTTTCGGAAGTGAACCTCTGAGATTACGGCCTGTTTTGTTCCGTAAAAGCGCTCACGGGTTTCATTGCGTGCACAATTCTGTATGCGTCCTTGCGGGTGCGTGATCGGCAACCGGTAGCGTGATGGCGCAGGCGGCATCATTCATTGCCGGAACCGTAATATATTTGGGCCGCAACGTGTATAACGCACTGCCGGAGTTTGCCTGTTGCAGCATAAAATAACATCTCTGGCTCATAGGCCTTCAACCGGTATGTTGCTCCTTCTACGGGTGCACTTTTGGAATTACCACCCCTGCGGCAGCTTCGCGCTTGGCTTCCACCTGCCGTTCACAAGAGGATTCTGACCATATTAGTGATGTGAATCTTATTTAAGGCAAAAACAATCGGTTTCTCCAAACATCATGTGATCAAGTGCGTACTTCAGGCCTTCGTATTCGATGTTGTTTGCCAAGTCGACTCCAATCTTCTCGGCGTAAATGCTGTAGGGTATTCCTGACGCGATAAGTATTGTAGTGAATGTATGGAGATGAAGGTCACCGCAAATAACAAGGATGTTGTCCGCGGAAGACTTGCCGAGTTCCTGTATCCAGAATCTCTCGCGAATTGGGAATTGATGTGCGAGCTTATGTGCAATAGCGGCCTTTTCAGACGGATTGCCTTCTGGAATCAGCAACTCGTAAATCATGCCGAAATCTTTGTAACCTAATTTCTTTTGCGTGGCGCGATCCGCCTCAATGAAGGTGTGCTTGATGCCATGGGATTGCGCAACTGCATAAAGAATGGATTCAGCGCCATCCTCGGCAAGATAGTCGGGATGATCCTCTTCTGCGAGTAAATCGGGATGTATAGATTGGATAACCGATTCGACAAGGGACTGGTATTGGCGCTGTATCTCCGTCAGCTCAAGCCCCCGCTTCTTTCTCTGAGCACGGAAGTGATCTACGCCTATTAAATGAATCATCGAACCTCCACTGAATCGAGCGGCGATTTTAACTTAAGAACATCGTCCGATAAAGCGTGTCCCGCTGCACCGGCTTGAATCCTGCGTCGCGGATGATTCTGCGCAGCTCTTCTTCCGTGGTGCAGTTTGACGTTCCCGCGGCCTTCACCACATTCTCTTCCAGCATCACCGAGCCCACGTCGTTGCCGCCGAAGTGGAGGCCTAACTCCAGCACTTTCAATCCCTGCGTCACCCAGCTTGCCTGCACGTTCTCGATTGTTTCCAGATAGAGTCGCGCGATAGCCAGCACCTTCAGGTACTCGACCGAGGTCGCTTCTTCCCAGCCGCGTCCGCCCAGCGCCGTGTTCTTCGGCTGGAAGCTCCAGGGAATGAATGCGGTAAATCCGCCGGTCTCCTCCTGCAAGCGCCGCACAACCTCGAAGTGGTTAATACGCTGATCGAATGTTTCGCCCACGCCGAACATCATCGTTGCCGTAGTACGCATCCCCAACTGGTGCGCGGTGCGATGCACGCTGACCCAATCCTCGGTGTTGCACTTGATGCGCGCGATGCGCCGCCGGACATCATCATCGAGAATCTCCGCGCCACCGCCGGGAATGGAATCCAGGCCCGCCGCGCGCAACCGCACAATCGTCTCGCGCAGTGGTAAGCCGGAGTATTTGGCAATGGCCAGAATCTCCGAGGCTGTTAAACAATGCAGCCAGATCTGCGGAAAGCGCTGCTTGATGCCGCTGAAGAGCCGCTCGAACCAGTCGATCTTCAGGTCGGGATGGATGCCGCCCTGCATCAGTACGCCCGTGCCGCCCATCTCAAGGGTCTCGGCGATTTTGTCATAAATGACATCTAAGTCGAGAATGTAGCCTTCGTCTGATCGCGCCCCGGTCAGCGGACGGTAGAAGGCGCAGAAGGTGCAGTACTCGGTGCAGAAGTTGGTGTAGTTGATGTTGCGGTCGATGATGTATGTGACCACGCCTTCGGGGTGCAGGCGGCGGCGCACGGCGTCAGCCTCGAAGCCCAGCCCGATCAGGTCGGGGGAGTGGAAGTAGTCGAGAGCCTGTTGGCGGGTCAGCGGCATAGCTTCGATTTTAACAACGTACCGGCTTTGGGGCGAGCGCTTCCCCATGCTTGCCCACGAACCCTTGCAATGGAGACTGCCTTAGTAGTGCGTGTGGTTGGCGATGACGCGGCGATATTCCGCGTCTCGCTTGACTGGGTGAGGGACAACGCTTGAGTTGCCATATACGCGCATCGTGCCTCCGTCGAGGGTGATGACCTGCTCCGCTCCGGTGTGGTCAAAGTCAAACATGTGGTAGACCTCGCCCTTGAAGAAGAGCGTGGCGTTGCCGTCCGGCTCCAGCTTGAAGCGGTACCAGAAGTAGGTGCGCTTGCCATTGCCATACCAATCGCCGCGCACAAAATTCGGATTGCCGAAAAGCGGATGTGCCGGCCAGGTTTCCAGCAGTTTTCCATTATTGTTAAACCAATAAAGCTGTGCGCCTAGTCCGCCGCCAACGGCGATCTCGTCCGTGGGCGGAGCCGTTCTCCTGAAGGGTTGTCCGGGAACGAATCCTGGCGGCCGGGGCATGGCAATGTAGGTCCGGCCGTTGGTGACAACCTGTGGTGTGGCAGAGTTGGCGAGGATGTAGCCGGCGGTAATCTGCTGCGAGTGGTCGGAGAGATTCTGCCACAGTATGGCGCCGGTTTGCGCATTGTAGGCCAGCGTGCCGTCATCGCTTTGGCTGGTCAGCAGCTCAGCCTTGCCGTCGCCATTGATATCGAAAAATTCCATCGAATCCATGTGGTCGTTGTTCTTCTGGAAGTACTTCGCATTGTTCCAGATTTCTTTACCGTTGGCGTCCAGGCAAAGATGGCTGATACAAACTTCATCAACGCCGTCGCCATTCACGTCGAATGGCCAGATGTAGTGGCCGAAGTAATCTTTTTCGCGCGGTTCGCTGTGCTGCCAAAGCTGGTTCAGGTCCCTGTCGTAGGCTGTCAGGCTGATTAGGCCGCCGGTGTCGCTCAAGACCAGAAGCGTATCCGGACCGCCGGAGTCCATGTGGAACTTGGCCACCGCCATGCGATAGTTGTTGGCAACATGCGGGAAGGGCGGCGCGGGCCAGGGAACCTTTTTTATAATCTCGCCGGTGCGGCCATCGCAAAGCACCAGCCACTCCTTGCCGTCGATCAGGCGCCAGTGGGCCAGCTCGTCGCGGTCGGTGTGATGGAAGTCCCACAAAATGGCCCCTGCTTCATTGCCTCGCGGAGAGCCTGGCTGCACCGGCGGGGCAGTCCAGCGCCACAGTTCGCGGCCGTCGTTGGAATACATGATGGTGGAATAGTCGCCGGTAATGTCGAGGATGGCGAATTTGCCGCTGCCATCGATATCTCCGAACTTTACAATATTCGGCGGCTCGATTTTGTATTCATGCAGCAGCTTGACCTCCGGCGGCAGTTCCAGCGCCTTCAGGTCGTATTCTTTGAAGTTGGAATTTTTGGTGAGCACCAGAACATTCAGCGACGGCCTGGGAACGATGGATGCAAGGCGAATCTCGATAACGCCGGGCTTGAGCGTGAAATCGCCGCCCTGCTGCCATGCGAGAGCGCCATGGCCATACGTGCCGGGGTCTTCCTTGCTGTCGATTTTTACGCGGAAGGAGCTGGCCGCCGTTCCGATGCTGCGCACAAAGAGGTGATAGACGCCGGCTTCCCGCACTGGAACCTTTGCTGTCACGTCGCCGGCGACGCTCATGTTGAGGGTGCTGTTGTTGAAGAACCAAACGCCCTGGGGAAGCGGCCGTCGTTGCTGTCGCCGGCGGGAATGGCGGCAAAGAAATCCGAAGCGGGTACGATGATGGCGCCGGCAAGCTGATGAGCGGCGTCATGGTGCTGGAGTTTCAGCACAGAGTGCGGCGCCAAGGGCGAACCACAGCAAGAGTGCACTCGGTGAGAAAGCTCGAACTCCGGCATGATG